>CBDUNF010000007.1:0-37754 GCA_965368515.1 uncultured bacterium
GGCAGCGGAAGACTCCGACCAGCGCGACCACGAAGAAGCCAATCACCTGTACGAGGTGCTCGGCGGAGAAATCGCACCCCTGTACTACGGGGAGGGAGGCAACCCACCAGCGCCGGAGTGGATGAGCAAGGTTCGCCACAATTGGAAGACCCTCGGCCCGTTCGTCACTGCGTCTCGCATGCTCCAGGAATACGGTGAGCGCATCTACAAGGTGGCATCGCCAAGTTGAGTTCTCCCGTATGGCCCGGTGAGTCCTACCCGCTCGGAGCGACCTTCGACGGGTCGGGAACCAACTTCGCCCTCTATGCGGAGAACGCCGACCGGGTCGAGCTGTGTTTGTTCGATGATGAGAACAACGAGATCAGCATCCGTCTCGGCGAGATAACCGCCTTCACCCACCACGGCTATGTACCCGGAGTGGGACCCGGTCAGCGCTACGGATTCCGGGTGCACGGTCCGTGGGGCCCGGGAGACGGCTTACTGTTCAATTCGGCGAAGCTTCTACTGGATCCGTATGCCAAGGCCATCGAGGGCGAGGTCAACTGGTCGGATGCCGTCTTCGCCCATCAAATCCAGCACCCAGATCGCATCAGCGAGATCGACAGCGCGGCGGCAATGCCGCGCTCGATTGTCGTAGATCCGAGCTTCGACTGGGGCGACGATGCCCCTCCGGGCACTCCCCTGTACAAATCCGTGATCTATGAGACGCACATCCGTGGAATCTCGATGCAACATCCGGACGTTCCCCCGGATCTGCGGGGCACGTATGCGGCCATGGGCAGCGAACCGATCGTCAAACATCTGAGCGACCTCGGCGTCTCCGCGGTTGAGTTGATGCCCGTCCATCACTTCGTCTCCGAGCACAGTCTGATCACCCGTGATCTCACCAACTACTGGGGATACGCCTCAATCGGCTACCTAGCGCCACATGGCGCATACTCCGCATCCGGCCAGCGGGGCCAACAGGTGGTCGAGTTCAAAGAGATGGTTAAGTCGCTGCATGCCGCCGGTATCGAAGTGATATTGGACGTGGTCTACAACCACACCGGAGAGGGAGGCATGCTCGGCCCAACTCTGTCCTTGCGTGGCATCGACAACCACACCTACTACCGGGTCGACCCCAACAACCGTCGGCGCTACGTCGACTACACGGGAACCGGCAATAGCCTCAACGTCCGCCACCCTGCCGTCCTGAAGCTGATCATGGACAGCCTGCGCTACTGGGTGACCGAAATGCACGTCGACGGCTTCCGATTCGATCTCGCGTCAGCACTCGCCCGCGAGCTGCACGCGGTCGACAAGCTCTCCTCGTTCTTCGATCTGATCCAGCAAGACCCAGTTGTCAGCCGGGTCAAGCTGATCGCAGAGCCATGGGATGTTGGCGACGGTGGCTATCAGGTGGGCAACTTCCCACCCCTGTGGTCCGAATGGAACGCCAAGTATCGCGACGGTGTCCGTGACTACTGGCGGGGCACCGATTGGGCACTTGCCAACTTCGCCTCCCGGTTCACCGGCTCATCTGATCTCTACGGTTTCTCCGGGAGACGTCCTCACGCCAGCATCAACTTTGTAACTGCACACGACGGGTTCACCCTCAACGACCTTGTCTCCTACAACGACAAGCACAACCTCGCCAACGGCGAGGGAAACCGCGATGGAGAGTCCCATAACCGCTCCTGGAACTCGGGGGCCGAGGGCCCCAGCGACGACCCGGACATACTCGAGCTGCGCAAGCGGCGCCAGCGCTCCATCCTGATGACCCTGCTGTTGTCCCAAGGGGTCCCGATGCTGCTTGGCGGAGATGAACTCGGGCGCACCCAGCAGGGGAACAACAACGCCTACTGCCAGGACAACGAGATTTCGTGGTACGACTGGGAGAACACCGATCAATTCCTGTTGGGATTCACCAAAACGCTGATCGGGATCCGTAATCGGCATCCGGTGTTTCGCCGTCGCCGCTGGTTCGAGGGCCGACGGGTGCACGGCGAGGGTGTCCACGACATCGGTTGGTACAACACAGACGGCACTCCCATGTCGGATGAGGATTGGAACCTCGGCTACGCCCGGTCCCTTGCGGTCTTCCTGAACGGTGAAGCCATCCCCACGCCGGGACCGCAGGGTGAACGTGTAGTCGACGACAGCTTCATGCTGCTGTTCAACGCACACACCGAGGCGGTAACGTTCACAGTGCCCGAGGATCTCGCCGGGTACGAGTGGCAGGTCGTCCTTGATACCTCCCGAGAAATGACCTGCGCTGATCTGTTGGGAGCGACGGACGCATGGGAGGTCGAAGGATGGTCGGTAGTTCTGCTGCAACAGGTGGGAACCCCATGAAGGTTCTCTTTGCCAGCGCAGAGCTGACTCCCCTGGCGCGCGTCGGAGGTCTAGCCGAAGCGGCTGCGGGACTGGTTGTTGCGTTGCGCGACGCCGGGATCGCCGTGGATCTCGTCCTGCCGGACTACGCGGAGGTCGAGATGGACAACGAGCGTCCGCGCCACGTCTCGGTACCCGATTGGGCGCAGCCTGCCTCGGCCCGCAGGGGAGAGGTTGCGGGGGTCGGCGACGTCACCCTGGTCAAGGTGCCCGGAATCGTGCGCCCCCACCCGTACATCGATGAGTCCGGCAAGGGCTGGCCAGACAACGACAGCCGTTTTTTTGGGTTCTCAGCCGCGGTCGCCAGCCTGATTCAGACAAGCGAGCCAGATGTGGTTCACCTCAACGACTGGCACACCGCCGCCGCTCTCGCCTTCCTCAAGGATCGCCCGCCAACCGTGTTCACCATCCATACGCTTGGATATCAGGGCTGGGCCGGGCCCGAATGGCTGCCCCGGATCGAGCACAACTTCTCTGCATACGAATGCTTCGGAGACGTCAATCCAGTGGCGGGAGCAATCCAGGTGGCCGACCGCGTCATCGCCGTCAGCCCGAACTACGCCGACGAAATCCGACTCCCTGAATCGGGTATGGGATTGGACGGCGTTCTCAACGGCATCGGCGATCGGCTTGTCGGCATCCGCAACGGCATCGACACGGCAATCTGGAGTCCGGAGACGGACGAGATGCTTTCATCCAACTACGCCCGCAACGACCTCGCCGGCAAAGCAGATTCGCGCAGCGACTTGCTCGCCGAGGCGGGCTGGGAGGACAACGGCTCCCCGATCGTCGGCATAGTCACGAGGCTGGTCGAGCAGAAAGGCATTGATCTTGCTTTGGAGTCTGTCCGCTACGCCCATGCGATGCCCTTCCGAATGGTGATGCTCGGCTCCGGTGAGAAGCATCTCGCAGATTGGGCTCGTTGGGCCGCACAGGAGTGGCCGGACAACATGTACTTTGCCGACGGCTACAACCAGAAGTTATCGCACACCATCTTTGCCGGCTCGGACCTCCTGCTGATGCCGAGTCGATTCGAACCGTGTGGTCTCGCCCAGATGCAGGCGATGGCCTACGGCACCATCCCGGTGGTCACCGATGTCGGTGGCCTCCACGACACGGTGATCGACGCTGACGCCGACCGCAAGAACGGGACGGGGTTCCTGGCGGCGACGGTCGATGTCGCCGGCATGGTTGACGCCCTCCACCGTGCGACCCGCGCCTGGCGGCACAAACGGCGGAGGACCGCAATCCAAAAGCGTGGGATGGGCCACGACTGGTCGTGGACGAGACCCGCACAGCGCCACATCGCGGTCTACGACGAGATTCTCTCGTCAGCCTCGCGTCCATAGTCGGACCACCGAGGAACCCCGGGGGACAGCGGCCGACTAGGCGTACTTGACCTTGTGGCCTTTGCCGATTGCAACCACACCGCCGGGAGAGATAGTGAACTCCTCGGCATCACGCTCGGAATCGAGACCTACTTGACGACCCCGCGGAATCACGACGTGCTTATCGACGATCGCGTTACGCACTATCGCTCCGGCGCCCACGTGGACATCGTCGAAGAGGATTGAGCCCTCTACCACCGCACCCGGCTCGACACGGCAATTCGGCGACAGCACCGAGCCGTGAACCGTGGCGCCGGTGATGATGCAGCCCTGGGACAACATGGAGTTGGCGATATCGCCGGAGCCGAACTCCCCATGCGCGACGATCTTGGCGGGTGGCAGCGTGCGGGTCGACGTGAACACGGGCCAGTCATCGTTGTAGAGGTTGAAGATCGGGTGGGGGGCGACGAGGTCCATGTTCGCCTCGTAGTAGGAGTCGAGTGTTCCCACATCGCGCCAATAGTGGCGGTCGCGGGGTGTTTCCCCGGGAACCTCGTTGGTCGTGAAGTCGTAGACATGGGCCTGACCCGAAGCTACCAACGCAGGGATGAGATCCCCGCCGATGTCCCTTCCCGATTCCTTGTCCTGCGCGTCGGCATTCAACACATCGACGAGAACTTCGGTAGTGAAGATGTAGTTGCCCATCGAGGCGAGGACCTCATCGGGGCTGTCGGGAAGCCCCTTGGGATCTTCGGGCTTCTCGAGAAAGGCGTCGATCATCGAGGAGTACCGGTTGCGCTCGATTACACCAAAGGCACTGGCTTCTTCCCGGGGAACACGAATGCCGGCGACCGTGACCCCCGCACCGCTGTCGATATGGTGCTCGAGCATTTGCTCGGGATCCATTCGATAGATGTGATCGGCGCCGAACACGAATATGTAGTCGGGATGCTCATCGTCGATCAAGTTGAGATTCTGGAAGATGGCATCGGCCGACCCGGCGAACCACTGTGGCCCGCGTCGCATTTGCGCCGGCACCGACGTCACGTAGTTGCCCAGGAAGGTCGACATGCGCCATGTTGTCGACAGGTGAACATCGAGGCTGTGGCTCTTGTATTGGGTGAGTACAACTATCTTGCGGTACCCCGCGTTGGCGAGGTTGGAGAGCGCAAAGTCGATCAGCCGATACTGGCCACCGTAGGGGACAGCGGGTTTCGCTCGCACCGAAGTCAGGGGAAGCAGTCGCGTCCCCTGCCCTCCCGCTAGAACCATCGATAGAACATCTGGTGCAGTAGAACGCGTAGACATACGCACATATTGCCACACTCATCGGTGCACTCGCATTCTGGTATGCGCCGTTTCCGGCTTCTTGCCGGTACCTCAACAAGGTAACTTGGCACTATGACTCATGATCCCCGCCCCTTCACCGACGACGACCGCTGGTCTTTCAACGGCGGAACGCACACCTCGTTGTACGACGTGCTCGGCGCACACGCCGATGCGAAGGGCACGTACTTCCGGGTGTGGGCACCTTCTGCAGCCAGGGTCGAGGTGGTCGGGAACTTCAACTCTTGGTCCAACGGATGGGCGCTGAACCCGGACTCGTCCGGCATTTGGAACGGACACATCCCCGGCGTCGGCCATGGCGATGTCTACAAGTATCGGATCTACCCCGAGGGTGGCGGACCCGCCTTTGACAAAGCCGACCCGAATGGGTTTAGGACCGAGGAGCCGCCTGCAACCGGCTCGATGGTCTGGGATCTGAGCTACGAATGGACCGACCAGGCCTGGATGGCAACGCGGGGCGCCAACAATGCGCTGGACGCACCCATCTCGATCTACGAGCTCCATCTTGGTTCGTGGCGATATGAGCCCGGCGGTTACCGGGCAATTGCGCACCAACTCGCCGACTACATCAGTGACACCGGTTTTACACATGTCGAACTTCTCCCCGTCATGGAACATCCGTTCTACGGGTCGTGGGGATACCAATCAACGGGGTACTACGCGGCTAGCGCACGATATGGGACTCCACAGGATCTGATGTATCTCGTTGACCACCTTCACAAGAACGGCATTGGCGTCATTCTCGACTGGGTTCCGTCACACTTCCCCTCCGACAGCCACGGCTTGGCGGATTTCGACGGTACCCATTTGTATGAGCACAGCGATCCCCGCGTCGGATATCACCCCGACTGGGACAGCCTCATCTTCAATTACGACCGCTACGAGGTGCGCAGCTTCCTGATGTCTTCCGCAATGTTCTGGTTGGACAAGTATCACGCTGATGGCATCCGAGTCGATGCGGTGGCCTCGATGCTCTACCGCGACTACTCACGCAACGACGGTGAATGGATCCCAAACGAGTTCGGGGGCAGAGAAAACCTGGGGGCGATCTCGCTGCTCAAACTGATCAATCGGGCGGCGTACGCCCGGTTCCCCGACATTCAGATGTATGCGGAGGAGTCAACCGCCTTTCCCATGGTCACCCACCCCACCGACGTCGGCGGTCTCGGATTCGGCCAGAAGTGGGATATGGGTTGGATGAACGACACTCTGGAGTACATATCGCGCGATCCGGTCCACAGGCGTCATCACCATTCCGAGCTCAGTTTTCGGATGGTCTACGCATTCAACGAGAACTTCACCCTCCCCCTGTCCCACGATGAGGTGGTCCATGGGAAAGGGTCCCTGCTCGGCAAGCAGCCGGGTGATCGGTGGCAACAGTTCGCCGGGCTGCGGCTGCTCTTTGCGTACCAGTGGGCGCAGCCCGGTAAGAAGCTTCTCTTCATGGGCGGCGAATTCGGTGTGGACGCCGAATGGAACCACGAGCTTGAGCTCGATTGGGGGCTCATCGCCAACGACGAGAACGTCGGCCTCAGCCGGTGGGTAGCCGACCTCAATGCATTGCTGCGTGAGCAACCGTCGCTGCATCAGCGCGACTGTGATCCTCGCGGTTTTCAGTGGGTCGTTGGGGATGACGACGCCAACAGTGTCTATGCGTTCCTGCGTTTCGACCATAACGACAATCCACTCCTCTTCGTCGCCAACTTCACACCGGTGGTTCGCAACGACTACACCCTCGGGGTGCCCGTTGCGGGCGAATGGGTGGAGGTCCTCAACGGTGATGATCTCCGCTACGGCGGAAGCGGGATCCTCAACCCGGGACCGCTGCAAACAGGCGCAACCGGCGCCCACGGGTTCGAACAGACTCTGTCGATAACCGTTCCTCCGCTTACCGGCGTTTTCCTGACCCCCAGATCGAGCTGAAGGATTCAGTTCAGCCAATCTGTGACCGATAACCCTGCTCATGCCATCTGCAATAGAGTTCTCGCACGTCACAAGACGCTTTGGATCCATCACCGCAATTGATGACCTGACGCTTTCTGTTCCTGAAGGTGCGATCACCGTTCTGCTCGGTCCAAACGGTGCGGGAAAGACCACAACCGTCCGGCTCACGACCGGCGCACTCGGCGCCGATGAGGGCTCGATCCGAGTTCTCGGCCTCGACCCGGTGACGGAGGGAGACGAAGTCCGGGCACGTACTGCTGTCGTTCCTCCGAAACCGGCGCTGTACGACCAGCTCAACGGATGGGACAACCTCGGCTTCACGGCCGACATATTCGGCGCCGACCACGACGCGATACTGCCTGCGGCCCAACGATTCGGCATCGACCATGCGCTCGATCTCAGCGTGGGTGGCTACTCGACGGGGATGCGAACCCGGCTTGCCCTGGCGAGGGCCGTTCTCCACGATCCTGAAGTGCTGCTGCTCGACGAGCCGACCGCCGGTCTCGACCCGGAATCTGCCCGCGCCGTGCTCAACCTCATCAGGGAATTGGCCGGGCGAGGCAGAACGATCGTGCTCTGCACACACCTTCTCCACGAAGCAGAGGGCGTCGCCGATCAGGTTGTCCTCATGGGTGCCGGTCAGGCTCAGATCGTCGGCAGCCAAGACGATCTTGCCGATAGGTTCGTCACCAATCCGTCGGTGATTCTCGACGCAGAAGACCGCCAGGCTCTCTCTCACATCGGGGAGCACAAACACGTCATATCGACCGAGTGGAATGGCTCGGTGCACGTTCGCCTGACCCATCTCGATAACCTCCCCGATCTGGTCGCCGACCTGGTTGCGGGCGGAGCCCGGATAACGAGGGTCGAGCCGGACAATCCGACGCTGGAGACTCTCTACTTCGAGATGCAGCGATCACTGCGGGAGGCAAGATGAGACGCGATCGCGTGCTCACCGTTGCTCGAATCGACCTACGCCGGTTGTTCAAGAGCAAGGACTATTGGATTCCGATGGGGTTCCTGGCAATGGTCTTCTTTGTGGGACTCCCCTTTGGGCTGCTGACCATTATCACGTCGACTTCGAGCAGCGACCTCGTGAACAAGATCGGAGAGGTGCTGCAATCCCTGCCGGGACCGGTTCAAGAAAACGTCGTCGGGGACACGCCCGCCGCACGAGGCGCCTACATGATGGCGGTCTACCTCTTGGCCCCGGTGGCGATCGTGGTGCCGCTCACTATCTCGTCGGCGGTCGGGGCTCACGCCATTGTCGGAGAAAGGGAAAGAGGCACCGGTGAGTTCCTGGCTCACTCGCCCCTGACGGAGCGAGAGATCTTCATGGGCAAGATGCTCGCCAGCCTGGTTCCCGGGTTCCTGGCAACTGGTGTCGGATTCGCCATCTACTCACTGCTGGTCAACATGAAGGTTGGCCCGCTCGTAGGCGGATGGTTCTTTCCGACCGCAGGCTGGTGGATTCTGATTGTCTGGGTGGTGCCACCGTTCATTGCCCTGGCGCTGTCGGTCATATTGTGGGTCTCGTCGAAGGTCCGCAGCACTGCAGCGGCCCAACAAGCTGCGACACTCGTGTCGCTTCCGGTGATCTTCGCGGCATACGGCGTGTCGAGCGGTCTGTTGATCAATCCGGTCATCGCCGCGATCGGCATCGGGTTCATCGCATGGGCGCTGGCTATCGCCGGACTCATCTCGGGGTCACGAGCACTCAACAGAGAAAGCCTGCTTGGATTCGGCGGCGACGGCTAGTGGCACCGGCCACAGGGAGGGACTGAGCAAGCTCATGACGGACACGCAATCTGACACCAAGTCAGCGTGGTCGCGCGCCCAGATCGTGTTGTGGGTGTTGCCGGTTGTAGCGACGATTCTGTTCCCAGGACTGTTGTGGATACTCGCCGAACGGCCCATGGCCGCCCGCTTCCACCTCGCCGTAGCGATGGACCTCATCGTTGCAGTCGTTGCGCTCGTTGCGTTTGCGGTGTTCTCATCCGGTTTCCGCCGCCGGATTCGATGGGCCCTGGCCCTGACCGCGATCACATTGCTGGTCTTGTTCCAGTGGCCAATCCTCTCGGCGGCCGGGATCTATCTGGAGCAGGCGCTGCCCATCCCCGCGCTCAAGGAGGTTTTCCCGGTTGCCGCCGCCGTCGCACTCCTGTGGATAGCGACACGGATCGGCGACGAACTTGGCTTCGCAGTCATCACGACCGTCGGTCTGTGGATCGTCGTCGTGGCGCTCGCCATCGGTTCGATTCCCTACGCAACCCAACCTGCAGGTTCCGATCGCCCCAGTCCGGCGGCCCCGGATCTGCCCGATGTAATGCTCATCGTGATGGACGGGTACACCAGGGGCGACATCCTTCAAGAGCAGTTCGGGTTCGACAATTCACCCTTCCTGACCGATCTCGAAGACATGGGGTTCGTTGTTGCCGACCAGGCAAGATCGAACTACAGCTTCACGTATGCCTCAGTGGCGTCCATGTACAACATGGACTACGTCTACGACGCCGGGGAAATCACCGATGACGAAGGCACCGCTATGCGCAATGCTCTCGCAGGTGACTCAACGATCATCAAAACGTTTCGCGAACAGGGCTACGAGGTCGCCTTCGTCGAGAACGCCTGGCAGGGTTCACGATGTTCGCCGACGGTTGACATCTGCATCCGCAACGGAATCGTCGAGCGTGCTGCCTGGAACATTGGCCAGATAACGATCTTCGCTCCGCTCGCTTCAGCCGTGCGACATCATCCGTTCAATACAGTTTCAATGGAACACCTCGAAACACTCCCGGAAATCGTCACGACCGACCGCACCGACGGGGTGCCCCGACTGACCATCGCCCACATCTTGCTTCCTCACCCTCCGTTCCTACTTGACCAGGAGTGCAACCGGGTCAATTCGCCGGTGCGGCGAGCTTTCCAGGTTGCCAGCGACGAGCTGATCGAGAACCGACGCTGGTTTTATACCGACCAGATGACTTGCACAAACTCCGTTCTGGCCGACTCACTCAGCCAGATCATCAGCAACGACACCGACACGATCGTGATGATTACAGGTGACCACGGATCCGGATCCACCAGGCTCGCTAACCAGGACAGCCAGAAGTGGGACGATGCGGCTTTGAAGGAGCGCCTGAGCATCTTCAGCGCCTATCGCGTTCCCGAGTGTCCCGAGTCCATCTATCCAGCAATCACGCCGGTGAACGGGACAAGGGCGATAGCTTCCTGCGCTCTCAACATCAGCCTCGATCCGCTGCCCGACCTGTCTCTATGGTCGCCACCCGGCGGCGAGGGCGAGATGACGGATCAAGCGGACCGGCTGAACTGAAAGCGAGCCGACGCAAACATTGTCACCGCCCCTAGGATCACAGCCGGGTCCGAAATTCTCGGCTCAACTCTGGCGGACCGCTGCCGATGAACCAGTGACGAAAGGACCACGATGCTCAAGCCAGTTCTCCTATACCTCGACCCCGGCACAGGCGCGACGCTTGCCCAAATCGCCCTAGCGGGGACCGCCGGGATCGCTGCTGCCGCCAAACTCCGCATGAACAAGCTGCGGCGCAAGACCGCTGTAGAGATCACAACCGATCAGGACACGGACCGGGCCGAAGAAGCGGCCGAGGAAGTCCCCGCACCGGAATGATCGAATCTGGATCCTTCCGCGATCCCAGTTCACGAGTCTTCTACCTAGACGATCGCGTTCTACGCGGGCTGAACGATGAAGCTACCGCTGTAGATTCTGCCGTCAGAGCTTCCGGCCTGATGGACCAACTGATCACCAAAGGTCTACTCGTGGACAATTGGGTAGCAGACGATGTCTCGCCACCCGAAGGCATCCCCGGTGACTCCATCATTGAGTCGCGGCGGATCGCCCCAATCAACTACCCGGCCGAGTGGTCATTCTCAATGCTGAAGGATGCCGCCCTGGCAACGCTCGACGTCAATCTGCTGGCCCTGGATCGTGGGTTCATCCTGAAGGACGCCTCGGCATTCAACGTGGTCTTTGCAGGCACCACTCCCACGATCATCGACATCACGTCTCTGGACGAGTTCGGCGAGCGCGGAATCTGGACGGCTTACGGGCAATTCTGTGACCACTTCCTGGCCCCGCTGATGCTCGAGGCGTATGCGGGGGTCCCGTTCCAGCGCATGATTTCCGGCCAGATTGCCGGTATCCCGATTGTCGAGCTCAACAAACTGCTACGCGGTCGACCCAGCATCCACAAGGGAATCCTCACCCACGTTCGTCTGCGTAGTCGATTGGAGCAGCGAGCGGCGGGAATGACCACCGAAGGTCGACGTGATGTAGGAAAGGTTCTGCTACCCCGCGTTGCGGTCATCGCGACAATCCGCAAGATGAGGAAGCTCATCGCAAGTCTGGAGTCGACCGCGCCCAGTACCTGGAGCGACTACGAAGAGATGTTGCCGTATGAGAAAGCCGCCACCGAGGCCAAGGCGGACTTTGTCCGTGCGACGGCGGCTGCGGCGGCCAACAAAGCGCTTGCGGTCGACGTCGGAGCGAACGCAGGGCTATTCACGCTGATCCTCAGCGAACACTTCGAGAACACGATCGGCCTGGACAACGACCAGGGAGCGATCGACGCCTTGTACGCGGCAACCGCCAACGCAGGAACCCGGAATCTGACACCACTTGTTGTCGACATAACCAACCCGACACCCGCTTTTGGATGGCGGGGAACCGAACGCGCGGCCTTCCTCGACAGAGTCCGCCCGGACCTGGCGACTTGGCTGGCCGTGCTTCATCATCTCTGTCTTGGCATCGGGTTGCCGCTCGAGAGCGTCGTCGCTCAGATTCTCGACTTCAGCACTGAATCTGTCGTCGAGTTCGTCGATCCCGCAGACCCGATGGCCATGCGCATCTCGGCCAGCCGAACGACCGAGCTTGCCCCCTACAGCCGCGAGCTCTTCGAGAGCGCAGCCACCGCTCACGGCGAGATCGTGACCCGGTTCGAGGTCAACGAGACCAGGACCTTGTATCACCTGCGAGCCAACTGATCCCCGATATAGAGTGGGATCAGTCGGCAACACGAGGTGAGGGATGCGTCGAACCATCTTTGACGATGATCACGAGCTGTATCGGCAAGCGACCCGTGAGTTCATCTCCAGAGAGATCACGCCGCACCACGAGCAGTGGGAGATCGACGGTGTCGTCAGCCGGGACAGCTGGCTCGCGGCCGGTGCCGGCGGCCACCTGTGCCACTCCGTTGCCGAGGAGTACGGCGGCGCCGGTGTCGCCGATTTCCGATTCCCGGTCATCCTCATCGAGGAACTCGCCAACGGACTGGCCAGCGGACCCGGCTTCTACATCCATTCGGAGATGGTCGTTCCCTACGTCGAAGAACACGGTTCTGCGGAGCAGAAGAAGCGCTGGCTGCCCGGCTGCGTCGACGGATCCCTGATCACTGCCGTAGCGATGACCGAACCGGGGACCGGCAGCGATCTCTCAGGGATTGCCACCAAAGCGGTGCGCGACGGTGATTCCTATGTTCTCAACGGCGCCAAGACTTTCATCTCCAATGGACAGCTCGCCGATCTCGTGATCGTCGTCGCCAGAACCTCCGATGACCCACACCGCGGGCTCACGCTCCTTGCAGTTGAGGCAGATATGGAGGGATTCGAGCGAGGCAAGAACCTCGACAAGATCGGCCTCAAGGCCCAGGACACATCAGAGCTGTTCTTCACCGACGTCCGCGTGCCGGTCGAGAACCGGATCGGTGAGGAGGGTGCCGGATTCTTCTACCTGATGTCAGGGCTGGAACGGGAACGAATGGCCATCGCAGTCGGGGCAGTGGCGACCGCCGAGAAGGCCTTCGAGTTCACCATGGATTACGTCAAGGAGCGCACCGCGTTTGGTCGCCCCATCGGGAAGTTCCAGAACAGCCGTTTCATCATGGCCGAGGTGGCCACCCAACTCGAGGTGGCGCGGGTCTTCATCGACCACTGCATCATGGAGTTGGTCGCAGGACGGCTCACCCCGGATGTCGCCGCCATGGCCAAGTGGTGGTGTACGGAACTCCAGCTCGATGTCATAGACCGCGGTCTCCAGCTTCACGGCGGCTACGGCTACATGACCGAGTACCCGATCGCTCGCATGTACGCCGACAGTCGCGCCCAGACCATCTATGGCGGCACCACCGAGATCATGAAGGAACTGATCGGTAGAGGCCTGGGGTTGTAGAGGCGCCGCCGGAACCCTAGAAGGCCCCGTGACCCTGATCGTGGGGAACGACGACCGTTGTAGCAAAGGCCTCCACACCGCCGCAGGGGGTGGTGACCTCGTATGTGATCGTGTAGACACGGCCGTCTTCCCAACCGTTACGCTCGGCGCGAAGCTCGAAGTTGAAGTCGTCGATAATGACGATGTCCGGGTGGCGGTTGTTGTCGGACTCCGCCTCATCGGAGACAACATCGACCAGCCTCACCAGGGTGTCCGGCTCCTCATCAAGGATCGTCACCTCGGTGGTCACATGATGCAGCCGCCCGTTTGGTGGCCACAGCACATCCGGGGTCGCAGTGACCGTCACCTGCAGGCCGTCGACATAACATGCGGGCCCGCATTGGTTTGCAGCTCCAGGAGTCCCCCGCTCGCCTGAACCGTAGGAGCCGCCAGAGATGCACCAGTTCGCCCCGACCGCGTTGTCGAGCCCCGGATCCGTGAGGCTCATCGAAGCTCCTACCGGGTCGGGGAACGACACCCCGTCATCCCATTCGACCCGGTCCACTTCGACATAGTTCGAGTCGATCAGAATCAGCTCATCGTCAGCGTTGTAGAGCACCATCCCGGTGTCATAGGCGTAGTCGATGGT
Organism: uncultured bacterium; assembly: GCA_965368515.1. Lineage (GTDB taxonomy): Bacteria > Actinomycetota > Acidimicrobiia > Spongiisociales > UBA5794 > JAAETI01. The sequence goes on from CBDUNF010000007.1 coordinate 13,826, forward strand.
GACGCCGCCGTTGGCCCAGGTCGACGCATCGCGACCCAGCACGACGTAGCCGTACGCAGCGACCATCAATGGAGCGCCGTTGTCGATGACATGTTGGTTGTAGTCATCGTCGCGAATAATCCAACCATCGATATCGACTGCGTCAGCGGTCGGGTTGTAGATCTCGAACCATTCACCAACTGAGTCGGGGACCGTCTCCGGGTTCTGCATGATCTCGTTGATCACCAGCGGAGCCAGCGGCGTCCCCGGGCCGCATTCGTTGTGCTCGCCGGGCGTGCCACCATCACCATCGCCATACGCAGTGCTCGCGGCGCACCAGTGCTCGCCAACGTCGTTGCGTAGCGCCAGGCTCTTCAAGGCGATGGCCGCCCCCTCCGGGTCGGGATAGGTGCGACCGTCGTCATAGGCAACCTGGTCGACAATCGTCCCATTCGAATCAACGAGGACCACTTCATCGGCAGCGTTGTAGAGAACCATGGCGGTACCGTATGCGTAGTCGACGGCGGCCCCACCGTTTGTTGCAGGGTCGGCGCTGCGGCCAAGTACCAGATACCCGTAGCCGGGCACCAGCAACGGACCTCCGTTGTTGATCGTGTGTAGGTTCGTGTCGAAGTCACGGATGACCCATCCGTTGATATCTACCGGCGCCGGGTCATGGTTGTAGATCTCAAACCACTCACCATCGTTGTCGGCGACGGCCGTGGGATTGACCATTATCTCGGTGATCTCCAGCCTCCCCAGCGGGGCAAGGCCGGTGGGTTCATCGCACGTGTTGACCGCACCGGGGGTGCCACGATCACCTGCCCCAAACGGTGTCGTTGCCTGGCACCAGTTGGCCCCGTTTGCGTTATCTGCCGTAGAGCTGCGCAGCGACATCGAGGCGCCCGTTGGGTCCGGGAACGTCCGGCCGTCATCCCAGACGACCCGGTCGACACGGACCCCAGCCGGATCGATCAAGATCAGCTCGTCGAAGTTGTTGTGCAGCAGGACATCCGAACCTGTGACATAGTCCACCGAGACTCCGCCATTGTCGGCGGAGTTGCCGTTGCGGCCGATCACGATGAAACCGTTCGCCGGAACAATTAGCGATTGACCAATCGTGTGGACGTCGCTGTCATCGTCCTTGATCGTCCAATCGTTCAGATCGACCGACGATCCGGTCGGGTTGTGAATCTCGAACCAGTCACCTCTCGAATCCGGAACTGCGTTCGGGTTCTGCATGATCTCGTTGATGACGAGCGGCATTCCGGTCGCACAGGAGTTGGCCCACCCGGGAGTTCCCAGGTCGCCATCACCGAAGACCGTCGTAGATGCGCACCAATTGCTGCCCTTGTCGTTCTTCTTGCTCACCTTGGTCAGCGACATCGAGGCGCCGTTGGGGTCGGGGAACGTGGCTCCGTCATCCCAGGCGACCCGGTCGATCTCTCGTTGCTGGTCGTCGATCAGCACGAGACGATCTGAGCTGTTGAAGAGGAAGATGTCGGTACCTGTCGCATAGTCAACGGTGACACCGCCGTTGATGGCCGAGTTCGCGTTACGGCCGAAGACAAGATAAGCACCGGACCCGATGACAAGAGGGCCGGTGATGACGTGAGTGTTGTAGAGCTCGTCCGTAATCGTCCACCCGTCTAGATCGACGGGGCTGCCGCCGTCGTTGTAGATCTCGAACCACTCACCCACTGAGTCCCATACCATCGCCGGATTCTGCATGACCTCGGTGATGACGATCTTGTCTTTGCTCGCACCCTGACAGTCGATTGAGTCTTGGAGACCATCACTCGAACAATCGAGTTCGGCCCCGGCCAGTTCATCGGACACGACAGCATCACTGCCCAAGGCAGAGCTCGGACCGAGCACCATGAAAAACACGACCGCGGCGACGAACGCCGCCCCGAAACGGCGGGGAGCGAGTTGGATCATGCCAACTGTATCGGCACTTCCAGCCCCGTTTTTGAGTGGCTATTTGGCTAATCGGCCCACTTGTGCGGCCGGTCGCGCAATCGATCGAACCCGAACTCGCCGCACAGCTCGGTAAAGGCCTTGCGGTCAGCGCCCTTCCACTCGAGATCCGCCAGATCTTCCGCCAAGGGCACATCGGGGCGCAGTTGCGCTAGAAAGCGGAACAGAAGGGCGTCCCCCATGTGGGTCCTGAGGGTTGCCGCAAGCTTCTCTGCACTTCGCACCTTGACGTCCCAACGATCAGCCTCGAGTGGAATGCTCTCCAGATGTATGTACCGCTCCAAGATGATCGAACTCGACTTGGCACCCCATCCGGCTAAACCGGGAAGACCGTCGGCCGCGTCACCCACCAGGGCCAGATAGTCAGGAATGGAAACCGGACGCACTCCGAATTTCTCCATGACGCCATCGCTGTCGATGAACGCCTGGCGACGCCGGTCGTAGCCGATGATCTTTGGGTTGCCGTAGCACTGCGCCAGATCTTTGTCGGGGGTCAATACCACTACCTGGTCCACGGCACTGACCCATCGCCACGCTGCGGCAGCGAGTGCATCATCCGCCTCGAACTCCACCATCGGCCAGACCGTCACGCCCAGAGCCTGCAAGGCGCGCTCGGCGATGGGGAACTGGGCGAGCAGCACCTCGTCTATCCCCTCTCCGGACTTGTACTGGGGGTAGACCTCATTGCGGAACGACTCAATGACGGAGTCGAACGCAGCCGCCAGATGGGTCACGCCCGGCTCGCTGAGAAGTGAGAGAGTCGAAGCAATGATGCCGTAGATGCCGCCGACTTCCTGACCCGCCGGGCTGGTTCGCGGCGGCGAGCCGAAATGCGAGCGAAATAGTTCGTACGTTCCGTCCATCAGATGCAGCTTCATGGCGCCGACGATACCGCCCGAAGCCGACGCGTGCGTGGTGCCTGGGCAACCGAGACGTACTACCGTTGCCCTATGGCGGAACGAGGATTGTTCGGGACCATCTACGGCGCTGCGGAACTCCGGAGCCCGTTCATGTCGAGCCGATGGCGCCTCCTGGGCAACGATGGCGAACTTGCCACGCTGCGCCGGCTGGGTCGCCTCCATATCAGCCGCATCTATCTACCCGACGGCGAAGAAGCGGTGCTCACCCCCCACGAACGATCCGTCGTTACCGCGTTGGATACCGAGGGCACCGAACTCGCACGAATCACTCGCACGTCATGGTTTGGCCGGCGTTGGGAGATCAGTTCCCAGCGATGGGCGTACGAACTCGAGAGCGACCCCCGACCGCGCCGCTGGCAGATAACCGTCGGCAGCACGCCAGTGGCTCAGATTTCTGGATCACTGGTTTCGTACAACACAGTCAGGATCGATGCCCCGCTCGGTGTTCCCATCCTTGTTGTCGCCCTTGCCTGGCACGCAATCGCCAGGCCATGGGAGGCTGCGTCCGCTCCGGCAACACTGGTGGCCACCAATCCCCGGGAACAGCTGGAATGACTTCTCGGTGGCTGACCCCGAAGAGCCCATTGACCGGCGAGGCTGCCGGAACCGTGCCGATAACTGAACCGGAGGATGTTGCTGCGATCGTCGCACGTTCTCACGTGGCGTTCACCGAATGGGGCGCCATGACCCACGCCGAGCGCAAGCCCTTCCTCAGAGCCTTTGCCAAGCACGTCCTGAAGTCTATGGATCGGATCGCAGACGTGGTGGTTGCAGAGACCGGCAAACACCGCAGCGACGTCCATGCCGAGGTCCTGGGCGGCCTCACTGCGTTGGATTTCTTCACGCGCAAGGCGGGAAACCTGCTGGAGCCCAAGAAGGGGACATCGTGGCCCTTCATCATCACCAAGGGTTGGACTGAGTATCACCCGCTGGGCGTGGCCGGCGTGATCTCACCCTGGAACTACCCGTTCTACCTCCCGCTGCTCTCGACGACACAGGCCCTCAGCGCCGGCTGCACCGTCGTGATGAAGCCCTCCGAGATCACACCACTGTCCGGCCAGCTCGTGAAGGATCTCGCCGACGAAGCAGGCCTGCCCGCGGACGTCGTCCAGGTGATTCACGGCAACGGCGCAACGGGCGCGGCTCTGGTCGCTGCGGACACCGACGTCATCGCCTTCACCGGGTCACCGGCGGTTGGGAAGAAGATCGGGGCCGCCACAGCCGCGGTGCTGAAGCCGGTGCTACTCGAGCTCGGCGGCAAGGACGCTCAAATCGTCCTCGAGGACGCCAACATCAAGAACGCGGCGAAAGCTGCCATCACATTTGGTGTGTTCAACGCCGGGCAGATGTGTGTCGGCATCGAGCGGGTGTACGTTGTCGATGCCGTATACGACCAATTTATGGCTGAAGCCATAAAGGCAATCGAGAAGCTCACGGTTGCAACCGGCGATAAGCGAGATATCGGGCCGCTCATTTCGCCGCCGCAGATCAACACTATCGAAGGCCACCTCGAAGATGCGATTAGCCGCGGCGCAACGATCGTGAGCGGTGGATCGCGTGTCGAAACGGAGCATGGCCTCTACTTCGAGCCGACACTCGTGGAGAACGTCGACCATTCCATGGCACTGATGACCGAGGAGACGTTTGGTCCGATTGTGCCCGTGATGCGGGTGGCTGATGAGGCCGAGGCACTGGCTAAGGCCAACGAGTCGGCATACGGCCTCCACGGGTCGGTGTGGACCAAGAACCGCAAGCGGGGTGCAGCGGTGGCGGCCCGGATGAAGACCGGCTCGATCGCCGTCAATGACCACGTAATCAACTTCTTCTTCCCCAGCATCAAGCTGGGCGGAATCGGCGAATCCGGGCTCAACGGACAGCTCGGCGAAGAGGGCATCAAGGCGTTCACCATTCATCGCTCCATCACCTCCGCCCGGTTCACGCCGACGACCAAGGTGCTGCGCGCCTGGCTGCCCCGACGGGTTCGCCCCGGCTACTGGATCCGGCTCGCCAAGACGCTGTTTGCGTGGCGGCGGTAGAGACGTGAACACCGGACCGCTGGTATCGACGGAATGGCTCGGCGAACAGCTCCACGATGAGGACGTGCGGCTGATCGACTGCCGTTTCTATCTCGCCGAACCCGGCCGCGGCTACGCCGAATATCGTTCCGGACACATCCCCGGGGCGGGCTACCTCTCCCTTGACGATCATCTAACCGCCCCTGAAGGCCCGGGGCGCCACCCCCTCCCCGAACCGGCCGACTTCGTCACCCATCTGCAGGCTGCCGGGATCGGCGGTGGGCACACCGTCGTCGTCTATGACCAGGGCGACGCCGGGACCGCGGCCCGGCTGTGGTGGATGCTCCGCTCCCTCGGTCATGAACGAGCACTCGTCCTCGACGGCGGCTGGGGAGCCTGGTCCTCGGAACCACGTTCAACGACAACCGAGGTGCCGGAATGGGAAACATCCGATCTCGTTCTGGCTACCGAGTGGTCCGCGACGATCGATCGCGATGAGATTGCGACACGTAGCGACCATCTGCTCCTCATCGACTCGCGAGCCGCGGAACGTCATCGCGGCGAAGTCGAACCGATCGACCCCGTGGCCGGTCACATCCCTGGATCATTCAACATCCCCTATCAGGGCAACACCGATACAACCGGTCGATTCCTCCCCCTCGAGGAGCTGCGGGAGCGATTCGTCGCTGTTGACACGGCCAAGCAACTTGTCGTCTACTGCGGCAGCGGAGTCACGGCCTGCAACAACATCCTGGCCATGGAGGCGGTCGGGTTCAGCGACGTATTGCTCTACCCCGGTTCCTGGAGCGACTGGATAGACACCAAATAGAAGTAGGGCGGCGATTCTCCCCCTACCAGGATGCGCCGCCCTACCTCATGGAACACGATCCCCCGAAACCGCCGCATTCCTGACCGTAAGGTCGTTGTCGGATTTGGCTTGCGCCGTCCTCCGCATTTGGCATCGACGAAAGCGCCGATAGGAACACGATAGTGGTTGCGCAAGCACTTTGGGTGGCGGTGTCTAAAGAAAGATTTCGCGCTCTCCGAGAAACCACCTGCAAAGGAGCGACACACCGCCGGCGCGATGCCAGACTGCGATCTACCGCAGAGACCGGGGCATGAACTACTGCGTTGAAGTTGCCAGCAAACGGGGCTTTCGGGACATCAGGGCCGAGAACCTCAAAGGCCAAATCGAGCTTCTGGGTATCCCCGGAGTCGATTCGGTCGATATCAGGGACCGCTATTACCTCAGCGGCGACCTCTCCCCCGAGCTTCTCGACCGCCTCACTGCAACCCTTCTTCACGACACGGTCGTCGAAGAAACCAGAGGTTTCCGGATCGAGAGCGATACCGGTCAACCCGATGCAACGTTCACAGTCGATGTCCTTCTCCATCCCGGGGTAACCGACTCGCCCGCAGAGAGCCTCATGGCCGGCATCTACGAGCTCGGGCTTTCGGGTGTCGACCAGATCGCTACCGGGACCCGCTACGCCCTGCATGGTCCGAGTCTCACCCTGGCCGCTGTCGAGCAAATAGCCACATCACTTCTCGCCAACGGCGTTATCCAGACCTTCCATATCAACGAAACGCCCGCACCGCCGTTCACTGCCGCCGCTGCCACGAGTGCGGCCGTCGAGCACATTCGTTTGGAAGGCCTTGACGAGGCCCAGCTCGTCGCATTGAGCCGGGAACGACGCCTGAGCCTGGATGCCGTCGAAATGCTGGCGATCCAGGCGTATTTTGGCGACCGACCGGCCAGCGATCTGGAGCTCGAGACGCTGGCGCAGACCTGGTCAGAACACTGCGTCCACAAGACGTTCCGGGCTCTGGTCACCTACACCGGACCGCCCCCTGGGGAAACCGGACCAATCTTGACCAGCACCGTCGACGGCATCCTCAACGAGCACATTCGCGCCGCCACCGAGATCATTGCCAAGCCTTGGGTCCGGTCGGCGTTTGTCGACGACGCCGGCATCGTGGCGCTCGACGCCGCTACAGACCTGGCATTCAAAGTTGAGACCCACAACCATCCGTCTGCGCTCGAACCGTTTGGAGGCGCCAACACAGGAGTCGGGGGCGTCGTACGCGACGTAATCGGGGTGAGCGCCAAACCGATCGCTAACACCGACATCCTGTTCTTCGGCCCTGAAGACACCGAATTCAACGAGCTCCCCGACGGCGTACTTCACCCCAAGCGAATCGCAGAAGGAGTCATCGCCGGCATCGAGGACTACGGCAACAAGATGGGCATCCCCACCGTGAGCGGAGCCGTCTTCTACGACCCCGGCTACACCGCAAATCCGCTGGTGTTCTGCGGTTGTCTCGGCGTCCTTCCCAGCGGCTCGCATCCCACCGCAGCGCGCCCCCAGGACCGTATTGTCGTGCTCGGGGGTCGCACCGGTCGTGATGGTCTGCGAGGAGCCACATTCTCGTCAATGGAGGCCGACCACACCACAAGCGAAGTTTCGGGAAGCGCCGTGCAGATCGGCCACCCAATTCACGAAAAGCAGACACTCGAGGTGATCTTGGTGGCCAGGGACGAGGGCCTGTACAACGCAATCACCGACTGCGGGGCAGGAGGCCTCTCGTCCAGCGTAGGCGAGATGGCGGAGGAACTCGGCGCCGTCGTCCATCTCGACCGGGTACCTTTGAAGTATCCCGGCTTGGCCCCGTGGGAGATCTGGCTGAGCGAGGCGCAGGAGCGCATGGTCATCGCAGTCCCCGAGCCCAATGTCGCAAGGGTCGGGGAGATCGCGGCCGAACGGGACGTAGAGATGACCGTGCTCGGCAAGTTCACCGGTGACGGTGTGCTGCGGATCGAACACGACGGAACTCTCGTCGGCGAACTCGATTGCGGCTTTCTCCACGGCGGCATCCCCCGACAGCAGCTGTTTGGCGAGTGGACACCACCAGAACCGAGTCGCGGAACCATCGCACTCGAGGGTGACGTTACTGAGACCCTGCTGGCGCTCCTCGCCCACCCCAATATCCGTAGCAAAGAGGACATCGTCCGCCGTTATGACCACGAGGTCCAGGGCGGGACTGTCGTCAAGCCGTTCATCGGCCCGCTCGCAACCGGACCGGCGGACGCGGCAGTAGTGACCCCGCTCCCCATTGGGGCCGGCACTCCCGGCGCCGCCCTCGCCGTGGGGACCAACCCCGCGTACGGTGCGATCGATCCCTACCGAATGGCGTGGGCGGCAGTCGATGAGGCAGTGCGCAACGTCGTCGCAGTCGGCGCCGATCCGGATCGAGTCTCAATCCTCGACAACTTCTCTTGGGGCAACCCGCGGATACCCGACCGCCTGGGGTCACTCGTTCGTTGCACCCAGGGGTGCTACGACGCCGCGGTCGCGTACGGGACGCCGTTCATTTCTGGAAAAGACAGCCTCAACAATGAGTACACCGGTGTCGACGGGCGAAAACACACGATCCCCGGGACGCTTGTCATCTCCAGCCTCGGCATCGTCCCCGATGTCAGCAAGACGGTTACCAGTGCGTTCAAGGCCGCCGGCAACAACGTCTACGTAATCGGCATCACCGGCAACCACCTCGGCGGCTCGGCGCTGGCTCGTTGGGCGGGACACAACGGCGGCCACGCCCCCGCACCCACTCCAACCGCTCTGTTCGGATACCGGGCACTCCACCATGCCATCGCGGCCGGGCTGGTGGAAAGCTGCCACGACGTGTCAGAGGGCGGTATCGCCGTCGCTCTTGCCGAAATGGCCATTGGCGGCCGGATCGGCGTCGCTGTCTCCATCGACGCACTTCCTCGGAGAGGTGCCATCAGTTCCACCATCGCCATGTTTTCGGAATCGCTCGGACGCCTGGTCATCGAGGTGGACCCAATGCACCGTGCCGAGTTCGAGCAAGCGATGGACGGGTACCCGACTGAGTTGATCGGGCAGACGACCGACGATGCGGCCATCCGGATAACAGCAGCCGATATCGCGATCGAGGCCAGCCTGGACCGGGCAACGAATAGCTGGCGAGGTGGGACAACGTGAAGCCAGTCGCCCTGATCATCCACGCATCTGGCACCAACCGTGATCATGACGTCGCTCGCGCTCTGGAACTCGCCGGAGCACAACCCGAGATTGTTCACATCAACGCTCTCCGCGACGGTTCCACCGCCCTCCTCGACTCGCAATTGCTGGTCCTGCCTGGTGGCTTCTCCTACGGAGACGATCTGGGAGCGGGCAAACTGTGGGCGGTTGCGTTGCGCGCCCGGCTCGGTGACGATCTCGAGGAGTTCGTGGGCCTGGGCCGGCCGGTTATCGGCATCTGCAACGGGTTTCAAGCACTGGTCAAGTCCGGGATGCTGCCGGGACTCGGCGGATCGACAACGCAGCAGGCCACGTTGACTCGGAACGCGTCGGGCCGCTTCGAATGCCGGTGGGTCGAGCTCGAGCCATCCGGCACGAGCCTCTGGACCAAAGGGCTCAGCGAGAACATCATCTGTCCGGTCGCCCATGGGGAAGGGCGATTCGTTGCGCCGACCGAAACACTGGCCAATATTGAGAGTCAGGGTCTGGTCGCACTGCGATACGCCGGTGCGGACTACCCGGCAAACCCGAATGGTTCTGTCAACCGCATCGCCGGGATCAGCAACTCCGCCGGCAATGTTCTTGGTCTCATGCCACACCCCGAAAACCACATCGTCCCAGAGCAGCACCCACAACGACACCGTGGCGATCAGCCTGGGCTAGGTCTCTATTTGTTCAAGAACGGAGTAGGGCATGCAGCCCTTGTCTAGGAGGAACCAGAAGTGACAAGAAACCACGAGAGCATTCTTGCCGCTATCCCCAGCGCACTGCTCAGGACCGACATGCCAGAACTCGGTGAGCGGATCGAGGGCAAGGTTCGCGACATCTATCTGCAGGATGGGCAGCGCGTGCTCATCACCACCGACCGGGTCTCGGCCTTCGATCAGGTACTCGGAGCAATCCCATTCAAGGGTCAGGTCCTCAACCAGCTGAGCGCCTGGTGGTTCGACCAGGTAGGTGACATCGTCGCCAACCACGTCCGGTCCGTGCCCGACCCCAACGTGACGATCGGGGTCGAGGCTGAGGCCCTACCGGTCGAAGTCATCGTGCGCGGCTTCATAACCGGGGTTACGTCAACATCACTGTGGACGCTGTATGCCGAGGGAGTTGATCGGCCATACGGGCTCGATCTCCCACCGGGATTGAACAAGGACGACCCGCTGCCGGAGCCGGTGATCACTCCGACCACCAAGGCAACCGGCGGCGCTCACGATGAGCGCCTGACCAATGCCGAGGTCGTCGAACAAGGACTTGTCGATCCGGCGCTGTGGGAGGAAGTGCAGGAAGCGGCGCTGGCCGTGTTCCAGCATGGACAGCGCGTTGCAGCCGAAGCGGGACTCATCCTTGTCGACACCAAGTATGAGTTCGGCCTGATCAATGGGAAACTCGCCCTCATCGACGAGGTACACACGCCAGATTCGAGCCGATACTGGGTCGCTGATACCTACGGCCTTGGTGAGCCGCAGAACTACGACAAGGAGTTCCTGCGACTGTGGTTCGTCGATCAGGGATACCGTGGCGAGGGGCCCGCACCGACGATGCCGGACGAGTTCATTGCCGAGGTCGCCGGCCGCTACATCGATGCGTTCGAAAGGCTGACAGGGACCACCTTCGAACCCGGCGAACAGCCGGCCGCTGCGCGAATCAGAAAGGCGCTGACATGAAGGCACTGGTACCGATCATCATGGGATCCAAGTCGGACCTCACTCATGGCGAGGCAATTGCGAACGGCCTAGCCAAACTGGGAATCGACAGCGAGATCCGCGTGGCATCAGCGCACAAGGCCGCTTCGTACCTGCTGAGCATGCTTGCGGGCTACGAGGCCGATGACAGACCGAAGGTGTACGTCACCGTCGCCGGTAGGTCAAACGCACTTAGCGGTCTTGTCGATGGGAACGTTGCAGCTCCGGTCATCGCATGTCCTCCGTACTCGGATCGCTTTGGTGGAGCCGATGTGTTCAGTTCACTGCGAATGCCATCGGGAATCGCCCCGCTCGTGGTGCTGGACCCAGGCGGAGCAGCCCTAGCCGCCGCCAAGATCCTGGGAATCAGCAACCACGAGGTGCGCACGGCCGTGGCGTCCGCACAAGCCGCATGGACCGCAACAATCATTACCGACGACATGGAATTCCAGTAGGAGTAGCCTCCGCCTGGGCCGGGAGTAGCAATCAGTGGACTTTTTCGCAGACGACGAACTCGATCGACCGCATGAGGCCTGCGGTGTGTTTGGGATCTACGCACCCGGGACCGACGTCGCCCGAGTGTCTTTCTTCGCCCTGTACGCCCTCCAGCATCGCGGCCAGGAGAGTGCCGGTATTGCCACAAGCGATGGCGTGTCCGCGGCGGTCCACAAGGACATGGGGCTGGTGGCTCAGGTCTTCAACGAAGACAATCTGTCACGTCTCGAAGGGCATCTCGCCGTCGGCCAAACCCGATACTCGACGACGGGCTCTTCGCACCTCCGCAACGCGCAGCCGTACCTGATCGAGACTATGCATGGCCCGCTGGGAGTCGGTCACAACGGCAACCTGACCAACGCACCCCAACTTCGGACAAATCTGCTGGAAAGGGGTGTGGGGCTCACGTCGTCGACCGACAGCGAAGTCATCACCCAGATGCTCGCCGCCCCGGCGCCGGGAGCCGACGATGGTGCGCCTGACTGGGAGGCCAGAATCGGCACCTTCATGGCAGAGGCCGAGGGCGCCTATTCGCTGGTTGTCCTCACCCGAGATGCTGTGTTCGGGGTTCGCGACCCTCACGGGTTCCGACCGCTGTGCATCGGACGGCTGGAAGAGGGCGGCTACGTGGTCGCGTCAGAATCGTGTGCGCTTGGGACGGTGGGGGCCAAATACGTTCGCGAGGTTGCCCCCGGGGAAGTCATTCGAATCGATCAAGATGGCATCCACAGCACCCGTCCTGGCCCCGTGCCGACTCCCGCCCTGTGCGTTTTCGAGTATGTCTACTTCGCCCGCCCCGACTCAGTGCTCGAAGAGCAGACCGTCCACCGGGTCCGCCAACGCCTGGGTGAGGTGCTTGCCGCCGAGGCGCCGGCCGACGCGGATATCGTCGTCGGGGTGCCCGACTCGGCAACGCCGGCCGCGATCGGTTATGCCGCGGCATCGGGGATCCCCTACACCGAGGGCCTCATCAAGAACCGCTATATCGGCCGGACCTTCATCGAGCCCAGCGATCAGCTGCGCCGATCGGGCGTGCACCTCAAATACAACCCGCTCGAGTCGAATCTCTCCGGCAAGCGGGTCGTTCTCATCGATGACTCAATCGTCAGGGGCACCACTGCAGGACCCCTGGTGACTCTGCTGCGGGAAGGAGGCGCGGCTGAGGTCCATGTCCGGGTCTCCTCTCCCCCGGTTCGACACCCCTGTTTCATGGGCATCGACATGGCGGACAGCGAGGAACTCATCGGATTCGTCAAGACCACTGAGGAAATCCGGCAGCACATCGGAGCCGACTCGCTTGCCTACCTAACCCAGGATGGGATGATGAGCGCAGTCGAGGAAGGGACGGAGGCAGGCCACTGCAACGCCTGCTTCTCCGGCGACTACCCCATCGAACTCGATAGCTTCTGGAGGACCCGCGACAAAACCGCATTCCAGGGAGCTTGGTCGGAAAACGGAGATGACCAATGACGAAGCACGTTCTCGTTGTCGGAAGAGGAGGCCGCGAACACGCCCTGGCCTGGAAGCTTGCGCAGTCCGACCAAGTGGCGAAGGTGTTTGTCGCCCCGGGAAACGGTGGCACAGCCAACGCCGGAGCCAGAATCGAGAACGTTGCGATCCCGGAGGATGAGATTGATGACCTCATCGAGTTCGCCGGGATGAACGATGTGGCCCTCACCGTTGTCGGACCGGAAGCGCCTCTCGCGGCCGGCATGGTCGATTGCTTTGAACGTGCCGGGCTTCGTTGTTTCGGACCCGTGGAGGGGGCAGTGCGGCTAGAAGCGTCCAAGCGCTTCTCCAAGCAAGTCATGGATCGGATTGGCATTCCGACCGCCTCATACCAATCCTTCACCGATGTTGACGCGGCCGTCGCCTACGTGCGCAGCGTCAGCACGCCGATCGTGATCAAGGCCTCCGGCCTGGCGGCCGGGAAGGGCGTGATTCTCCCCGGGTCCGTAGCCGAAGCGGAGCAGGCCATCAACCGAATCATGATCGATAGGGACTTTGGCGCATCCGGCGACGAGGTCATCATCGAGGAATACCTCGAAGGGCAGGAGGCGAGCGTCCTCGCCTTCTGCGACGGCACGACCATCGTCCCCATGCCCGCTGCCCAAGATCACAAGCCGTTACTGGATGGCGACCTCGGTCCCAACACGGGAGGCATGGGAGCGTACGCCCCGACTCCTTTGGTAGACGAGGCGCTGACCACTCACGTCGTGGACAACATCATGGTGCCGGTGATCAGGGCACTGGCGCTCGATGGTTTTCCATACGTCGGTGTTCTCTACGCCGGCTTGATGCTTACCGATGACGGGCCCAGGGTCCTCGAATTCAACTGCCGATTCGGTGACCCCGAGGCCCAGGTGATCCTGCCGCTACTCCGTAGCGACCTCTACGAAATCCTCTCCGCCTGCGTGGACGGCAACCTCCATGATGTGAAAGTCGAATGGAAAGACGACATGGCGGCGACGGTGGTCGCCGCTTCCGGTGGGTACCCGGACGACTACGAAGAGGGCCTGCCTATCAGCGGCATTGGAGAGGCCAACAGCGTGCCGGGAGTCACAGTGTTTCACGCCGGTACCGCCGTCGCCGACGGGACGGTTACGGCCGGAGGGCGTGTCCTCGCAGTTACCGGCGTCCAGGCGACGCTGCCCATGGCGCTCGCCTGCGCATATCACGGCATAGAGCACATCAACTTCGATGGCATGCAGTACCGCAACGACATCGGTGCCAGAATCGCCGGCATGGCCTACGGGCACGACGGCCAGAGTCCGCTGCCGAGGGCGACGACGTACGCCGCGGCCGGTGTCAATATCAGCGCCGGATCACGTGCCGTCGAGATGATGCGTCGCGAGGTTCTGTCCACATACGGGCCGGAAGTCATCGCCGGTATTGGCGCATTCGGTGGCATGTACGACGCAGCCGGGCTTGGCGCCAATCCGGTGTTGGTCGCTTCTACCGATGGTGTCGGCACCAAGACCAAGGTCGCCACCGCCATGGGTCGCTACGACACCATCGGTCACGACATCGTCAACCATTGCATCAACGATATCCTGGTCCAAGGGGCACGTCCTCTGTTCTTCCTCGACTACATCGCCACGGCCTCGCTCGACCCGGAGATCGCGTCCACGGTCGTCACCGGTATGGCGGCGGCATGCCGGATCGCCGGATGTGCCCTTCTTGGTGGCGAGACTGCGGAAATGCCCGGTGTTTACGCCCAAGACGAGCTGGACGTGGTCGGCACCATTGTGGGCGTGGTAGATCGGGATCAGATCATCGACCACAGCAAACTCGCAGTCGGTGATGTCGCCATCGCCATAACGTCATCCGGCCTGCACACCAACGGCTACTCGCTGGCGCGCCATGTCTTTGAGCACTGGGATCTCGACGACCGGGTCGCGGCACTCGGCACGTCGCTGGGCAACGCCCTGCTCGAGCCACATCGCAGCTACCTGCGCCATGTCAGAGACGTGCTCAATGCCGGTGTCGATATTCACTCACTCGTCCACGTGACGGGTGGCGGTCTGATCGAGAATCCGGCCCGGGTGCTTCCCGAAAGCATGACGTTGCAGATCGACCGCAAATCGTGGACGATTCCTCCGCTGTTTGCTCTCATCCGATCCCAGGGCAATATCCAGGACGGAGAGATGTTCCGCGCCTTCAACATGGGCGCAGGGATGCTGGTTATCGTCGCCGCCGACGCAGCGGACATGGCGCTGGCGACCCTCGGAGAAGAGTCTTGGCGGATCGGTGAGATCGTTTCCCGCAAAGATGAGCCGGTTGAATTCCGATGAGACGCATCGTCGTGCTCATCTCCGGCAACGGATCCAATCTGCAGGCTCTGATCGACAACACCATCTCTGGAGACCTGCCGGTCGAGATAGCCGCCGTCATCTCTAATACCGCCGATGCCTACGGATTGGAGCGAGCACGGCGGGCGGGGATTATGACCCAAGTCCTCAGCCTCGAGGACGTCATCGCCTCCGGTGGCGATCGGGATGCTTTCGACATCGAGTTGGCCGCCTTGGTGGCCGCCTACAGCCCCGATCTCATCGTCCTGGCCGGCTGGATGCTGGTCCTTGGGCATGGCTTCCTTGACCGCTTCCCCAACGGGGTCATCAATCTGCACCCGGCGATGCCCGGTGCGTTCCCCGGTACACGGGCCATTGAGCGAGCCCATGCTGCGTTCCACCGCGGCGAGATCAAGCGGACCGGCGTCATGGTTCATCGCGTGATCGCCGAAGTTGATGCCGGGCCGGTCGTCGTCACCGAGCCCGTCCCTATCTTCAAAGGCGAGACGGTCGAAGAACTCGAAGAGCGCATCCATCTCGTTGAGCACAACTTGCTCGTAGCCGCCGTAGACCTAATCCTGGCCGATACCTAGCGCTGTTTCTGCGGCTTCCAGGCGCTGCCCACCACGCAGCACGGGAGCGAACAGATCCCCGTACTGCCGAAGCCTCGGCCAGATCGTCGCGATCGTGAAGTCATCGGGATGCACGGTTCCGATCTCGTCCCACAGAACCGGCGTTGACACTGGGGCTCCGGGACGGGGGCGCACCGAGTAGACCGATGCGATGGTCTTGCCACCGACGTTCTGGTTGTGGTCGATGAAGATCTTGGGTCCCCGTTTTGGTTTGTCCCACGTCATCGTCACAGTCTCGGGATCAGCGGCGACGATCAGCTGGCCGACTGCAGCGACAAAGCCACGCACCCGGCCATAGTCGTACACCGGATCGATCGGGATGTAGATGTGGACCCCGGTGGCGCCGCTTGTCTTGGCATACGAGTCAAGGCCGAGCTTGTCGAGGATCAGCTTGATCAACCCGGCGGTGTAGACCACCTGCTCCCAGGTGGCTCCCTCCTGGGGATCGAGATCAAAGATGGCAAAATCGGGATACTCGTGACGTTCAACCCGGCTCAGCCACGGGTGGATCTCAATACATGCCATATTGGCGACCCAGACCAACGACTCGATATCAGGCGCGGTGCAGAACTCGATGGGCTCGCCACGATGGCTGGAATGTATGGGTGCCTTCACCAACCACTCGGGAGCGTGTTTCGGGCACTGTTTCTCGTAGAAGAACTCACCGGCGGCGCCATCCGGGTAGCGCGCCATCGACAGAGCTCTCCCCTGGAGATGGGGAAGCAACATCGGGGCAATCGATGCGTAGTACTGAATCAAGTCGCCCTTGGTGTAGTCGTCGCCAAAGAACGGTTTCTGCGGATTCGAGATTCGGACGGTGCGGCCGAGACCGAGCGTGCGGAACCCATCCCGGTCTGGTTCAACCTGGATTGGATCGGGGAAGTCGATTGCCGCCGCCGCGAGCTGAATGGCTGAGTCGCCTCTCTCTGGCTGGACCGCTCCGATGCCGGCGGTCAGGTCCCGGTGGATTAGGTCGTGGCTCTCCTCTTCACGCGCTTCGGAGATCACGACCATCCGCAGACCAGCGCTGGCCGCAGCCTCTCCCAGCAGATTCGACCGCAGCGATCCATCCCCGTATGGCACGTGTCGGATCTCTCCGTGTGCGCCAAATTCGTTGTCCGTGAACTGGGTGTGAAGCGGGTCGATCGCCCAACCGGGGAACTCCTGACGCAGGAAACTGATGACCGAGAGAAACGCCTCGCGACTGGTGAGACCACCACCGGACTTGGCATGGACGTGAGCCCAGTCGATCACGGGTCGAACAAAGGAGAAGCGCTTGGCGATGAGAGCGATATCGCCGAGTGAGCCAAAAGCACGGTCGCTACCCGCGGTCTCCAGTCCGAGTGCAACACCGAGGTGGCGGACCTTGGGCTCGATACGGCTCAGCCCCTCAGCGACCAGCTCATGGAGTTCGTCGGGCTCCCGGTCCTTGATGTGCCCTGTGTGGGCCACGATGGTGTGAGCACCCAGCGCTTTGCCAAGCTTCATGGTGTGCTCGAGGGCAGACAGCGTCTTGCTGCGCTTATCGGGGTCGTCGACGGTCAGCACGGCGAAATACGGGGCGTGGACCGAGACGGCGAGGCCCCGTTCCGCGGCAAGCGCACCAAATGACGCGCACCGCTTCTCCTTCCACGGGAACCCGGTGACAAACGGCAGTTCAACCGCATCGTGACCGCGGGCAACCAGCGTGTCGAGCCATGCGGCATCGTCCCCGCCTTCGGGTGGCATTCTCGATATCCCAAACCGGATCATGGCGCCAGAGTATCCGAACGATCTGTCAGGGAGCGACGGTGTTGGGCGATGCCCGCGATGTGACGGTGATGTGCAAGGGTTCTTCCCCCGGCAGGAGCGGACCAAGAAGCGTGAAGTCGACATCGCGCTCGAGGATCACCAGGATCTCGGATCCATCCCCAGCCGCAACGATCGTGTATGCGATGTCTGTTGACCAACCGTCCTGGTGTTCGAGGTATTCGAGGGCTCGCAACTCAGCCTCTGCGCCGGCCAAGGCAATCTCCCCGGTGTCGTTGAGATAATCAATGTCGACCGCAGTCGCCCCGGCAATCGCCGCAGCATCTGCCATCCCCGACAGGTCCTGCCGCTCGGCGAATACTCGCCAGGTATCGATCACCAAACCCGCAAATGCAGCGATCACAAGCGTCAGCCCGATCCCCCAAACCGTGATCGAACCCCGTTGGCAACGATGAGTCTGGTTCTCGGTCGTGTTGTCGCTCCCCCCTCCGCGGGGAAGGTACCGGCGGTGCCGGGGGGACTGGGGATCATCCACAGCAGGTGTCCATCTCACGTACCGATCGTAAGACAGCGCTACACAACGTGCAACAGATCCTTCCAGGACATGACTCAAGCTGGTCCGGCAGCCACGACGCCCGCAGACGCTGGTAACGTCGTTCCGGGCCTGTAGCTCAATAGGCAGAGCAGCGGACTTTTAATCCGAAGGTCGTGGGTTCGATTCCCACCGGGCCCACGGCGACCTCGACGCTCGGTCGCATACCGCACCCGCATGAGCAACCCCGCCCTCGTAGTCGACGACCAAGTCGTTGTCTCCGGGCGGATCCGCCTCGTGAATGAACTCGCCACGCTACTAGGAGCCGGATCGTGACCGACACCGCAGACACTTCCGAAGCCCCGGTTCTGGAGCGATTGTCCCGGCTCGACCGCTTCCTGCCCGTATGGATCATCGCGGCGATGGCGCTGGGATTGGCTTTGGGGCGTCTGATCCCGGATTTGAATGACTGGTTGGACACCGTCAAGATCGGGACCGTGTCGCTACCAATCGCCATCGGATTGCTGGCGATGATGTACCCGGTGCTGGCCAAGGTCCGTTACTCGCAGGTTGGGGAAGTCGCCACCGACCGGCCGCTGATGGTGACGTCTCTTGCCCTCAACTGGGTGATCGGGCCAGCCCTCATGTTTGCACTGGCCTGGTTGCTGCTGCCCGATCTACCCGAGTACCGCACCGGGTTGATCATTGTTGGGTTGGCACGGTGTATTGCCATGGTGTTGATTTGGAATGACCTCGCCTGCGGCGACCGTGAAGCTGCAGCCGTCCTTGTTGCCCTTAACTCGGTATTCCAGATACTCGCCTACGCAGTGCTCGGCTACTTCTACCTCGAACTGCTTCCCGGATGGCTTGGCCTCGACACCGCAACACTGGATGTGTCGATGTGGGAGATCGCCAAGATCGTGCTCATCTTCCTTGGCATACCGCTTGCTGCCGGATACCTCACCCGTCGATGGGGTGAGAGAACCCGTGGTGTCGAGTGGTACGAGACCAAGTTCCTTCCCAAAATCGGCCCGTGGGCCCTATATGGCCTGCTTTTCACCATCGTGATCCTGTTCGCCCTCCAGGGCGAGAAGATCACCTCCCAGCCTGTCGATGTGGCCCGCATTGCACTCCCTCTCCTCGCCTACTTCGCGCTGATGTGGGGAATCTCGTTCGTACTCGGTTACCGGCTGGGGTTCTCATATGAGAAGAACACCACCGTGGCATTCACCGCAGCAGGCAACAACTTCGAGCTCGCCATCGCCGTAGCCATCGGCGTGTTCGGTGTCACCTCAGGCCAAGCCCTCGCCGGTGTCGTCGGCCCGCTCGTCGAAGTACCCGTATTGGTTGGACTGGTCTACGTCGCGCTCTGGGCCCGCAAACGTTTCTATTGACGATCGTTGGAGCACACTCATCATGGATTGCTACGACTGCGACCACGATGGCCGTGCCAACCCAGCGGGAGGACCAACCACCCCAGCCACCGGACGACGTGTATCGCCAGCTGAGGAATACTGGGCGTTTCGCCATCGCCATGCCACACTCGTTGCATGGATTGTCCACGTCGGGTGCGTTTGCGGCGCACAGAGCATCGAAGATGCCACCCGAGTAATGCGGACTCCGCGCTCGGGAAGGGGACGCAATGAAGCATCGGAATACCGCTGACGACGCCAGCACGCCGGTCGTCGTCCTCCACCCCTCTGCCTCCTTCCGACGCGGCCTGGCTGCGTCGATCAACAACGCGTCCCTTACGTTGGTAGAAACCCCGCCGGATCTGGCGGAGTGGCTTGCCGGCAACACGCCGAGAGCGGTGATCGTTGCCGACGCCACTGAGTCTGCGCTGATCCCGCAATGTGGCGAAGACACGACCTTGGTTGTGCTGCTCAGCGAGCTCGAGGTTGGCGCGTACCGGCGCGCACTTGCGGCCGGGGCCGACGGTGTAGCTCACATCGACGCCGATCCCGAGACCATCGCACTAGTAGTCAGCTCCGCCATCACGGGCGAGGTTGTTATCCCAACCGAGATCGCACGACGTCTCGCCGGCAGAGCTCAGCCAGCCAATCTCGAGTTGTCGGCCGAAGAGACTGGCATGCTGCAGCGGCTCTCCGATGGCGCAACCGTGATTCAGCTGGCCGACGAGTTCTACCTCGCGGAGCGCTCGGTACGGCGTCGTCTGCAGAATGTGTATGTCCGACTCGGTGTGTCCGGCAGAGCCGCGGCCTTGAAACGCGCAAGCCAACTCGGCTTGATCGACTAGCGATCAGGATCTGTGCGAAGAGATCTGCCCAAGCTTCCCGGACCGCTACCTGTCATACGACTCTGATCCTGGTGCCAGA
The DNA here is from genome assembly GCA_965368515.1 of uncultured bacterium. Classification (GTDB taxonomy): domain Bacteria; phylum Actinomycetota; class Acidimicrobiia; order Spongiisociales; family UBA5794; genus JAAETI01. Next base: position 33,983 of record CBDUNF010000007.1, read on the forward strand.
GTTCCCCCGCCAGCCTCGACTGCCACAAAAGGTATCGCTCCCTGCAGATAGGTACGTACCGTCGGGTAGGCCAATTCGACTGCAGGCGTAGCATCGAAACCATCGAGTATTCCGTCCCAAATAGCCTGTGCGACATCACGTTGTTGTCGAGCTCCCACAAGGAATCGACAAGTGAGCAGCACGCCGCTGTCCTTGACGGTCATATAGACGATAGGGGTGAGCTTTCCGATCTTGATGTGGTAGCTGCGGGCCGTTTCCCGAATCCGGGACCCGGCGGCCTTCTCCACCTCAGGTGCCTTGTTACGGAGAGCGTCTTCGATGATTGAACGCGCCAGTCTCCGGTCTGACTCGAAGGTGATCAGGACCGGTATCTCGTGCCAGATGTACTCGAATCCCTCGGTGTAGTTGGCAACCTGGTTTGTGAACAGAAGGCCATTCGGAACATGGATGAGCCGCCCCGTCGACTGGTCGGAATCAACCCAATTGCCGACCTCCATGATCGAGAAGCGAAAGACCCGGATATCGACGACATCGCCCTTGGCACCATCTATCTCGATGCGATCACCGACCCGGAAGGGACGTCGGCTCAATATGTAGATCCAGCCAGCGACGTTCTTGAGCACGTCCGAGAGAGCGATGGCAACACCGGCCGAGACGAGTCCCAGAAAGGTCGGAAGATCAGTGAACGCATCGATCCATATCCAGGCCAGCACCAGCGCACCAACAATGGTGACCGTGTAGGTGGCGACCTTGCGGGCGCGGTAGCCCACCCAGGCTTCCTCAAACCGTTTGTGAATCGAATGCAGCGTCAGCCATCGCGCCACCAAGAGCACAAGAACAGCGACAACAGAGGCAAGGATCTTCTCTTGAGTGCTGACCGACACCCCAAGGTTGGCGGTGATCCATTCCACAGTATCTGTCTCCGAATCGGTTGGGCCCTGGCACTGTTGCGGCGAGCGCGCGGGTGAGCTTCGCCAGGATACGCACCCGTGTATGCGGTGCAGATCGATACAGGCTCATTACCGCTGATTGGCCGGATCCGGCCAGTCCCTGTCCGGGAACGCCGAGAACGTACGCGGTAGCGTTCTCCCGGCAATGAGAATCTTGGTTCGAGAAAGGGCCACAGTGAATTTCGCAGCAATAGAACTGATCGTCGGAGTAGTGGCACTGACCATGCTCGTCACCTTCGTATGGTCACTGTTCGCAATCCTGACCACCCCTCAGGATGCATGGAAGCGGGCGCATATGAGCCAGATGATGTGGCTCGCTGTCGTCATCTTCGTGCCGCTCATCGGCTCGATGCTGTTCTTGGTTGCCGGCCACAGTCGCCTTCGTCTGGCTTCGGCTTCACAACAAGCAACTAGCTGATGACCAGCAACACTTGGATCGGGGTTGTACTGGGTGCGTTGGCTGCGTTCGTCGTTGCGATTGCACTGGGTGTGCTCTTCCTTCTTGGTGGCGACGACTCCGAGGCGGCCGGCACGGAGCCTGTCGCATTTCGTGAGGCACCGGGCACAATCGACATTGCGCGTGACTTTCAAACGGCTGTCAACAGCCGTGACACCTCAGCGGTTGCCGAGATGACTTCGACCACGTCACAGGCGACGCTTGACTTCCTCATCGGGGGCGGTCCGTACGAGACCCTTGACTGCTATCAGTTCGAGGGCAGCGACGAGTGCCGGATGGTTTCCAACGGCATCGCCGACTTCACCTTTGTGGTTGATGTCGAATCGGCGCAGATCACCGAGGTCACCTACGTAGGTGGTGAGTGACGTCAGCAGCCAAGCCATTGCGGATTAGGTTCGTCACCGCTCTCCTCCTCGTGACCTTGCTCGCAGTCGGAGGTGCGGCCTGCACAAGCGACGACACCCAGGATGCCGGCTGGGCCATCGTCAAGGTCGAGATCCTCAGCGGTCCCCCGCTGGCGTCGATCTGCATCGACTCGATGTGTCGAGACTTCGACCAGGATGACGCATTCCAGACTGGTGAGTTCTCGGCATTCGTACAGGCGGGGACGAGATTCGAGGTTCTGCAGCTTGGGGCAGGGATGGGTGAAGGAGCCAGTGGTCCTTCACCCGTAGGAGGATGCGTGCTGCTCGAGCTAGACACTGAAACGGCGAGCTTCATCGGGGGGTGCAACGCCCCTCCACCTGAAAGCTGAGAACATGCCGCAGTCGAGTGACCTGGTGCTGCGTGCAATGGAGACCGTCTAGAAGTCAAGACCCTGCCGGCGGGCCACTTCGACTACGACTGATGCGGGGTAGAAGCCGAGAGCGTCCTCGGCGTCGGCGGCGACGGTTTCTGCGAGACGGCCGCTTGCGTTGAACTCGTAGGTGATGCAGCCGCCCTCGAAAGTGAAGTACCAGTTGCCGCGATAGAACACATCCGGCAGAGAGTCATCGATCAGCTCTAGAGCACGGACTATTGAAACGCCGCGGCCGGTTGCGGCGGGGTAGTTGCTTCTCAGCTCGACAGTCTCCTCTTCGGCATCGAGCTCGCTCATCACCCAAACGTATTGATCCTGGAGCAACGCAAAGTTGACCCGGTGCCCGACCTGCTGGTTGATGTTCTCATCGATCGTAAAGACAACCGGCCGATCATCGATCTCGGTTCCTTCGAGATCCGCGACGAGGAGACGGGCCGCCAGCAGCGGGCGTTCGGCAGAAGGAATGATCGTGATGCCGATGTCCACCGCATGTGACTCGATGTCCTCGTAGCGCTGGATGTCCTCGTACTCAGACTCGACCTGGGTGGCCCCCGTAACGTCACATGACGGGGTGACCGTTGCGGTTAGGAACGGACTGATCGAACGGGTGATCTTGAATCCTGCTCTTCCGTCCTCCGCAAACCACTCCACGGTGTCCCACCCGAGCCGCAGCTCATCCAGACATGGGGTGTACTTGGCATCTGGCACCGCCTGAATGGTCAAAATGTTGGCTGCCGACACACCGCGGTCGGGAGGCAGACAGCTCGCTTCACCCAGCCCCAGGTTGCTACAGGCACTCAAAGCCAGCGTCAGGGCGAGCACCGCAAGGACGTATCTTCGCATCACAGCACCCCCGCCCCGGTGAATTCCGAGAAGGCCAGTGCCAGCCCGAGGAGTCCAAGCACCAGCGCTCCAATCGTCAGCCGGATCCGGCGTCCGCTCCATCGCTGAATCGAAATCGGTTCGGTTGGTGGCGCCAACGCGCGGAACTCCTCAACGAGGTCAATGCCTTGCTCCTTCTTGATCACCGCAAGCGAGCTGCGTGACTGGGAAGGCAGGGTGACGCTGCGTGTCGCGGCGAATGCCTCGGCTATGTCTTCCGGGGCGAACTGCAACAAGGCTCGTTCGTAGACCCGTTGCGCATCCGTGCGCAGGGCCAGAATCACCATCATGTTGGCCAGGTCGACCGCCTGCCGCCATGGGCTTGGTCGTACCGTTCCGAACGCCACATCAATGAGCACCACTCTGCCGTCGTTCAACATGACGTTGGCAGGCTTGATGTCACGATGAGCCAACCCGGCGTCCCACATGGACCGAACCACCCGCAGCGCGTGGTCGATGATCGTGTCATCTATCTCGGCGCTAGTGAGCTCCTCTGAACCATCGAGGAACTCGCTCACCATTAGATACTCACGCTCAGGAGCCAGCTCGACAATCCCGAACGGTTCGGCGCAGGGGACATTGGAGGCGCTCATCAACCTTTGGATGTAGTCCTCGTACTCGACAAGACGGCGGACGGATGTGAAACGAACCTCATCCTCGAGGGATCCGTACATGATGGTGCGC
>CBDUNF010000008.1:0-36829 GCA_965368515.1 uncultured bacterium
GCCTGAGTACCCAAGTCGGCGCTCGTTGAAGTCGCTCTGCTCCTTGCGAAGCAGGTCCTTCATGCCGGACAGCGGCTGGGATCCGCCGCGAGCAACAACCTTGGCGAGCAGATCGAACTCCTTGGTGTCCGCATCCGCCTTCGGAAAGTCCACCATCGGGTCGCCCCGGCGTGAACCGTCTTCGCTCAGTTCCACTATTGAGTTGCTGGCCAGGTGCCGGAGAAGTTCGCCAAATCCGCGGAAGCCGTGATCGGCTTCGCTGAATGTCGGATCCTTGCGAAGCAGCGCCCGCTTGAGAGATGAAGAACGCACCGTGCCGTCGCTCGAGCGCTGTAGCCCTGCCAGCGTGGTTGTCACCAGCGCCGCCACATCCTCAGTGGCCTGGGGCTTGGTCGCCTGGGGAGCTTCGGTTTCTGGCTTCTTGGTCTTCCTGGCGGGCTTCTTCTTTCGCTGCGGAATCTCAACCCCGTCGAGCCTCTCGTAGAACAAGAATTCGTCACAAGCGGGTGGCAGCATTGCTGAGGTAGACGCCTTGAGCCCCACGCCTACGACCCGCTTGTTGAGCTCGCGAAGCTTCTGGACGAGCGGGGTGAAATCCGAATCACCCGTGCAGATGACAAAGGCAGTGACATAGTCACGCTCAAACGCCAACTCGACCGCATCGACGGCCATCTTGATGTCCGCCGCGTTCTTGCGCACACGGCCGCGGCGCTGTGGAATCTCGATCAGCTCGACCTGATTGTCGGCGAGCATCTGGCGATCCTTGTCGAATGAGGACCAGTCGGCATAGGCACGACGGACCACCACCCGACCCCGTTCGGCGAGAGCGTCGGCGATTGGCTTGAAGTCAAACTGAATACCCAGGTCGTCGCGGGCACCAATAGCTAGGTTCTCGTAGTCGATGAAAAGACCGATGCGTTCTTCTTCCATACGGCCGAGCGTAGCCTACGGAGCCGCTCCCATCTGACCCAAGTGCGACAAATAGCTCGACATCACACATGCACGTTCCGCTATGTTGCCGTTCAACCCGAATGGTGACCGGGTGCTTTTCATGGGAGGGGAGCAGGAACGAGGGTCACCGGAGGGCGCGGTGACCCTCTTTCCATGGCTCAGCTGATCTCGCCTATCCAGACGTCGATGTGCTTGCCCAGGTTCGGGTCGCAGCAATTCACCGACATTGCAAAGAGCCGCTCTTCGAGGAGGGCGAGTGTGGGGTACGGCTCGGCAGCCGGGATCGCAACGTCGACCCAGGTCAAGCCGTCCCTCGAGAATGAAGCGGTTTCGTAGTCGAAGGAATTGGGGTACCCGATGAATCCGGCGCCGCCACCAACGGCATACGAGACGGTGCTCGTTTCGGCGAGAATCGTCCATTCCTGGTCGATTGCGCCAACGCAGCGGGTCCCGTCTTCAGCCGTGAGTAGCAGCTTGTCGCGGTTCACCGCTAGGAAGAATGGCGAACATTCCCGTGGCGGCTGATTGGACGCGATTTGCCAGGCCACGCCTGACTCGGTCGACCACAGCTCGACCACTTCGCTGCTGGCGAATGAGCCTTCGAGCTCATAGGCCGCACCGATGAAGCCGTCCTGCCAGGCGTCCGGCAGAAAATAGCCGGCGGGAAGGGCGTTGCGTCCCGTGACGGGCAAGAAGTCGATCGCGTTGTCCGATCGCCAGGACAGAGCGATCTGGATATTGGCCAAATCTGAGTCCTGGCCGACGGGGAAGGCGCCGTCGGGGAGAGGAAGCGTTTGGAGCACCTCTTCGCCTTCAAGGGTGACCAGCCGGATCCAGACTGCGTCATCAGTGGTGACTACCTCAGGAGGTTCGGCGAACAGCTGGAGTGGTGGGTTGGGCGCTGCATAGAGTTGACCGTCAATAAAATAGACTCTGGGGTCGGCCAGGTCGATCTCGTCTGGCACATACGGCTTCACGATTTCCCTCCATACGTCGACGTTCCCGATCACCGCAGTTACGACCTCGCCCTGCCGATTAACGGCGGTCTTGTGGTACTCAGGGGAGAAGTCGACGGGAAGATCGAGTGTGACCCGACTCCACGAGGTGCCATCAATGGCCCGATCTGGAATTGAACGCCACAGCCCGAACACAGAATCCGATTGCCCGGTGAGCACCAACCCGTCTCCAACTGCGGTCAATTCGGTGATGGAAACCGGTACCCCTACGTCGACAACATCGCTGCTCCACTCGGCACCGTTCGGCGAGCTCCATAGCTCGTTGCTGATGGCCATCGTGGTCGGATCGGCATACCGGACCACCATGTACAGCATCCCGTTGGTCTCAGCGACATTGGTCGCTCCGGCATATTCGAGCTGGGAAGGGATGGCCGGGACGGTGGTCGCTTGTACCCACGAGATAGTGGGTCGGGCACCGGGCTGCAGCGAGGCATCACCGAGGGGCGACACATTCCCGGGGTCGCTCGTCGGGGAGGCTGTAGCGATACCGTCGCCGCCGAGAGAGGCAGCGCCCCACCCGATCAGCCCGCCGATTGCGAGCAACGCGACTACCAGAACTAGCGGTGGTGGGCTGCGATATTCGCGTTCTGCAACGTCGATAGGCCGGACCGGCTGAACGTCTTCGGACATAACGCGACAGTAGCTGGCCGCCCCTGGCTCTTGCGACGTCAGCCCTCGGTCGGATCGCCGACCCAAACGCTGAATCGCCGACCCTGCGGCGGCGGGCCGTACGTCATGGCGTTGGTGACAAGCCGGTCGTCGACCAGGAATGCGTGCGTTCCCAACAGGCCGCTGGCGAATTCGATCGGCCTCCACTCGAGGCCGTCACCTGAGATGAGCACGGACATGTCCGGTGAACTGCGCGTGAGGGCGAGGTAGCCGGTAGCTGTTCCGCTCGTCCAGAATTGGCCCGGTGTGGGAAGGGCCGCCTGCAGCGAGTCGCGCACCTCCCAGTCGACTCCGTTGCCGCTAACACAGGTCGTGTCGAAGAACGGGTTGATGACCAACATCCCCGGACCGCCGACGACCAAACTGTCCCACCCTCCGCACTCGGCGGGCGGAACGGCCTCAGAAGGGCTCCAAACCGTGCCGTCCGGGGACGTCCACAAGCGGTACCTTCCCCTGGAGTCCTCCACAGCCGCTACAAATGAGTCCCCCAGCGCGTACGGGACTGGAGGCCGTGGCAGCGAGCTGAGGTCAACCGGCGCAAAAGTCGAGCCGTCCGGCGATGCCCACAGCGAGCCCCAGGCAATGAGCCCAACGTCGATTGCATACGGTCCCGAGGCGGGCTCGAGGACCGTTGTTGACGGAAGCTCGACAGAGTGAACCGATGCCAGCCCCTCGTCGGAGAACACCTGTGCCCAGATTCTGTGACCGTAGGCGGCGACCACCGGAGGTTCCGAAAGCTGAAAGAGTGACCGGGCCTGAGGCTCGTCAACGAAGTCAAGTAGGAGAGGGGTGATATCGGATTGGGTGCGCACCGCGACCACCAGCTCCCCGTCGCTGCTGATCTCTGTTTGCACGGACGAATCCAAGAACCTCACTTGGCCCAGAGGCTGGTTGGCAGCTTCGAGCTCGGTCGCCTTCCAGGTGGGATCTGTTGTTGGGTAGCGCTGGGAGCGCCACAGAGCGGGAGCGCCATCGAGCCAACCTGACAGCAGGAGCGTGTCCTCGAAAACGTCGAGATCATCGACGATCGCATCGCCAAAGTCGAGCGGGATCTCGGTCCAATCCTCGCCGTTGTCCGAATGCCACAGCACACGGTCGCGCGGTGCATCGATATTGGAGAAGACGAGCAGGTACAGGGCATCGTTCAGGTCGACGGCAGCGAAGACCCCCCAGGCCTGCAGCGGTGAATCGGTCGGATTCTGTTCAACCCATTCGTACGGTACCGAGTCGGCGATGGGTCGCCCGACGGGAGTTCGTTCGATATCGGTGATCGGTGAGCGCGCAGCCGTCGGTATCGCCCGCTCGGTGGTCGGCAAGCCCAAGAGGTAGCCGACGACGCCCCCGGCGATGAGCAATCCCACCAGAGTCGCCAGCGAGACGCGCGCCCGGCCGTTCCGGCCATGGGTAAGGCGGCGCATCGAGTTCCGGAGTGGACTGCTGGGCATGCTTCGAGCGTACTGATGATCAGATGGCAACGGTGACGATGTTCAGAGATCTCCACCTCCAATCCGGTGAATCCTGCAGATTTTGAGCAAAGAACTGGCCAATCCCTTAGATTGAGATCAGGGAGGGCAGATGATTTCTCTAATCATCCCCGCGTTCAACGAAGCGGAGGCGCTGGAAAGCCTGCTGCCGCGCCTGCCTGTGGCCGTGCACGGCATCCCGGTCCATCCGTTGCTCGTGTCGGACGGTTCGACCGATCACACCGTTGCGGTTGCCACTCGACACCAGGTTCCCGTCCTCGCATTGAGCCAGAACCGTGGCAAGGGTTCGGCCATTCAGGCTGCTCTAGACGCGATCGTCGACCGCACCTTCGACGCGGTCGTCTTTATGGACGCCGATGGTCAGCACAGACCGGAGGACTTACCACGCGTCGTCGGTCCGCTTCTCGCCGGCAAGGCCGACCTTGTTCTCGGCTCGCGGTACATCGAGGATGAGGGTCGACGCAACACTCCTCTGAATCGGTATCTGATCAGGACCGGGACGATTGCGGTTTTGCGAAGAATCCTGGGGCAGCGCTTCTCGGACCCGTACTGCGGATATCGATCCTTCACGCCGTTTGCCCTGAGTCGCGTCAACATCTGCGGGGAAAGGTACGAGGCCGAGCTGGAGGTTCTCTTCGACGCATGCCGCAATGGGCTTCGTGCGGTTGAGGTGCCGATCGAGCGGATCTACGGACATGGCATGTCCAAGATGTCTTCCGACGGTGGACCTTTGCTTGGCCGGCTGCGAGTTCTGCGGCAATATGCCACGACCATCGTTAGGAAGAGCAGACAACGGCGCCGCGAGCCTGCGCTCACCCCGGTCGCAATCGAGGAGCTGTCTTGAGTCACGAGGAAGAGTTGCTCGACGAGTTAGCTCAGTTGGTGGAGAGCGACGAGCTGGTTGGCCGAGCGCCGGGGTTTCTTGCCGAGACTGCGACGTTGGTGGACCGCTTCCACGCAACCGGTGAGTTCTACATACCGGTCGACCCGTTCAAAGGAAGAGCACAGCAGGCCGAGCCGGAACCGACCGTCTTCTACACCATGTTCTGGCGGATGTTCGACAAGACACCCGCAGCGATGCTGCAGGGGTTTGCGATTCCGCTGCGGCGGATACTGGCCAAGCGGATCTTCAAGTCCTGTGGTGACCATGTGATCATCCACCACAACGTGTTGTTCAACGTTGGCAGCAACATTGCGCTTGGAGAAGGGGCGTTGCTCAATCGCTACGTGATGCTCGACGACCGGGCCTCGCTCGAGATCGGTGCCTACACGATGGTCGCGGCCGGTGTCACCATTGAGACTCACACCCACCCGTTCGACGACTTCTCCCAGCCGATCGCAGTCTCGGGGAGGCAGGGTCGCCCTGTTGCAGTCGGGCCCAACACGGTCCTTGGCTACAACACCGTCGTAATGGCGGGCGTGACGATCGGGGAACGCTGCATCGTTGGCGCCAACTCGGTCGTTACCAAGGACGTTGCCGATTTCACCGTGGTCGGAGGGGTACCAGCTAAGTTCATCAAGGAAATCGTTGCTCCTGCGGACGATCCCAACGTATGGAGACCTCAACCCGAGTGATCTAGTCGAAGGGTGGCGCCGAACTCCCTCTTGATGGAACCGATCAACACCAATACCGAGCCTCCTCAGTCCAAAGTCCCCCCGGCCCGGGTGCGGCTCGTCAACGACGAAGGCATGCGCCCCGGTGGGTCGCACGTTCTGTACTGGATGACCGCCTACCGGAGGTCCCGGTCCAACTTCTCGCTGCAACGCGCAGGAGACTGGTCTCGGCACTTGGGCCTCCCGCTCGTCGTCCTGTCACCGTTACGCCTCGACTATCGGTGGGCGACCGCCCGTAGCCATGCCTTCATCATCGACAGCCTTGCAGATCTCGCCGATGTGTTTCGGGCCAGCAACGTCGTCCACGTCCCTCACGTCGAGCAAGAAGCGGGTAGCGGAGAGGACTTGCTGCGGGCTCTCGCAGCCGATGCGGCCGTGGTCATTACCGACGCTGCTCCTGGTGTGCCGTCGCCAACTCGACTACCCGTTCGAGTGGAAGCCGTTGATCACAACGGCCTCCTGCCACTGGCAGCGACGGATCGAGTCTTCGTTCGTGCCTATGACCTACGTCGCTTCCTGCAGAAGGAGCTACCCAATCACCTCGATCAGTTCCCGGTTGAAGACCCCGTCGCAGGTTTACCGGCGGCGCCGGCGACGCTGCTCGATTCGATCCCCGGAAGTCGGGCACTGCCGCCGCCGAGTAGATCGCTGGTTGCGGATCTCGACGTTGACCACAGCGTCTCACCAACCCAGCTTCACGGGGGCCAGAGTGCAGGTCACAGTGTCCTCAGTCAATTCGTTTCGAGTTCCCTGCGGCGCTACGGCGAGCGCAATCATCCAGACGACCAGACCAGCAGCGGGCTGTCTCCGTACCTGCACTTCGGTAACGTTTCCGCACACGACGTGTTCGACGCGATTGCAACCGAGGAAGACTGGAACCCAGGACGGTTGGGCGATCATGCCAGCGGGGCGCGTCAGGGTTGGTGGGGGATGAGCCCCGCGGCAGAATCGTTTCTCGATCAAGTCGTTACATGGCGGGCCCTGGGCTACCGCGCAGCTGCCCTCGTGCCCAACAACGATGCCTACTCAGCGCTTCCCCAGTGGGCAAGGGCCACCCTCGCCACCCATGCATCCGACCAGCGTGAGTATCTGTACAACCTCGAACAATTCGACGCTGCCGAAACCCACGACGAGATCTGGAACGCAGCGCAACGTCAACTGCGGCACGAAGGCACCATCCACAACTATCTGCGGATGCTGTGGGGCAAGAAGATCCTCGAGTGGACGTCCGATCCCGAGGAGGCCCACGACATCATGTTCGAGCTGAACAACCGATATGCGCTCGACGGTCGCGACCCGAATTCGGTATCCGGGATCCACTGGGTTCTTGGTCGCTACGACCGTGCGTGGGGACCGGAGCGGCCGATCTTCGGCAAGGTGAGGTTCATGTCCTCGGACTCGGCGCGACGCAAGCTGCGGCTCACCAATTACCTCGGTCAATCGAAGATGTTCTCCACGTAGTTGATGTCGGGCCTGCGGCCCTCAGAGACCGTGTAGTACGAGTAGCCGTCTGCAGAGAAGGCTATGGCCTCGCCTTGTACCTCGGCGGTAGAAGGGGTCAAGCATGGTTCGGCAGCGAACGTCTCGGAGAAGCCGATGTCGGTTCTTTCCCAAAGCCAGACCTCGTTGTATCCGCGTAACACGATGACCATCCCGCTGCGGTCGATGTCGGCAGCAGTGACAAAGAGCCCCCGCTCTAACGTGAAACTACCTATCGGAACAAGACTGACCGCCGCCCCATCTACGAGTTGATCCGCGGGAGCAGTGAAAATCAGCGCTTCACCGCCGCTCGACCCCGGCTTCGTGACGATGACGATGTCGCCGGTGATCGGATCCACGAAGAAGGCTTCTGCGTCGTAGCCGGGTTCGGGGTAGATCAGATTGATCTCGTCGACTGCGTCGACGAATCCGCCCGCTGGGTCCGGGATAGGTTCGAGCAGGCGGTGAATCGTCACCACCGGACGGAAGTGCAGGTTGTCTCCGATATCTCCGACGTACAGATAGTCGCGATCCGGCTCGGGGCCCGGGCCGATAGCCATGTCCTCCCAATCGAATGTCGCTATATCGAGCTCGAAGGTGCCCATGGCGGCACCGGTTGTTGTGGTCGCATAGAGAAAGGGACCACCGCCCGAGTCGTTGTGTGTCCAGAGAACCTCGTCGTGGGTCCGCGAGACCGCTATCCCGGAAGCTTCGGTTACCGCATCGACTTCGATAGTCCCGCTGACCACGGGATCGTTGAATGCCCGGCAAATCCCAGCTGGAGCTGACGGCGGCAGCGTCGGAGGGGTCGTGGGCTGCGTTGTTGCCACCCTCGGGGCGGGGGCGAGCGTTGTCAGCTCGGGTGCGGTCGTCGGTGGCGCGATGCTTGCGTCACATGCGGCGGCGAAGAACGCCAGCACAGCAAGCAAAGACAAGGAGCGAATAACAGACACCCGGTGAGCCTACGGTCGTCCGTCCTCTACGTCGAAGTTGCTCGCTCTCCCAATAGCCGCAGTGCGATGGCCTCGGCGAGGACACCGTTGCGGATCTCGTTGAGGTCCTGGCTCTCGTTCGGGCCGTGGGCACGGCTCGTTGGGTCGGAAACTCCTGTCAGCAGAATTGTCGCGTCTGGATACCGAGCGGCGAAGTCCGCAACGAACGGGATCGATCCACCCTCGCCCATCTCCACAGTGTCTGCTCCCCAGGCCTCGCTGAACGCCTCACGCAGCACGTCATAGGCAGCCCCGCTGGTGTCAAGAGCGAATGCCTCGCCGATGGCCCCCGGGACTACGGTCACCTCAGCGCCCCAGGCGACGTTCTCTTCGAGATGAGCCACCAAGGCAGCCATCGCCCGGGCAGGGTCGTCCCCCGGAGCGACCCGCAGGCTGACCTTGGCTCGGGCCATCGGGACCAGTTGGTTGATGGCCTCCGACAGTGGTGGAGCGTCGATCGCAAGGATCGAAATCGCCGGCTTCGTCCATAGTCGTGAGGTGATGGAGCCGGTTCCGAGTAGCTCGACGCCGGGTACCGGTTCGGCCTGTTCGCGTAACTCCGCTTCGCTCAATTCGAGTGTTGTGGAATCGGCGGTAACCAGACCGGCCACGGCGACCTCGCCGTTGTCGTCGTGCAACGTCGCCAATAGCCGCGCCAGTGTCGTGACCGCATCCGGGATGGCGCCACCGAATCCACCACTATGGACGGCGTACCGCAACGTGCGCACCTCAACCGTGCAATCGACCAGCCCCCGGAGAGAAGTTGTGAACGTCGGGACTCCAACTGCCCAGGTTCCGGCATCGAAGATGACGATGACATCGGCTGCGAGCAAGTCCTGGTAGGTCTCGAGGAAGTCGCCGAGGTGGGCCGATCCGATCTCTTCCTCTCCCTCCACCAACACTTTGACCCCGACGGGAGGCTTGCCATCGAGAGCGCGGATTGCTCCGGTGTGGACGATGACGCCTGCTTTGTCGTCGCTCGTCCCGCGTCCGTAGAGACGGCCGTCACGCTCGAACGGCTCGAAAGGTGCAGTCTCCCACTCATCAGCCGGACCGGGCGGCTGCACATCGTGATGGGCGTACAGCAACACCGTCGGCGCCCCTGGAGGAGCAGCGATCTCGGCGAACACCGCCGGGTGTGCGCCTTCGATTTCGAGCAGGCGCACCTCGGTGAAGCCGGCGTTGCGGTACAACTCCGAGGTGTATTCCGCGGAACGCCGCACCTCTGCAGGGTCGTAGCCCTGAGCGCTAACGGACGGGATTCGGACAAGCGTTTCGAGATCGGTGCGCAGATCGGGCATGAGCCGATCCACTGCCTCGCGTAGGTCATCGTGCATGTGCCGAGCCTAGGCATGTGGGCGCGGCGACCGTCCTGCCGGCGACGATCCGCTAAAGCTTGGGCAAGGCTTGATCGAGGATTACTACGGTACGACACGGAGGTGACACTCATGGGCGACTGGCTGACAGGCAGCCTCCTCACGGGAACAATCATCAGCCTTGGCTGGGTCTTCTTCACCAAGGTGTTGCCGCGCAAAGCTGCAGAGCGAGCGGCCCGTCCCCACGAGCAAAAACTCACGACCCTCCCTGGGGTGGAGAATCAGCCGGTCATCGCCGTTGACGTAGAGGCGTCTCTGACATCGACAAAGATGACCCACGACGTGTTCCTTCGGGAGGCCGACGACTTGATTCTGCAGTCACGCGTTGCGGGGTTGTTCGCCGACAATCTCTTGGCGGAGGCTGCGGAGAAGGCCGGGGATGCCGTCAAGCTACGGCCCGGGAGCTTTGCGGCCAACCTTCTCGCCGGGGAGATAGGTGTCAAACGGGCGATGCTGAGCGAAGGTGACGAGGCTATCGCGCTACTCGAGCAAGCGGCTGTCAGCTTCGCTACGGCGTCGGAAACCAAGAAGGGAGTTGTCGACGCCTATGTGGGCCGGGCGTGGGCGCATCTCGAGCGGGCCCATCGGCTCGAGGGCCAGAGCGCGGCGGCCGCATATCTCGACGCTTCTGAGGTGTTCCTCAAGGGATTCCGGGCGAGCCCACAGAACCTGTTCATCCTGCGGGGCTGGGGAATAGCGATTGATGGTCTGGCGCGGTTGCTCGGTGATCGGGCGGACGTGGTGACCGCAGCCGAGGACGGCTATCGGCTCGCGCTGGCCGAGCATCGAGGCGGAGACCACGAACTTCACCAGTGGTACGCCGGCATTCGGGCCGCAGATGAGCCGCTGCGCATGCCGATGCCTGCGGTGCGTGACCGCTTCTGACCATGCGGACTCATGGTCACTTCGTGCAACCCGCGAATAGTGCGGGCTTCGCCGTGTAGGCTCGTGCTGAAGGTAGGAGCAGCTACGAGGAGAAGGCATGGCGCTGCGACGATCGCGAAGTCACCGTGGTGGGGACGGAACGCAGAAGAAGGGCTTTGCGGACCGGATCGCTACCGCAACCAAACCGGAGCCTTCCAAGTCTGAGGTGGGCGAGGTGCCCGCCGTCCTCAATCAAGGGCTCACCCGCTACCAGCGGCGAACCGCCAATCTCCCTTCGGGGGCAACTCCGATGACTGTCGAAGAGCGAACGAACATCGTTATCGATCTTCGGCAACAGGAGGATTTGCGGGAGGAGTCGGCGCCGCCTGAGGGCTAGTGCGCACTTCACCGCGGATCGGACCCGCCGCCCATTGGATCGGTGTATGCCGGCCGGCCGGGCCCCAGGTACCTGATTCGTAGATCTCGAGCGGATGCCCGTTCGTAGCCGCGGTGATAACCGGGTCGTACAGCCGCCATGATGCCTCGACCTCGTCTGCCCGCACGAACAGGGTTTGGTCACCCTGGATGATGTCGAAGAGCAACGTCTGGTAGGCGTCCGGCAAGTCGTCGAACTCGTCGGCGTACATGAATCTCAGCTTCTTTTCTACCAAGTGCAATGCCTCGCCGGGGGACTTCACGTCGAAATGGACTTCGAAGCCTTCGTTGGGTTGCAGGATGAGTTTGATGACGTTCTGGTGCTCTTCGCACTGATCCCTTCTCCCATGGAAAAGACAAATTGGTGGCGGTCGGAACCTGATGGCGATCTGCGAGCTCTTCGCAGGCATGCGCTTGCCCGTCCTCAGGTAGAAGGGAACGCCCTGCCATCGCCAATTGTCGATGTCGATGCGGAGGCTGATATAGGTCGCGGTTGTTGAGTCGTCCGGTACGTCGTCTTCGTCGCGATATGCGGGCACCGGTTCGCCGTCGACGTATCCGGAGCCGTATTGACCGATCGTGAGTTCGGTGAGATCAATGTGACGAATCGAGTTCAGCAATTGAACCTTGCTGTCCCGGATTGCTTCCGCCTCGAACGAATGCGGAGCTTCCATCGCGACAAGTGCGAGCAGTTGGGTTAGGTGATTCTGGAGCATGTCGCGGATAACGCCGGCTCCGTCGTAGTACGCCGATCGTTTTCCAATCCCTAGGGACTCGGCCACGGTGATCTCGATGGCATCGACCCGGTCCCGGTCCCAGCTCGACTCAAAAAGCATGTTCGCAAAGCGGAACGCAAGCAGATTGCGCACCGTCTCTTTGCCGAGGTAATGATCTATGCGGTAGATCTGGCTTTCATCGAAATGGCGATGGACCAGATTGTTGAGCGCCTTCGCCGAGGCGAGGTCTCGGCCGAAGGGCTTCTCGATGACCACACGAGTCCATCCCGGGCTCTGACTGAGGCCTGCCTTACTCAGCCCGGTGATTACGGCCGGGAATGCGGTCGGCGGCAGCGCTAGATAGAAAACGCGGTTGCCGGGGAGGCGATGTGCGGTCTCGATGGACGCAATCTTGTCGGCCAGAGCTCCCAGGCTCTGCTCGCCGCGCGGAACCTGCTGGAAGTAGACGCGCTCATCGCACCAGGCATCGATGTCATCGATTCCAGCGTTGCTGAGCGACTTGCGGGCAAAATCCCGATAGCCCGTGTCGTCGAGATCCTTTGAAGAAACACCGAGCAGCACCGATTGCTCGGAGATTCCGGATTCGACCATGTTTTGGTACATCGATGGAAGCAGCTTGCGACTGGTGAGGTCACCAGTGGCTCCGTAGATGACAAACAAATGGGGTTCAGTCATTTGCTGGAGTCTATTGCAGGGGAAACACTTCGGCAGCGTGGTGGCGAGTTCACTAGTAGATGAAGTATTCGATGACGCGGGCGAGCCGGGATTTCCGGGCCGACACCTTCGCATAGACGAGCAGGGCCGGGGCATCGACCATCTCGGCAATTCGGTCGGCAAGATCATTGAAGATACTGAACCGGGTGGCGACGGCACCCATTACCACCAGATTGGCTCCGCGCGACAGGCGTGCAAGCGTCTCGAGCAACTCGCCTGCTGGTTCGATGCGGCTTTCCGTCGGTAGATCGATCATCTCGTGGAGACGCTTGTGATACTCGGCAATCGAGGCGACCTGGGCATCGGTCGACTCCTCGTTGACAACGTGGACAAAACGTATGGAAGCTTGTTCGCGTTGGGCGATTCGATCGGCGAGGCTTATCTTGAGGACGTCGTACGGTCCGCCGGTTCCCATGATGACGATGTTGTCGATCTGCTTGAGACCGCGGTTGCGGAACAGGATCGTGTCGCACTCCGAGTTGTCCCGCAGCCAACGGAGGTCGCGCACGAATGGACGGTTGGCCCGAAGGTCGCTGGGCATCTCGGCCAGCAGCAGGTCGACGTTGCTGTCGCTGATCCGTTGCTGCTGGTCTTCCCTGATTGCCGACGGGTTGATCTCGTTGAGCCGCACTCCCGCCTTTCGCGCAATCGACTCGATCTCTACCGCCCAGGCCTGTTCTTCGCGAGTGTCGCCCTGGCCACCGCGATCGAGACGGCTGATGTCGATTGACCCGCCCGCTTTGGTCAGGTCGGCGGCGATCTGCAGGATCTCCCGGAGTCGAGTTCGTTTCATACCTTGCCAGCTCAGCACCAGCACATGGGAGGCTCCGGGATTGGTGAGCGCATCGCTGGTGAGCGTGACGAGCCGCTCAGTGTCCCGGATGCGAAGGGCGTCGAATGACGCGCTTTCGCGACTTGCTCGGGAGTGCCCGAAAGCCCGATACCAAAGCATCCCGCCGGCCACGATCACAACGGCTCCGAGCACCGGGATGAGACCCATCTGAGTCAGCAGGATGAGGGCGCCGGCAATCCCGAAGACCTGAGTCCAGGGGTACAGAGGGGATCGGAACGTCGGTTGGTACCAGTCAACGTGGCTTTCTCGAAACGCGATCACCGCAAGATTCACGAGCGAGAAGACGATCAATTGGAAAGCGGATGCCAGCTTGGCGAGATCAAGCAGCGGTACAAACGCGATGAGGCCCAGCAGTAGGGCGCCGGTCAACATGATGGAGTAGGTCGGAGTCGAGCGCGGGCTGACTCTGGCGAGGATCGGCGGAGCCAACGCATGGCGGGCCATCGCAAACGGATATCGCGAAGACGCCAGCACACCCGCGTTCGCCATGGAGATCAGTGCGATGATGGCAACCGCAATGATCACGTCGACTCCGAGAGTTCCCATGAACTGCTCGGCTGAGACGCTCATTGGGGTCTCAGTCTTGGCCAGCGCTTCTCCGCCGACTGTTCCGACCATCACCCAGGCCACGAGCGGGTAGACGATCAACATCAGGAACACCGAGAGCAAGATCCCGGCCGGGATGTTTCGCTCGGGACGTTGGACTTCTTCGGCGATAGATGCGACCTTGGTCACGCCGATGAACGACACAAACACCAGACCGGTCGCCGACAACAAGCCTTTGATCCCCCGGCTCATGAACGGTTCGAACTCCGTCGTGTCGACCGCTCCTACGCCCCGGATCACGAACCACGCAAGCGCCCCGAGAACGAGTGCAATCAGAAACGACTGAAATCGAGCCGTAGTTTTGGCGCCGAAGATGTTGAGCGCGATGACCGCAAGCGCCAGGGCAAACGCCACCGTCCGTTCGGGTAGATCGGCGATGAGGGTCAGATAGGCGCCCAATCCGACCAAGGCAAAGGCCGCCTTGAAGATCATCGAGAACCAGACACCGAAACCCGCGATGGTCCCCATCAGCGGCCCCATCGCCCGGTCGATGTAGAGGTAGATGCCACCGGATTCCGGCATGGCCGTCGCCATCTCAGACTTTGAGAGCGCTGCCGGGAAAATGATGATCCCGGCGATGAAGTAGGCCAAAACGACCGCCGGACCGGCGATTTTGGTCGCCAAGCCGGGTAGAACAAAGATCCCGCTGCCGATCATCGCCCCGACGCTGACGGCAAAGACGCCGTAGAGGCCGAGTTTGGCTTCAAGCCGGTCAGTCAAGTCTGTTCCTCGGTATCGGTGCGGCTTGGGTTCGATTGATTCTTAACGAAACCTGGATTCTGCCTTAGGGCGACCAATAGTTGTGCCGACGATAGTGGTAGCCATGAGAAGTGACACCATCAAGGGTCGTTCAATTCGGCCCCGCTCCCGTCGCCCGAAGCAGTACGCATCAGATCGTGTGTGCATCAGTGAGGACTGTGACACCCTCATCTCCAGGTACAACGCCAAGGAGTTCTGTCACACCCACGCTCCGAAGCGGTATCCGCGCGTCCGCGGCCGAATCATCGAGTCGACCTAGCGCATAGCAAATCTTCCCATATAGAGGTGCCGGGTTCTTGAAACCCTCTTAACCCGGCGTTCGTCCAGTGCAGGGGAGTTCGCCCTCCTTTTTAGGCGAATCTCATGTGCACCTGCTAAATCTGTGCTCTGAAACCAAGGAGTTACAGGTGCCAGACCAACCACGTCAACGGGTGCTCGTCGTCGAGGACGATGGAGCTGTACGCCGCGCCGTGGAACGGGCGTTGTCGTTCGAAGGCTACGACGTAGTCACCGCACGCGACGGTGCTGAGGCGCTGGCAATTGTCCTCAATGACCGTATCGAAGCCATTGTGCTCGATGTGATGATGCCGATCGTTGACGGTCTCGAGGCCTGCCGGCGCATTCGAGCTCGCGGCGACACCACTCCGATTCTGATTCTGACTGCCCGCACCGAAGTCAGCGACCGGGTCGCCGGTCTCGATGCTGGTGCCGATGACTACCTGATGAAGCCGTTTGCGCTAGAGGAGCTTCTGGCTCGGTTGCGTGCGCTGTTGCGGCGTTCTACAGGTTCGATCGCCGAGGTCATGAAGGTCGGAGACCTGATCATGGACACCGGATCGCGCGAGGTTCGACGAGGAGACACAGTGCTCGATCTCACCAAGACCGAGTTCGATCTGCTCGAGCTTCTCATGAGTAACCCGGGCATTGTCATCGACCGAGACACGATCTATGACCGGATCTGGGGGTATGACTTCGCCACTTCTTCGAACTCGTTGGACGTCTACATCGGGTACTTGCGGCGCAAGACCGAGGTCAACGATGCCTCCCGGCTCATCCAGACCGTGCGCGGCGTCGGCTATGTCGTGCGGGAGGCCTGAGGTTGAGCCTGCGAGTTCGCATCGCTCTGATCTCCGCGGCCGCAGTTGCGATAGCGATAGCGATAGCAGCCTTGGTGACGTACAACGCAACTGAGCGAGAACTCATCGCTGAAGTGGATGCCAGCTTGTACCTACGTGTTGAGCAGGTGGATAGCGCCGAGAACCCGTTGGAGCTGCTTGCCGCACTCAGCCCGTTCGATGGCGGGAGGACCAGAGGTCCATTCGAGCGCGGCGAGAGCGGCTTTGATGCGATCTTCTGGCAGTTCTTCATCAGGGACGGTTCCGGGATCACCCAGATCGACCTTGGCGGCGACCTTCCCGTCGGCGCCGAAGAAGAGAGCGTCATCAATGGCGAGGTGACGCACGTTGTGCGCACGGTTTCCAATGGCGACGACAACCTCCGCATTCTGACGTCGAACATCTCTATCGGGACCGCCCAGGTGGCGAGATCGCTCGCCGAGGTCGACAGCAGCCTGGCGGGTCTGGCGGCCGTCCTCAAGATGGCCGCCGTTGTCGGTGTCTTGCTCGCCGGAGTAGTGGGGTATCTTGTCTCGCGGGGAGCGGCCCGGCCGATTGGCCAGTTGGCGGAGGCGGCCGAGTACGTCGCGGAGACCCAACACCTCGAAGCTCGAATCGACGTACAGAGAAACGACGAGGTGGGCCGTCTCGCCGAAAGCTTCAACTCGATGCTCGCTGCCCTGCAAAGCTCGCGCGAGCAGCAGCGACGTCTGGTTCACGATGCAGGGCATGAGCTCCGCACCCCGCTGACTGCCATCCGAACGAACGTCGAGCTGCTTTCGAAGATGGGTGAGATTCCTGCCGAGGAACGAGCCCAGATGATGGCCGACGTTGATTCCGAGATCCAGGAACTCACCCAGTTGGTGGCCGAGCTCGTTGACCTAGCGGCCGAGCCGCCAAGCGAAGATGTCACATTCGACCAACTCGATCTCGGCGAGCTGGTCGAACGAGTGGCGGACAAGTATCGGAGGCGCACCAACCGCTCGATCAACGTTGCCGACGACCATTCTCAGGTCATCGGCCAGGCAGGCCAGCTGGAAAGGGCAGTCAGCAACCTGATCGACAATGCCGCTAAGTGGAGCCCGCCGTCCAGCCCGATCGAGGTGACCGTTGCCGACGGCCGCGTTGCGGTGGCCGACCTGGGGCCGGGGATCGACGCTGATGATCGGCCGTTTGTGTTTGATCGGTTCTATCGAGCTACCAAGGATCGATCTACTCCCGGATCGGGGCTAGGACTGTCGATTGTCGCCAAGGTTGCTGCCGATCATGGCGGGACGGCTTTCGTTGAGGATGTTGCTACGGGGGCAGTCGTCGGTTTTCAGGTTCCACTGATAGGTGCAGACGGAGCCGTCACCAAGGAGTCGCAAGCTGAGGCGCGGTGATACCGTGGCCCGGTGAATGACCTGGCATCCGATTCAGTTGCAGCGCTTGTCGAGGTGCTTGCGGCGAAACCTGATGGCGTCGAGCGGGTCGGCCAGATCCAGATGGTCGAGGCGGTGGCCCGGGCTATTTCGGACCGTTCCCATCTCGTTGTGGAGGCGGGAACCGGGACGGGCAAGTCGCTGGCCTACCTGATCCCCGCGGTGTTGTCGGGGGAGAGAATCGCGATTGCGACCGCAACCAAGTCGTTGCAGAACCAACTCGCCGACGCCGATCTGCCCTATCTGGCCGAACATCTCGGGGTGCCCGTGTCATGGTCGGTTGTGAAGGGGCGCCAGTCGTACGTCTGCATGGCAAAGATGGTCGAGCGGCTTGGCCCGGAGCTCGACGGTACTGGCGCACGGCTGTTCGAAGCCGAAGCCGAAGCCGACGACCTGGACTTGGTCGCAGAGTGGGTGCGTGGGGGCGGGAGCGGCGACCGGGACGACCTTCCCGACACTGTCACCGACGAATCGTGGCGGCAGGTGTCGGTCTCCGGGATGGAGTGTCCCGGGAAGAAACAGTGCCCGCAGGCGAGCAGGTGCTTTGCAGAAGCTGCGATCGACTCAGCTCGTGATTCTCAGATCACGGTGACGAACCATCATCTCTATGCACTGCACATGGCGTCCGGTCGTCGCATTCTCCCCGATCACGACATCATCATCTTTGATGAAGCGCACAAGCTCGAGGCGGCGTCGTCGGCAGCGTTCGGGGTTGATGTCGGTGGGGGCAGGCTCGTTGCTTTTGCCAATAACGCCAAGCGCCTAGTCAGCCCTGCGCAGCGAGACGAATTGATCGGTGAGGTTAGATCGTTGGCGAGCCGTCTTGGCGCAGAAATCGGACAGTTGCGAGAGGAGCGTCTCGTTCCTGGTGACGGTCCTCTCGGCCAGCTGATACTCGGCGCCGTCCGCGCCACGGCCAAGATCGTCAGGGCATTACCCAAGGTCGATGAGGGCGATTCGCTGGCCGGGGCTATCGCCCGGATTCGAGCCCAGGGCGGGCACATCCAGGCCGACTTTGGGATGGCACTCGATATGCCCGACGGCCACGTCGCCTGGGCGGAGCCGACCAGGAGGGTGGTGCGGGTTGCGCCCATCTCGGTAGATTTCTCGATCGCAGCCAACCTGCTGGTTCACCACCCAACCATATTGACCAGCGCCACTCTCACCACCGGCGGCTCTTTTGCGCCCCTGGCGCGCCGGGTGGGTCTCAGCTCCCACGAGATCGACGATGATCCGGCCGCCTTCGATGTTGAAGACCCGCTGGCCCGCACCTACGAGGGTCTTCGGGTGGAGGGCAGCTTTGACTACTCGAAACAGGGTCTCCTGTACGTTGCTTCCGAACTGCCCGATCCGCGGGAAGATACCTGGCGGGCGACTGCAGCCTCCGAGGCCCGCATCCTTGCCGAGGCGGCCGGCGGTCGGGCTCTGATCCTTACTACCAGCTATCGCATGATGGAGGAGGCGACTGCCGCGTTGGATGGTGTCCCGTTCGAAGTTCTTGTCCAAGGGGAGATGCCAAAACGGCAGCTCATCGCCCGTTTTGCCGACCAGGAGACTGCCACCCTGGTGGCAACGATGGGGTACTGGGAGGGTATCGACGTCCCGGGGCCATCGCTCTCGCTTGTCGTGATCGACCGGATTCCGTTCCCACGCCCCGACGATCCGCTGATGCAGGCACGTCGAGAAGCCGTCACCGCACGGGGCGGCGTCGCATTCGACGAAGTAGATCTCCCGCACGCCACAGTGTTGCTAGCACAGGGCGCGGGCCGTCTCATTCGTAACGAGACCGACCGTGGAGTAGTCGCAGTCCTCGACCGACGGGTGACCACGATGCGCTACGGGCAGCGGATTCTGCGCTCGTTGCCACGCCTGTTGCGTACCTCAGATCGGGACCGAGCGGTACGGTTCCTCAGGGATGTGTCCGGGCTCCGTTCCCGCGATAGCTAGCCTGACTGAATGGAGAGTGTTGCGGCCCGTCGCCTGCTCATCGCCTCGTTCTACGCTGCCCTCGATGCTGTAAACCCGGAAGCCGCAGTGGCCGGCAATCTCGAGCCAATCGACGGCAGGGTCGTGGTTATGGCTCTAGGAAAGGGAGCGCCGGCTATGGCGCGCGGGGCCGCTCGCGCCCTTGGGCGGAGCGAACTCGAAGGAATCGTGATCAGCAATCACGAGGATGTGATCCCCGATGGCATGACCCTGATGCTCGGGAGTCATCCCGTCCCGGATGCCAAGAGTCTGGAGGCGGGCGAGGCGCTACTCGATTGCGCCAGGTCGCTTTCGGACGGCGACACGGCCGTCGTCCTGATCTCCGGTGGCGGTTCGGCACTGGCCGAGGTGCCGGTGTCGGGCGTCTCCATCACCGATATCGCAACGACCAACGACGTTCTGTTGCGGTCCGGCGCCGACATCGTTGCCACCAACACCGTCCGTAGACGCCTGTCACTTCTAAAGGGCGGTGGGTTGGCGGCCGCGATAGCGCCGGCCCGGTTGATCACCCTGGTCATCTCCGACGTCGTCGGCGATGTGCCGGCGGCTGTTGCATCCGGTCCCACCGCCGATCCCGGTGATGGCCCCGATGCGGCGCTGCAGACGGTCTTTGATCTCGGGATCGTCGACGACCTGCCGGTGACAGTCCGGGAGGCGCTAGAGGTCGATCCGACCCGGCCCCCGCTCACAGCCGAAGGGGATCTCCGGATCATCGCTGGTGGTGCAACTGCGGCCCATGCCGCCGCCGCTGAGTCCATCGCACACGGCATGCCTGCCACGGTGATCGATACCAGGTTGGTCGGCGATGTGACCGCCGCAGTTGGGGAAGTTCTTGCCCGCAGCGGATCAAGTATGTCGGTCTTTGCCGGTGAAACGACGGTCGTGGTCACCGGGGACGGTGTTGGTGGCCGCAACCATGAGGCAGCGTTGCTCGCGGCCACCGTCATTGATGGAAGATCCGACATCTGGTTTCTGGCAGCGGGCACCGACGGAATCGACGGGCTGACTGCTGCTGCCGGCACGGTCGTCGACGGGGGCACGGTCGCCCGGGGGCGGGCCGCTGGATTGGATGCGGCGATGGCGCTCGATCGCAACGACTCGGGTTCGTACTTTGCGGACCTCGGCGAGCAGATCATCACCGGGCCGACCGGGACAAACGTCGGCGATATCTGGCTCGTGCTCCGGTCATGAGGCTTACTATCGGTCCATGGATTTGACCGATAATGAACTCAGAGTGCTCGGATGTCTCATCGAGAAGGAGATGACGACTCCCGAGTACTACCCCATGACGGTCAACTCTCTTGGCGCCGCCTGTAATCAGAAGTCCAATCGAAACCCCGTGGTCGAGTTCACCGAGACTGAGGTCATCGCAGCGCTGGACCGACTGCGCGAGCGAGGCCTGGCTCGGACTGTGCATGGCAAGGGAGATCGGGCACTGAAGTACAAGCATGTCGCCCCAGAGATCCTGGAGGTTACGGGTCGGCAGGGGGCGCTGCTTGCGGTTCTGATGTTGCGTGGGGAGCAGACGCTCGGGGAACTGCGCAGCCGCACTGGCCGCTACGTGGAGTTCGCCGACCTCGACGACGTCGCCACCGAGCTAGCGGCCCTGGCTGCAGCAGAGGAGCCGCGTGTTGAGCGGCTGGAGCGACGGCCGGGAGAAAAGGAGGCGCGTTATCGGCATCTCCTCGGCGGGAGTCGAGTCGACGTTGATAGTGAGGAAGTGCCACAGCCGGATCCACGACCAGACCGGATTAGCGAGCTGGAAGTCGAGTTGAACGAGCTGCGGCACCGCGTCGCCAGCATGGAATCCGAGCTCGGGCTGTAGTCTGCGGATCAACCGACGGCTAGCTCTCGACGTCATACCCCAAGGACCGCAGGTAGGCAATGTCGGTGTCGAAGGCCAAGGGAGGCAGAGCGTCGGGAGCGAAGAACGCGGCTTCCTCTGCGTCGTCACCAGCCTGAAGCTTGCCTCCGGTAACCGTGCCTGCGAACCAGATCCCGACTGTCAGCTTGGCGGGATCGTGGAAGTTGGACTCCACCCAAACGACGTCACCCACATCTGCGACGAGACCGGTCTCTTCATGGAGCTCGCGGGCAGCCGCAGTGCGCACGTCCTCCCCGTAGTCGACGTAGCCGGCGGGAATCGCCCACAGCCCCGACTTGGTGGCACGCGGGCCCCGCTTGATGAGCAGGAGTTGGTCCTGCTCATTCCAGATGACTACGGCGGCACCAACCCCGGGATTGCGGAAATGGGTGAACCCGCACTCGGGGCATCGCCTGCGCACCTTCCCTCCGACCGGCGCGTCTTGTAGACCGGCCGCGCAACGCGGACAGAAGGTGAACTCACCTGGCCAATGCTCACTGTGCATTCGGTCAGTGTCCCAGCTTTCGAGCCAGCATGTGACGCGTGGTGCGGTTAGACCCGCTCGAGTTCGATGGTGGCGGGTGCCGCGGCGTCGGCCTTGTCAGCGAGCAGAGGCAGGCGGAAGTCAAACATGGTCCATCCATCGTGGCGGTGGTATGACAGGTCACCCTCCATCAGCCGGGCCAACGACCGGGAGATCGCAAGGCCGAGGCCCAATGAACCAGGCTGGGTGCCCGGATCGTGGGCGCTCTCGTAGGGAGCGAATATCCGCTCCTGATCGTTCTCGGGAATTCCGTCGCCGTTGTCACTAACTCGGACATGAGCGTTGCCATCAGCTACGTGGGTCGAGACGTGGATCTGATGTCCTCCGTAGCGTTGTGCGTTCGTGATGAGGTTCCGCAGTATCTGACGTACTCGGCCATCGTCGGCCATCACATCGGCGTTGGGTCCTGTCACAACTATGTGGTGTGCGGTTCCGGACGTCGTTTCGACGACGCGAGAGATCAGCGGACGGAGCGCCACGGCACCCGAGACGATCGTGAGCGAGCCCATCTGGGCGCGGGCTGCGGTCAGTAGGTCTTCGACGAGGTTGGTCAGATCGCCGGCTTCCTCGGCAATGGACTGCAACATGACGTTTTCGTCCTCGGTGCTGAAATCGGCCCGGTTGTCACGGAGCATCTCGGCGAACCCGAGGACCCCGGTTAGGGGAGTGCGTAGCTCATGGCTCACCGCAGCGATCAACTGGTCCTTGGATCGGATCACCTCTTGCTTGGCAGCGATCTCGGTGCGGAGTTGCTCGATCACCCGGGCCCGTTCCAGAGTCAAGCTGGCGTGGTTGGCGATTGTGTCGAGGAGTTCGAGCTCGGCGGATGAGAAACGCTTGGCGATGCCGGTGCGGCCGGCAACCACCAACACGCCGACGCTGCCGTCGCCGTGGCGGATCGGTGCGATCATCCCGCATCCGGAGTCGGCGCCGAGCGAGATGCGAAGACGGCTGTCACGAGTCTCCGGGCCAAACATGCGATCGGCTCTCGAACCAAGCGAGATCTCGAAGAGTTCGGCGACTTCTGCCGTCGGGATCTTACGTTGCGCCGGATCCTCTCCCGCCGAGAACCCGAGGTACGACGCGTGGGAGTCGGTCGGGTCCGACAGAATGATCTCGCCATGCTCCACTCTCAGAATCGAGACGGCCTCGCGCAGGGTGACGACCGCGATGTCCCGACTCCCCAGGGTTCCGTCCATCTGGTTGGTGAACGTGTACAGCGAGCTGAGGTCATCGTGGCGGCGACTCAGAATGCCGAACGATCGGAACAACACGAAGAAAAATGCCATGGTGATCGTGAGCAATACGACCGCCCGCGGTTCGTACTTGAGGATGACGACGGCGATGGTTCCGAGAAACCCGACGCCAATGCTGATGAGCGAGCCAACCGAGAAGGAGCGGACGATTTCCGCCAGCCGACGACGACGGTCGCTGAGGGCAATCACGATGTCGACTAGTGCGGCTGAGACGGTTACCGCGATGACGATCCCGGTCATTGCGGCCAGCCAACCCTGGGGAGACGAGGGAGCCGCCGTGTCGAGTACGAACCGGTAAGCCGCGATGGCCACTGTCGTCTCGAGCGTGAAGAGGGCGAGGTTGAAGCTCAGCTTGAGAAGGGGCTGGCGTCGCACCGTAAGGACGATGATGCCGGCAATCACGCGGCCTGCGATCACTGCCAGCGGTGTTGCGAGTGCGAGGCCGAGAACGAGAGGGATCTCGCTCATCGAGATCGTGTGCGAGTCGCGTTGCACCGGCAGGTGAATGACCAGGCTCTCGGAGAGTATGAATCCGATCGCCAGCATCCACCAGCTCAGCTGCTGGCTGGGGTCACCGACGGTGTTGGTGCGAAGGAAAACCGCAAAGATGGCGATGGCCGCAGCCAGCATGCCCGTCGTGATGAACGGGACAGCCCATACTGCTTTCTGTGGCCGAGTTGCCGCAGCCATCTGTTCCATCGCGGCGGACGGCGGCTCAGTGGGTGGCGTGGTGGGATTGACCGCGTCGTCGGCGATCCAATCCGGGTCAGTCTCCGAGGACGGAGCCGGGGTAGGCATGTCACTTGTCCGCGACGGCGGTATGAGTTCGTGAGGTGAACCCACCGTCAGACCTCCGTGTCGCTTGATGGCGCTGGGGAACCTGTACCTGGTTTCTTCGGCATCTCGTCGGCGATATCTTGAGTTCATTGCCTCGATGTGCCGGGGGGCTAGTGCGACTAGTCACTCTGGAACTCGGCTCAATGATTCTCAAGAATCAAAACGGCAAATGCCGATGTCCAGGAATACGCACAAACAACCTGGAGGTTGCACGGATGCCGACCACAAGCGAATTTTCCTGGCTGAGAAACAGACGAGTTGTCGCGCTGATGGCAGCACTCGCACTGGTCGTTTCGATGGCATTTGCCGCGATCGGCAACAGCTGGACGGCTAACGCCGCTCCTGAGGATCCGGCCGAGGTTGTTGTCGACGACGAGCTAACGCTGGCCGGGCCATCGTGGACCTTCTCAGCACGTTCTGCTCCGCTGCCGATCGTCCCGATCGACTTCTTCGGGCCGAGCTGGGGCTAGTACAGCCAACTGTATCAATAGTGATGGCTGGGGCCGGGTGTACCACCCGGCCCCAGTTTCGTTTCCTTCTGTGTTCGCAGCGCTGCGCGGCGCTGAGTATTGTCCCGCCCACCACTGAGGGAGTTCTTGTGAGCGACGGGTTCATTGCATACGAGTTCGCACGCTTGTCTTCCGACGAGATGACGCGTCGGAGCGACGACTTCTATCGAATGATGGATCGACGCCGCAGCATCCGCGACTTCTCAGACGATCCGGTTCCCGACAGTTTGATTGAGGCGGCGATCTTGACCGCTTCGACCGCACCGTCTGGCGCACATCGGCAGCCGTGGACCTTCGTCGCTGTGGGCGATCCCCACCTCAAGATGCGAATTCGCCAAGCGGCTGAGACCGAGGAGCGGGAGAACTACGAGGGCGGCCGCCTCCCTGATTCGTGGCGAGAAGCCCTGGCGCCGCTGGGCACCAACTCACACAAGCCATACTTGGAGACGGTGCCCTGGATTGTGGTGCTCTTCGAGCAACGGTATTCGATAACGCCGGATGGCGAAACTGAGAAGAACTACTACGTCAAGGAAAGCGTCGGGATTGCCGCCGGTCTCTTTGTGGCGGCGATTCACAACATGGGGCTGGTGACCTTGACCCATACTCCGAGTCCCATGGCCTTCCTTTCGCGGCTCCTGGGGCGACCGGAGAACGAACGACCCTTTGCTTTGTTTCCGATCGGCTATCCAGCGGCGGATTGCCAGGTACCGGCCCTGGTTCGCAAGGATCTCGATGAGGTAATGGTCAAGCTGAGCGGAAGGGACCCTGTCTAGGGTCGTCGGCCACTCACCGTTGCGATTGCTGCTTTGGTCGGCACCTGCGCATGCCGATATGTGGGGAACTAGACAGCCCTCTTGGAAAAAGCAGACGTGCCAGAATCCGTAGTCGACAAGCGAAGCGAATCCCTATTCGGTGCGTTCTTCGAGCATGCGCAAACGCCACTGCTCATCGTCAACGATGACCTCGAGATCATCCAAGCGAACGCGGTTGCGATCGAGATGCTTGCGCTGGGGACCGCACCGCACGACAACCTGCTGACCGGCTTCTGGAGCGTCAGCGCCCCGGCTGTCATGAGGCTTGTCGAAGGTGTGCGCAGGGGGATCGCGGTGTCTCCTGTTTCCGCCAGAACCGCACAGGACTGCTTGGTGGAGGTCGACGCGTTCATGATCGAGGCCCGTGAGGATTCTCTGCTTGGCGTCATTGTCACCGACCGGGCCAAAGTAGATGATGCACAGCTCCGGCTTCGCGAGCAGGAGGAGCGCTACCGGTCGCTGTTCGAGTGGTCGCCGGTTGCGATGAGGGAAGAGGACTTCACCGCAGTCGGCGCCTGGCTCGACCGGCTGCGCTCTGATGGTGTCACCGATCTGCGCAATCACATGGCGAGCAACCCTGGCGAAGTGCGACGGGCCATCATGAGTATCAGAACCAGCCGAGTTAACGCAGCGACTGTCCAGTTGTTACAGGCCCCGTCGGTGCTGGCCGTTCTCCGCGGGTTCCGCGAGGAAGAGCTGACACCGCAGGTGCTCGATGCCTTCATGAGACAGTTTGAGACCCTGTGGGAAGGAAGAAGCGAGCACGAAGCCGATTTCGTCGGCGTCGACTACCTCGGCCAACCTTTCGAGTGCCGGTTGCGGTGGATCGTCCCCAAGAGCAGCAGGGGTCGCGACTTGTCACGCGTCGCAGTCTCACTGCTTGATCTGACCCAGGTCCGGGAGACACAGCGTCGGTTGGAGCGGCTGGTCGCCGACAAAGATCGTTTCATCGCAAGCGTGAGCCACGAGTTGCGGACTCCGTTGGCCGCGGTCTTCGGCCTGTCAGAAGAGCTTGCGGCCAACTGGGAGCGGTTTGACGACGCAGAACTGCACGAGCTGGTCGGCCTCGTTGCGGCCCAATCGGCCGAGTTGAGTTCGATCGTTGAGGATCTCCTCGTAGCGGCGAACCTCGAAACGGGTCGGGTTGCGATTGGGTCCGGTGTGGTCGCGCTAAACGAGGCCACGGCCGACGCACTGGCGGACTGCCGCCGGTCGGCTCCGGACATGAGACCCATCGAGATTTCCGGTCCCGTGGTAACAGCAGATGCGGACATCGTGCGCGTCCGGCAGATCGTTCGCAATCTGATCACTAATGCCGTCAGGTACGGCGGTGACAACATCTCGGTCAAGATCGGAAGGGGATCCCGTGCTTTTGTCGAGGTCGTCGACGACGGCGAGGGCGTCCCGCTGGAGCAAAGAGAGTCGATATTCATTCCCTACTACCAGGCTTCTGGTGGCGAGAAGGTGCTCGGCTCACTGGGTCTCGGTCTCTCGATCTCCCGTGAGCTGGCGAGACGAATGGGCGGCGACCTGACCTACTCCTACGAAGACAACACCAGCATCTTCCGACTAGACCTCCGCCCCGCTTAGTCAGGGCCTACGCCGGAACGCAACGCTCTGCGGGAGTTCCGCATAGCGGAACTCCAACCCGCCCCGAAGGGGCGGGCGAAGTCCAAACTGCCCCAGGGCGTGCGAGCGATGGCGGGAGTTCCGCTTAGCGGAACTCCAACCCGCCCCGAAGGGGCGGGCGTAGTCCAACCTGCCCCAGGGCGTGCGAGCGATGGCGGGAGTTCCGCTTAGCGGAACTCCAACCCGCCCCGAAGGGGCGGGCGAGTACCATCGATTGCAGAAACCGATTGGGAGTCTGCATAGTGTTTGATCTTGCCCAGGCCGCCGTTGAGGGCGCTCTCGCCGCCGGTGCTCAGTACGCCGACGCCAGAGTGGTCATCTCCAAGAACCAGTCGATCGCTGTTCTGAATCAGGAACCGCAGTCGATCGATCAAGCGGAGCGCGCCGGGGTCGGCGTCCGTGCCCTAACCGGGTCCGGTTGGGGCTTTTTTGCCACCTCCGATCTGAACGCAGCAGCCGCCCGGAAGGCTGGCGAGCAGAGTGCGGCGATCTCCCGTGCCTCAGCATCGGTCCCAGGTCCCGATATGCCGTTGGCCGACGTCGCGGTTGTGGACACGTCCTATGAGACGCCGTACACAGAGGATCCCTTTGCGATTCCGATATCGGAGAAGGTTGACCTGCTGGTTGCCGTCACCAAGACCATGCAAGAAGTCGACGGGATCGCACTGGCGAGCGGCAACCTTTCTTTCTGGGACACGAACAAGTGGTTCGTATCCTCGCAAGGTCATCGCATTCACCAGCATCTCGTGGAGTCCGGTGGCGGGTACGACGCAACTGCCTTGGGAGAAGGTGAGACCCAACGTCGTTCCTATCCGCAGTCGTTTGGCCAATTCGAGACTGGCGGATACGAGACGGTGCGGAAATGGGATTACGCCGGCAATGCGGGACGGATCGGCGAAGAGGCAGCGGCACTCCTGTCTGCTCCCGAAATGGAGGAAGGCGAGAAGTCGCTGATACTGGAAGGGTCGCAGTTGGCGCTGCAGATTCACGAGTCGGTCGGGCATGCGATCGAGCTAGATCGGATCCTGGGGTGGGAAGCGGCCTTTGCGGGTACCTCGCACCTCGAGCTCGAGAAGCTGGGTAGCCACAAATACGGGTCGCCGCTGATGAACATCACCGCCGATGCGACGCTGCCGGGTGCGCTCGGTACCTTCGGTTATGACGATGAGGGCACCGCGGCGCAACGAGTCGACATAGTCAAGGAGGGCACCTGGGTGGGTGTCCTCTCGGGTCGTGATTCGGCGTCGATCGCCGGGCTGCCGCCAGGGGGAATGGTGCGTGCCGATGGCTACAACCGTCTCCCGATGGTTCGCATGACCAACGTGGGCATCTTGCCGGGGGACTCGAGCCTTGATGAGATCATCGCCGACACCAAGGACGGTGTGTTCATGGCTACCAACCGTTCCTGGTCGATTGATGACAAGAGGCTCAACTTCCAGTTTGGCTGCGAGATTGCGTGGGAAGTGAAGGACGGCAAGCTGGGCCGCATGGTCAAGAACCCGACCTACACCGGAATCACGCCGCAGTTCTGGGGACAGCTAGACAAGTTGGCAGGTGGCGACGAATGGGTTCACTGGGGGACGCCAAACTGTGGCAAGGGGCAACCTATGCAGGTAGCTCACACCGGCCATTCGGCTGCCCCTGGCCGATTCGCCTCCGTGAGAGTGGGAGTGCGGGCATGAGTAGGACCATCGAAATCGCCAGCGATGTGCTCGACAAGGTCGGTGATCGCGCCGAGGCAGAAATCGTCGTCAACGGCGGAGTGTCGGCGTTGACTCGCTTTGCCAATTCGTTCATCCATCAGAACGTCGCGGAGGAAGGCTACGAGGTTGCGCTTCGGGTAGCAGTCGACGGCAGGGTCAACGCGGCAACGACGACGAGCCTCGATCAACTCGGGGCGTTTGTCGACAACACAATCGAGATCGCCTCACTGCAGAGGGTCGATGAGAACTGGCCCGGGCTCACCCCGCCGCTCGACGTTGTCGATCCCCAGCACTACGACAAGGCAACCGCGGAGGCGACGCCGGCTGATCGTGCCGACAAGGTTGCCGACTTCGTGGCTGCGGGCCCCAACATGAAAGCCGCCGGCTTTTGCGAGACGTTGGGTCACAATGTCGCCTTCGTCAACACTGCAGGCCACCGAGCGTTTGGCCGCTACACCCGAGCCAGCATCGATGGCATCCATCAGGTCGACGGCGCTGCCGGGTCCGGCCATGCAACGTCCAAGAGAATCGGAGAGCTGGATGGCGTTGCGGTCGGCGCGACTGCTGCGGATCGGGCACAGCGCGGGCGCGATGCGTTCGATCTCAAGCCCGGTGAGTACGAAGTGATTCTGGCTCCTGAGTGTGTGGGGACGATCGGGATCTTTCTTGCGTTTTACGGCTTCAATGGCAAGCAGCATGCGGAGGGGCAGTCGTTCGTTGAGATTGGTCAGAGACAGTTTGATGCCTCGATCAACCTTTATGACGACGCCAATGATCCGCGGTCGCTGGGGGTGGGCTTCGATGCAGAGGGCACGCCGCGTCACCGGATGGAGTTGATTACAAACGGTGAGACCAAGGCGATCGCCCACGATCGTCGCACCGCGGCCAAGGCGGGGGTGCATCCGACCGGGCATGGGGATCCCGGCTCCGAAACCTGGGGGCCGCTGCCCACACACGTGTTCCTGGAGGGTGGCAGCAAATCTGTCGATGAGATGATCGCATCGGTGGAACGTGGGCTCTATGTGTCGACGTTCAATTACTGCCGGGTGCTGGATCCGAAGGCTCTGGCCGTTACCGGATTGACCCGGAACGGGACGTTCATGATCGAGAACGGGACGATCACTGGTGCGGTAACCAACATGCGTTTCACGCAGTCGTTTGTCGATGCGCTGGCGCAGGGCCGGGTCCACGCGATCGGCAACGACGCACGATTCGCCGACTCCGAGTTTGGACCGGGGATGATGCATGTTCCCAGTCTTCATCTCGAAGGCTGGAACTTCACCGGGGGAGCGGCGGGATAGCCATGTGGCGCAAGGACAAGTTGGTCCCGATTGCGGAATTCGACGACCGCGATGTTGCCGAACAGGCCTGGGGTGTGCTCGAGGAAGCTGCCATACCCGCCAACGTGCTCACTGAGCCGGGTACCTTTGGGTCGCCGGTTCTGCACCGAATCGAGGTCGAACGACCCAACGTGGCTACTGCCCAAGCGTTGATCGCACATCTGGTGAACCGCACCTAGCTTCCCAAGAGAAGTGACCCGGCCAATTGGCCGGGTCACTCGCTGCCGTCGTAGCCTCCAGAGAGGCCTCGGAGCAGAATCAGTGGGAGTGATCATGCTCCTGGTCGTGATCGTGCTCTTCCGACTGTTCCTCGATCTCTTTGCGGACCGCCTCCATATCGAGGCCTTTGGTCTGGGTGATGAGGTCCTCCAACGCGTTCTCGGGGAGCGCTCCGGGCTGGGAGAAGATGCCGATCTTGTCACGGAAGATCATGAGGGTCGGGATCGAACGGATCTGGAAGTAGCCGGCAAGCTCCTGCTCAGCCTCAGTGTCCACCTTGGCGAAGACGACGCCTTCATGGTTCTCTGAGACCTTTTCGTAGGTCGGGGCAAAGCTCTTGCAGGGGCCGCACCAATCAGCCCAGAAATCTACGAGAACGATGTCGTTGTTGAGGATGGTCTCCTCGAACGTGTCTTTTGTCAGGTTTACGGTTGCCATGGAATCCACTCCGGGTCTGCTCTTTGGTCGGGTCTGTAACGCATAAGGATTTGTGAATATTCCCGCCCGCGGGGCAAGTTCCTTAGACTGCCGGGCTGTGCCTGCGTCCAACCTCCCCGTTGAACTTAGCGGTGTTGCCGTCCGTATCGGTCTGACGACCATCCTGCGCGACGTGAACCTCGTCGTCGCGCCCGGAGAGTCAGTCGGATTGTTCGGTTCGAACGGTGCGGGCAAGACCACGTTGCTCCGGTTGGTTGCGACACTTCTGCGACCGAGTGCGGGAACCGCCAGGGTTCTTGGAGCTGATCTCGAATCACATGATCGGTTTGATATCCGTCCCCGTCTCGGCCTGATTGGGCACGCCCCTGCGTTGTATCCAGAGCTGAGTCTTGCCGCGAATCTCGATTTCTCCGCCCGGATCGCCGGGGTCCCGGTCGAGAAGGCGGGTGCTGCGCTGGAAACAGTCGGTCTCGGCATGGCGGCCGATCGCCTGGCGGGGGAGGCATCGCATGGAATGCAACGGCGGGTCGAGTTCGCTCGCGAGATCATGCTGCAACCAGAGCTGCTCCTGCTCGACGAGCCGCATTCGGCCCTCGACCCCAGTGCGATCGAGTTGGTCGAGCACATCGTTGCCGGGGTCCTCGAGCGAGGGGGAGCAGTGGTTCTCGTTTCACACGATGTCGAGCGTGTGGCGCCAATGGTGACCAGAACCGCGGAGCTGGCGGGAGGCACCGTCAATGAATGATCGATTCTGGCGCCAAGCCTTTGCCATCGCCCGACGGGATCTCGACCGGGAGCGCAAGTCCGGGGAGGTCGCCTGGATCACGATCCCATTTGGCGCAATTGCGCTGCTGCTCGTCCCACTTGCGGTGGGCATCAACCAGGACGTCCTGCAGAAGATCGGCACGGGCATGCTGTTCGTCGTCGTCATGTTGTTCGGCGTGCTGACATCGGTCCGTCGCACCACGGTCGAGACACCAGCCCAGCGGGACGCGATTGCGCTGCTGGGTGTCGATCCAGTCGCGGAGTTCACCGGCAAAGCGATGGCCTCAGCCTTGCTGTTGCTGGTATTCGAGTTGGCGATGGGGGCGGTGGCCGTTGCCCTGTATGGCCTCGATCTCTCGGGCTGGGGCTGGATGCTGGCGGTCATGCCGTTGACCGCTGTTGGCCTCGCGGAGCTCGGAACGCTGTCGGGGGCGATCACCGCCAGTGTCAACGCGGGGCCCGCACTCGGTCCCTTGCTCGTCACCCCGCTGGCGATTCCGCTTCTGCTTGGTGCGACGCAAACCGTCGAATCTATAGGTCGGGATGGGGTTAATCTGGCCTGGCCGTTGTTAATGACGATCGTGGTGCTTGCACTAGCGATCGTCGGGGTAGTTACGGCAAGACCCCTACAGGAGACTCGATGACAGCCCGACGTCCCGCCTGGCTAGACATAGCCGCGTTGATCTCTGTTGTCGCGGCCATTGTCCTGGCTATGACCAGCCCCCCAATCGCGGGTCAAGGGGACTCGGCGCGGATGCTGTTCATCCATGTGCCAACGATCTGGCTTGCGTACCTTGCCTTTGCGGTCACCTTCGTCGCCAGCATTGCCTATCTGGTGACCAAAACGTTGCGGTGGGATCTGGTCGCCGCATCATCCGCTGAGATCGGCGTTGTCTTCACGACCGTCGCCATTCTCGGTGGGGCCATCTGGGGCAAGGCGACCTGGAACGTTTACTGGACTTGGGACGCACGGCTCACTCTCACCGCGGTCATGCTCTTCGTCTACATCGGATACTTGGCGCTCCGTAGGGCCATTCCCGATCCCGAAGCACGGGCCCGGCGATCTTCTGTTCTCGGTGTACTGGGGCTTGTGCAGCTGATACCGGTTCACTTCTCCGTCGTGTGGTGGCGCACCCTGCACCAAACCAACACGTTCAGCCCGCGTGGTATCGAGATGGACACATCGATCCGGATCTTCTTGTACTCCGCCGTTGCCGCCTTCACGGTTATCTATGCCGCTCTGTTGAAGTATCGAGTTGAGCTCGCTCGGCTCGAGTTGGCATCCCACACGGCCGCGGCTGCGGCCGAGGGCCCGGTTGCCGGCGATGCAGTCTCGGCGCCGAGCATTGGAACGAGTGACGCATGAGATACGTTGTCATCGGATACGCCCTCACCTACGGCACGCTGGCCGCCTACATCTGGTGGCTTGCGACTCGCCTACGCATCGCACGAAACAAGGCAGGCGAGCAGACATGATCCGTCGTTATTGGAAGTTCCTCGTTCCTGCAGTTCTTGCTCTCGGCCTGTTGGTCGGCTTGTTGATCACCCTGTCGAGCAATCTGGTCTATTTCCACACGCCGACTGAGCTGTACACCGATGTTGCGCCTTCCCCGGATCGGCTCCGGTTGGGAGGCCAAGTCGTGGCAGGAACAGTGGCAGAAGAGGGCGACTCGCTCGTGTTGACAGTGACAGACGGGCGAGAGTCTCTCCAGGTGCAACATGACGGTGTGATCCCGCAGCTGTTTGCTGAAGGGCAAGGTGTCATCGTCGAGGGCACGTGGGACGGAACGACATTCCACTCGGACACAATGCTCATCCGGCACGATGAGCAGTACCGGACCGAGGACAACGTCATCTACGACTCGATCGACCATGAGCTCGAAGAGTCGTGATCGCCACAGTCGGCCTTCTCGCAATCCTGCTGGCGACGGCTGCGTCGCTGCAATTGACGGTGCGCGCCTGGTTGGAATCGCGGCGGCCTGAACCCGACGTCGCATCCCTGCGAACTCCGGTTTTGCTGCTGGTCTTTGGAGCGGTCCTGGCGTTTGTGGCTCTCGAAGCGGGGATCCTGTCCCACGACTTCACTCTCGGCTATGTCGCCGCGAATTCGAGTACGACCACGCCGTTTGTCTTTCTGCTTGCCGGCGCATGGGCCGCTCTCGAGGGGAGCATTGTCCTGTGGGGAGTCATCCTGGCCGCGTTTGTCTTCTTCGTAGCGCGGAGCGTCGATGCGGGAGATCGACTTGGTCTGACTGCGCTATCGGTGATCGGTGCGATCTCGATCTTCTGGTTCGGCCTGATGGCGACCGTGGCGAACCCGTTCGAAGTCTGTACCGCGGTTGTTGCTGGATCGTGTGTCGAAACCAGTTGGCTGCCCTTCGTGGCTACCACCGCACCTGCTGAGGGAATCGGCGCCAACCCGCTGCTGCAAAACCACATCCTGATGGCGATACATCCTCCGATGCTGTACGTCGGTTACGTGGGCTTCTCGGCGCCGTTTGCCTTTGCCATCGCTGCAATGATCCGGGGTGAGCAAGGCACCGTGTGGCTGGAGCGAACCCGGCGCTGGTCCGTCATCGCCTGGGCGTTCCTCGGGTTTGGCCTGCTCCTCGGAGCCTGGTGGTCGTACGAGGTTCTTGGCTGGGGCGGCTACTGGGCCTGGGATCCGGTAGAGAACGCCGCCTTGCTCCCGTGGTTGGCGGCGACGGCGTTCATTCATTCCGCCGTCGTGCAACGTCGTCGGGGCATGTTGCAGGCGTGGAATCTGATCCTGGTCATCGCTACCTTCTCGCTGACCATTCTCGGCACGTTCCTGACACGGTCCGGCACGATCATCTCGGTCCACTCGTTCACCCAGTCTGGGGTGGGGCCGGTGCTACTGGCGTTTCTGATGATCGTGGTTGTCGGTTCGCTGCTGCTGTTTGCCTGGCGATCGCATCTGCTCAGCTCGGCTCCGCGCCTTGATTCCCTGGCGAGTCGTGAAGGTGTTTTTCTCTTCAACAACCTGATTCTGTCTGTGTTTGCCCTCGCGGTGCTCTTGGGTACTTTGTACCCGATCGCACTCGAAGCTGTGGGCCAAGCGCGGGTGTCGGTCGGCACCCCCTATTACAACCGTCTCACGATCCCCGTGGCGTTCTTGCTATTGCTGGCGATGGGTATCGGGCCGGTAACGCCTTATCGATACGCCCGTCCGGCCGTTGTTTGGGACCGGATCGCTACCCCGCTCGTGGCCGGTCTTGTTGCCGGAGCGCTGGCGGTGGTAGTCGGTGTCGGTTCCATCCCGGTCGTAGTCATCGTCGTGCTGGCGACTTTCGTTATCGCCACCTCGGTCAAGGAGTACACCAAGCAGACCATGAAGCTCGAGGGAGCGCGGATTGCCGCGGCAGTCAAGGTGCTCCGGCGCGATCCGGGGTATTGGGGTGGCCAGATAGCCCACATCGGTGTCGCCCTGCTCGCGGTCGGCATTGCCGCATCGAGCGGGATTGCCTCCCGTGATCAGGTTCGCATAGCGGTCGGCGAGTCGGCTGTCGTCGGTGATCACTGCATTGTCTACGAAATGCCGACCTCGCGAGTGGAGCCGAATCGATCTGTGGTCGGTGCGCAGCTGTCCTTGCGCGACTCGACGTGTACTGACCAGATCACTCGCATGACTCCGGTCTTCAACCAGTACGCTCGCCCGCCCGCGGTGGCCACCCCCGCCGTCCACACCGGCCTGTTCGACGACGTCTTCATTGCCCTCGCCACCGTGCCGGGCGACGACGTAGTACTCGACGTGATGGTGTTCCCGTTGATGTGGGTGCTTTGGGTTGGAGGCCTAATCATCGTCGCCGGAGGTATGTGGGCCGTTTTTGTCAGGAAGCCGATTCGGCGTGAGGTAGAAGAGGTCGCCAGCGATGCGTAGCTATCTGCGGTTGGTCGTGGCAGCCTTCGCCTTGATCGTGATCGGGGTCGGGCTGATGCCCGATGCCGCTGAGGCCGGCCCTGATGATCGTCAGCGGCACTTATCGGAACGGATCGCCTGTCCGTGGTGTCATGGGCAGTCTCTGGCCGAATCTGATTCACAAGTTGCCGAGGACCTTGTTGTCATCCTTCGCGAGAAGATCGATGCGGGGTGGTCCGACGCCGAGATCTACGACTTCTTCGCTGCTGGCTACGGTGACCACGTCCTGCTCGAGCCACCCCTCACCGGGTGGGGAGTTGCCTTATGGCTATTGCCGGTGGCCGCGTTGGGCGTCGGAGGTTGGGTCATCTGGCGTAGGCAGCGAGGTGCGTTGTGAACCGGGAGACTGGCCGGATCGAGGAACGACTCTCGCAGACCCGCCGTGACCTCGAAGAGATCGATGACCAGGTTGCCGCCGGCGAGTTGGATAAGGCGACCGCAGATCGGTTGCGGCAGCGATATGAGTCGGAGCAGCAGGAGCTGCGCGCTCAGATGACCGAAGCCGCCACGGCGGCTACCGAAGCCGACGTAGCAGAAGGTGCCGGCACAGACGCACTGAGCGGGAGCCGGCTCCTCCTGATCGGCGCAGTGTTGGTCGCCCTCGTTGGTGGCGGTCTCTGGTGGGTGGCTGCCAATAGCGGCGGCCAATCCGGAGTCGAGGGCATAGCGTCCGAGGTTGTCGATGGGGTGAACCTCGACGACGTCACCAATGAGCAGATGGAGGCTGTCGTCGCAGAGAACCCGAATGTGCCGGGCATGCGTCTCGCCCTTGCCGATCGCTACTTCGCCGAGGGAGATTTCAGCAACGCGCTCACCCACTACCTGTATGTCCTCGAGACGCTGGAGGTGAAGGACCCCGCAGCACTTGCCAATGTCGGATGGATGACCTATCTGTCCGGCGTACCCGATGTCGCTGCATCGTTTGTAGAGGAGAGCCTCGCAGTGCAGCCTGACGGTGGGATTGCGTTCTGGTACCTGGCCAACATCCGGTTCTTCGGGCTGGGTGACGCGACGGGTGCGGTGTCGCCCCTGCAGAGCCTCCTTGACTACGAAAACCTGCCGGACGAGCTACGGGCTGAAGCTGAGAGCCTGCTCATCGACGTGGAGGCGGCACAATGAAGCAAGCCACCGGTTGGCCGTTCTGGCTGGCGATTGCCGCCGGTGTTGCGGTGATGATCTTCGGGGTTGTCTTTGTACGGCGCATCGATACCGATATCACCCTGACCCCCTCGCCACTCATCGGGAAAGATGCGCCCGAGGTCTCGGTTCGCTATCTGGACTCAACTGAGCAGTTTCGACTGTCGGACTATGAGGGCCAGATCGTCGTCGTCAACTTCTGGGCATCATGGTGCGGCAACTGTCGAGTCGAGCACGCCGCGCTCAATGTGGCTGCCGCCACCTACTCCGAGCCCGGTGTCACGTTTGTCGGTATTGCCTATCAGGATCGCGAAAGCGCCAGCCTTCAGTTTCTCGAAGAACTCGGTCGCGGCGAGCCGTACGTGTATGGAATAGACGAAGGGTCGCGGGTCGCCGTTGAATACGGCATCCTCGGCCTCCCGGAGACCTTTTTCATCGATGCCGACGGCGTCGTTCGTGCCAAGGTGAGCGGTCCCGTCGATCTCGCCATTCTGCAGCGCACGATCGATGCGCTCCTCCTCGGCGGCTCCGTCGATCCCCAGACCACCACCGACGAAGTCGAGAACCGGTAGCCCCTCTACCCCCGGGCTACGCCCGGCGGTACCTTCCCCCCAAAAGGGGGACTGACACGCCGTAACCCGGCTGGGGTTTCTGTTGCACAGAAGCTCTATGTGCTCGACGTCGCCGATGTTTCGGCGTAGCCGAACCTCACCCCATGTGCCCTGCGGGCACACGGGAACCCTTCCAGCGTTTGGGTGCGTCCTA
>CBDUNF010000009.1:0-36437 GCA_965368515.1 uncultured bacterium
GAATGCACCATGGATCAGCTCGAGCGGCCCGTCGGGGCAACCTTTGATGCTGTCGTCGCCTGAGTTCGCAACCGAGGGTCACGAACTCAGGTTGGAGTTCCGCCTTTGGCGGAACGTCCAGCCAGCCTGTACTGCGAGCTATGGGTCACGATTTCAGGTGGAGTTCCGCCTTTGGCGGAAACGTCCAGTGAGCCGCTGACTACCAGCTGCTGAGGATGAAGGGTGCTAGGAGGTCCGGGATCATGGTGTCGTTGTTGCTGAGTATGACGATGACGTCGCCGGTCTCGGGGCTGATACCCATCGTCGATGCATAGCCGGTGATGCCGCCGCTGTGGGCGTATGCCGGCTTGCCGTCGCCGAGATCAGCCGCAAACAGCCCAAGACCGTAGCCATCGCCGGCCACCGTGGTCATCTCGACGAGGGAGTCGGGCGAAACGAGCCGACCGTCGAACAGCGCAATCATGAACGCGGCCAGGTCCGCCGTTGTCGAGACCAATGCCCCTGCGGCCCATGCGCTCGACGCAACCGACTCGTACGCAGCGGTGGGGTCGCCATCGAGTACGTCTGTCGACCATCCGCCCGCGAGGTTCGTCGGGGTTGGGACATCGCGGCCGACGAAGGTAGTTGCGGTGAGGCCCAGTGGTTGGGAGATTCGGTCACGGAGGACCTGCTCGAGTTCATCGTTGGTCACCTCTTCGACGAGTTGTCCGAGCAGGATGTAGTTCGTATTCGAGTAGCTGAACGCCCCGGAAGTCCCGTTTGGGACACCGGCGACGTATGCAAGGATTTCTTCATTGTCATAGCTGCGGTCACGATCGGCGAGCACATCGGCGAAGAAGTCGGGTTGATCGGTGTAGTTCGGTACGCCGCTGTCGTGTCCGAGTAAGTCGCGGATCGTCACCATGGCACCGATTGGTGTTTCCGGGAGATAGGTACCGAGAGTCTCGTCCAACGCTACGAGCCCCTCGTCGACCAGCTGCAGAACCATGACCGCCACAAAGGGCTTCGAAATGCTGCCTACTCGGAACGGCGTCTCGGGGGTCAGGGCATCGCCCTCGTTGTTGGCGATGCCGACGGCGACCGTTGATGTCTCGCCGTTACGAGTGGTGAGGACGGAAACGCCGCCGTCTCGGTCCCCAACGAACTCGGAGACGGTCGCTTCGAGATCGAAGACAGCCCCTTCGAGATCGGCCTCGGTGGTGATTGGGATCTGGTCGGGTGCGGCAGGCTCAGCATCGTCAGCCGTTTCCGTGGAACAAGCAGACGCCAGGAGCGCTACGGCGATCGTTCCGGCCCAAAACAGCTTCCACTTCGTCATATTCACTGGTCCTCAACGTCTCGACTCGCTATCAACAATAGTTGATAAAGGGTCTTCTATCAACTAGGGTTGATAAAAGACATGGAGCAACTTTACGAACTGCCTGATCCCCAAGATGTCGATGAGGCGTTGGCCGCCGTTGTGTCGTTGCGAAGGCTGGCGGACCGGCTCGAGCTCGCTGCGGTGCAGGCAGCGATCGACAAGGGCTGGGCGTGGTCGCAGATCGCGGATGCCCTCGGTGTCACACCGCAAGCAGCCCACAAGAGGCTGGCTCGTCGAGTCGTCAGCCCAAGGACCAGGAGAGGACGCAATTGAGTCCACGGAAGCCCCTTCAAGACATCAAGATCATGAACCAGCTGTTTCCCGCCGCAGAGGCCGAGGCCCTTGCGATGGGCGAGGCAGAGCCCGGCGCCGAACACCTCGTCCTCGCCGCACTCGATCTTCCCGATGGCTCGGCGCGGCGCGCTTTCGCAAGGTTGGGCAGCGACCCAGGCAAGCTGCGGGCCGCCATCGCAGCCCAACACCGCGACACCCTCGAGTCGATAGGGATAGCTGCGTCTGACGAGGATCTGGAGGACAAGTTGCCCTCACCAACCCCTTCTCGCGGCCCGTTTCGGAGCAAGGGTTCGGTGCAGAAGGTCTTCAAGCAGGTCGTGAAGCTTGTGAAGAAGGACAAGTCGCAGCTGTATGGCGCCTACGTGGTGCTCGTCGCCGGCCAGCTGGAAGCCGGGACGTTTGTGCGTGCCTTGGCCGCGATGGGTGTCGATGCGGCCGAGCTCGTTGCTGCCGCTCGCACAGAACTGGACATCGTCAACAGCTGAATGTATCCAAATCTCGTTCTCGTTCGTCTTATAGCCCGATAAGCGAAAAGGAGAAGGAAATGTCCAAGAACGAAGCAAGCTGGGACCGGATCGCACGGGTCGTCCTCGGTGTTGTGCTCATTTATCTCGGGTTCTCCGACACGATCAGCGGTGGCTTCGGCGTCGTTGTCGGCGTTGTCGGCTTTGTGCCGCTGCTGACCGGCTTGGTCGGTTGGTGCCCTGTTTATTCGATGCTCAACTTCCGGACTGACAAGAAGGCTGCGTAGCCGACGCCATGATCTCTCAGCACACAGGACCTACTTTGATCGAGGTGATGGCACCACACTGTGTCGAGTGTCGGGCAATGCAGCCCGACCTCGATGCAGTTGCCGGAGAGTTCGATGCCGTAGACCTCGTCGTACTCGATGCGACACGTGATACGGCTGCAGTAGCGGATCTTCGGGTGCTTGGAACCCCGACTCTCATCGCGGTCCGTGATGGTGTGGAGCTGGCAAGATTCACGGGCAGACGCACCCGAACGGAGCTGCGGGCGTTGTTCGATTCGGTGGCCACAGGCGACCCAGCCGGCATTGCCAAGATGTCTAGCAGTGACCGGATCGTGTGGTCCGTGGCTGGAGC
Organism: uncultured bacterium; assembly: GCA_965368515.1. Classification (GTDB taxonomy): domain Bacteria; phylum Actinomycetota; class Acidimicrobiia; order Spongiisociales; family UBA5794; genus JAAETI01. Next base: position 2,758 of record CBDUNF010000009.1, read on the forward strand.
GGCCCTTGCCGGCGCTGGCCTGCTGATGGGGCCTGCCTGGCCGCTCGTTGCGATTGGCGTTGGGCTGTTCGGGTACGCCATCATCCGAGGATCCAGAAGTGAGCGAGACGAATGGTCGAAGCCGAACAGCTAGCCGAGCAACTCGACGGTCTCTATCACTTCGCCACCGCCCTCACCCGGGATCGAGACCTCGCCGGCGATCTCGTCCACGACACCTACCTACGGGCATTGGATCGGCGCGATCAGTTTCACGGGGGCTCGCTCGGAGCCTGGATGCGGCGGATTCTGCACAATCTCGCGATCGATCGTGTTCGCCGATCCAGCAGGGAGGTCGTGGTAGAGGAGGTCGAGGAGAAGTGGCACTCCGATAGCTACACGGTGGACCCAGCGGTGGTTGCGGAACGGGCACAGACCCGTGAGGAGTTGGAGGATGCTCTGGTTCGGCTGCCATTCGCCTACCGGACGGCGGTTGTGCTGCACGACGTCGAGCAGTGGAAGGTCCGAGAGATCGCAGAGGTACAGGGGATCACCCTGCCGGCTGCAAAACAGCGTCTTCGGCGTGGGCGCATGATGTTGGTAGCGGCGCTGGCCGAAGGACACGAGCGCAGGATGATGCTCAAGGAGGTACCGATGCGGTGTTGGGATGCCAGGCAGCATGTTTCCGATTACCTCGACGGTGTCCTCGAGAAGCGGACGGCAGCCACGGTCGAATCGCATTTGTCCGGATGCCCGACGTGTCCTCCGCTCTATGCGGCGCTTGTCGATGCTCACGCGGGTCTCGCGGATCATCGGGATCCAGATTCGGTCATTCCCCCGGAGTTGCGCAGCCGCATCCTGGGCCGCTCTTAGTCGTCGCCCCCAGTTTCGCTCTGGGTGATCTCGAGTTCGCCGGCTTGCCAACGGGCCCTGAAGTCCGACGTGTGCTCATCACCCTCGAATCGAATGCGCACCTCGTCCGGCCCGGTCTCTCGGGTGTCGGTGCTGAAGCCCGGTTGGGGGATAGCTGAAACGAAGTTGACCACACCAGGCGAGTAGCTGATTGTCACTACGCCGCCGACGAGTGAGTAGCTGGCGGTCTGCGTCACCGGTGGCGCCGTCGTTGTCGTCGTGCTCGTCGTTGTTGGCGGAACCGTGGTGGTGGTCGCAGCCGGCAGTGTCGTAGATGTGGTCGTGCTTGTCGGCACCGTTGTGGTTGTCGTCGAAGGAGCGGTCTGCTGCGGCGGATTGGTCGTGTTGGGAGTTGTTGGTGTCGCCCCGATGGTCGATGTTGTTGTGCCGTCCGTCTCAGGCTCGACGCGAACAACGCGGGGTGCCGCGGTCGTGGTTGAGGTTGCCTCGAGTTGTGCAGCCAGCTGAGTTGTCGGGATCACCACCGACGGCTGGATAACACGATTGCGGACCTGGGCGACCGCACCCCATGAGAACGCGACCGCGATCGCTGCGGCGAGAAGCCAGCCAGCTATGAGCCTCGTTGTGTTCGACATGCCCGCACAGTCTCACGGAGACGGTTAGCCGACTCTCCCAGAAAGGTTATGTGTTTCCTAAATGCGCCCATTTCGCTGTCCCCCGGGAAACCTCGCCAATAGGATCGGCTCTATGTCCTCCGTCCTGATCATTGAAGACGACCCGTCGATCCGTCAAGGTCTAGCTCGATTCCTTTCGGATGCCGGGCACAGCGTGGAGTCCTTGTCGTCTGGAATGGAGGGAGTCCAGCAGGCCGTGGAAGGAGATTACGACGTTGTTGTCCTCGACCTCGGGTTGCCCGATATCGACGGCGGCAACGCCCTCAAGATGATCCGGTCGGTCAGTGAGATACCGGTGATTGTCGCGACGGCTCGTGACGAAGAGGGCGAGATTGTGAGAATCCTTCGCGATGGCGCGGATGACTACGTGGTCAAGCCGTTCAGCGGTGCTCAATTGCAGGCCCGGATCGAGGCGATCCTGCGTCGGATGGGTGCCGGGGGGGCGACAGGACCGATGAACGTCGGAGAGCTCACCGTTGATGTCGACCAGCGCACCGCGGTGTTGGCCGGCGGCGAACTCGATCTCACCCGAAAGGAATTCGACCTGTTGGCATACCTGGCGGAGCGCATCGGTGTAGTGGTCTCCAAACGCGAGCTCCTCGCCGAGGTGTGGCGGCAGCCGTACGGCGGTGCCGACAAAACTGTCGATGTGCACCTTTCAGTACTGCGCCGGAAGCTGGGGGAGAGCGCCGCAGAGCCGCGCTACCTGCAGACCGTTCATGGAGTCGGCATCAAGCTCGTGGCGCCGTAGTCGTGAGGCGTTGGCTCTCGCTGTACGCGCTGTCGATCACTTCGATTGTCATCTTGGCTTTCCTGCTTCCACTGGCCGTCCTCATCCGCGATCTGGCGGTCGATCGAGCTATGAACGCCGCAGAGCGTGAGGCGCAAACTGTCGCTCGATTTGCCTCGACCATCGATTCCAGCCCCGCATCTCTTTCACTGCTCGCGGGCACCCTGGCTGCGGCCCCGGATACATCGGTGATGCTGTCGGACGGATCTGTGGTTGGCGCCGCACTCCCAGAGGACATAGACGTCTCCGCGGCGCGCGAGCGAGGGCAGGCGTATCGACAGCCGCTCCAGGATGGAGAGGCCGTCGTTGTTCCGGTACTGCGCGGCGATGGGCTTCCCTGGGTCATAGTCATCGCGGTTCCCGGTGGCGTCCTGACTGAAGGGGTCGTTTCGGCGTGGGTTGTTCTCGGCGGGCTGGGGGTTCTCCTCGTCGCCCTCGCCTACTTGGTGGCCAACCGCATGGGGCGGGCTGTGGTCGAACCCATTAACGACCTCGTCGCGGCAACGAAGCGGCTTGGCGAAGGCGACCTCACTGTGGCCGTTGAGCCCGGTGGGCCTGCCGAACTCGCCAAAGTGGGCGACGCATTCAACAGCCTTACCTGGCGAGTGAGCACGTTGATGGATCAAGAACGGGAAACCGCTGCGGACATCTCGCACCGATTACGGACCCCGCTGACCGCGTTGCGGCTCGATATCGAGTCGCTTGGAGCCACCGCCGACGTGTCGCGGCTCCAGCATGACGTCGACGAGCTCGAGCGCGTGGTCAGTCATGTGATCAGTGAGGCGCGGCGCCCCGTTCGCGAAAGCGGCGGCGTGGTGGCCGATATCGTTGCGATCGTCGCCGAGCGCAGCGAATTCTGGGGGAATCTCGCAGCAGAGCAGGAGAGGCGGTGGACGGTCGAGATGGGGCCGGATGCGTTCTCGGTTCGCGGCCATTCCGCTGATTTTGAAGCGCTACTCGACGCGCTTCTCGGCAACATCTTTGCCCACACCCCATCTGGATCCGGATACTCGATCATGCTGCGGCAGCCGTTGCCCGACCTCGCCGAGTTGATCATCGCGGACGACGGCGAGGGGTTTTCGGACGTGGGTCTCCTCGAGCGTGGTGCCAGCAGCGCAGCATCTACCGGACTCGGTGTTGACATCGTGCGGCGCACGGCCGAGTCAGCCGGGGGCACGGCAAGTTGGTCACAAGGCAGCCCCACGGGAACAGTTGTCAGCGTGGAACTGCCCCGCGCCGGCAGCGAACGGAACGTCCGAGAGCAAAAGAGGTTTTCCTAACCATGGCCGGAGGACGACCAAAGGCTGCGTAATGCAATCTGGCTCCAACAGCAGCTCGCAGAAGGAGACAGAAAAATGTTCAAGCGCATCACGACACTGTTGGCCATGGTCCTTGCGGTACTAATGGCCGTGGGTGTTGCCCAGGCAGTCGTTTCCCCGGCTTCCGAGAGTTCAAGCTCATCGACCAGCACGACATCTCCCACCTCGACGACCTTGCCGTCGGCTGGGGGCGAAGAACTGGTCATGTACGAGGTTGCCGACGCCGGCACCGTGACGGTGGCGTCCGACGGTTCGAGTCTCTCGATCGTTGCCGCCGAAGCGAACGAAGGCTGGGCAGTCGAGGTTGAGGTCGCCACCGGGCGCGAGGTCGAAGCCGATTTTCGCAATGGAACCCGCCGCATCCAGTTCAACGCAGAACTCGAGGATGGTCAGATCCGGGTCCGGGTCCGGGATCGGGCCGATGACGGAGGCGGCACAACCACGACCACCGTGCCAGGAACCACGTCGACAACTATCCCCGGGACCACGACCACATCCACAACTACCCCGCCTCCCCCAGGTGATTCGACCGTTACCTACCAGGCCGGCGATGGCGGCACGGTGACGATCACGCTGAGTGGATCAACGCTCACCATCGTGTCGGTCGATCCAGCTGCCGGCTGGACGGTCGAGGTGGAGGGCTCGTCGGGACGTGAGGTCGAGGCCGACTTCCGCAACGGTTCCCGCCGCATCCAGTTCAACGCAGAACTCGAAGATGGCGAGGTTCGCATTCGGGTCCGCGACCGCATGACCAACGACGGCGGTGGTGACGACGATGACAACAGTGGCGACGACGATGACGACAACAGCTCCGACGACGACAACAGCCGCAGCAGCGACGACAACTCGGGCTCGGACGATGACAACAGTGGCAGCGACGACAACAGCGGCCACGGCGGCGACGACGACGGTGACGACGACGACAACAGTGGTCATGGCAACTCCGACGACGATGACGACGACGACGATGACGATTCCGACGACGACGATGATGAAGACGACGACGATGACGACGACGACAACAACTAGTTCCGTCTGACAACTCTGCCAACTACACCCCGGGCCGGTTCCCCACCGCCCGGGGTGTTCCCGTTGTGCCGTGAGCTAGGGTCGCAATCATGAGATTGCTATTACTTGCGCTGATGTTGGGTCTGGCGGCTTGCTCCGTTTCGGGGGAGATCAACATTGGGTCCGATTCCCCGGAGAACGCCACCGAAGACCTGATCGAGGGAGATCTTGCTGAGCAGATTGGCCTCGGTGAGCTAACGGCCAGCTGTAGCAAGCCCCTGTCTAGCGATGTTGGGGCCACGTTCCTGTGCACCTCCGCGACCGAGGACGGTCGAACGATCGAATGGCAGGCGGTCATTGAAGAGACCGGGCCTTACGTGGAAACGACCAACGTCGTCCTTGCCGAGAACCTGGCACCGATCGCCGCCACGATCATTGCTCAGATCGAGGACCAGGCTGGGATAGACCTCGCCGATGATGCCCTCGATTGCGGTTCCGAGTCACTGATCGTTGACTCCGCAAACCAGGCGGTGTGTCAGCTCACCGATCCTGTTGGAGATGTATTCGATACGACCGTCACATTCAACGGTCTTGATACCGACAACACCACGTTTGACTTCTTCGTGGATACCGGTTCGTAGGCGACATCGACGGTCAGTTGACGTCGCCGAGGTATTCGGCACCGCTGTCGGGAGCGCCGGAGGCGAGACGCTCTCTAAGAATCTTGGGCCAGAACGGCCATTGCTCGATTTCGAGAAGAGGAATCCAGGCGAGGCCGATCTGTCTCGTGTCGCCCTGAGTTGTCATGTCGGGCTCACCAAGAAGGCGGCACTCGAACATGATCTCCAGTTGGTGAAATCCCGGTCGGATGTCGGCGAACTCGTGGTTCCTCTCTCGGTAATCTCTGATCCAAAGAACCCGACCGGGTTCGACATCGGCCCCGATCTCTTCCCTGCATTCCCGGCGAAGCGTGTCCACCAGCGTCTCGCCAGTTTCGTGTCCGCCGCCGGGGAGCATGTAGTAGACGCCTTTGGTTCCCTCCATATGAACAGTGAGCAATTGATCGTTGCCGATGATCACTGCCTTCGGCGCCACGCGAACCGGGTGCATCTCCGGCGCATCGAGCACGCTCACTCCCAGTTTTCCTTGCGCATCTTCGACGGTTGGACCCGGGGCGGTTCTCCCGGCATCTTCGGGTAGTGGGGCGGCCACGGGGCATCACCAATCTTGTTCTCCTCGTCAACCGCAACCATTTCCAGCAGGGGATCGAGTCGATGGGCAACATCATCGATGCCGGCCGTGAGGTCGCCGACGTCGGCCCAGCGGTCCTTGAATGTCATCAGGTCGAAGGACTTGGGGTCCATGTCGGCTAGCTCGGACCACGCAAACGGCGTCGATACGAAGCCGGTGTGACGGACGCTGTATGCCGAGGCAATGGTGCGGTCTCGCGCCACCTGGTTGTAGTCGATGAAGACACCATCGCGCTCCTCTTTCCACCAGGCGGTAGTTGCGAGCTCGTGACGTCGTTCTAGCTCGCGGGCGAGAGCCAGAACCCCGCGGCGGAGCTCGAAGTAGTCCCACTCGGGGGCAATGCGTACGTAGATGTGGATGCCGCGGTTCCCCGAGGTTTTGGGGTAGGACACATAGCCGAGTTCGTCGAGGAGTTCCTTGGCGGCGGCGGCAACCTCGCGAGCTGCGAAGAAGTCGTAGCCCTCAGCGGGGTCGAGATCGATACGGAGTTCGTCGGGGTGGTCGATGTCGTCGGCGCGGGCGTTCCACGGGTTGAAGTCGAGGCAGTTCATCTGCGCCATCCAGAGAACGTCGCCCTCATCCAGCGGCAGAAACATGCGCCCGGGTCTAGCGGAGGGGAATCTGACGTCGACGGTGTTGCGGGCATTCTTGGGGGCGCGCTTCACGAAGAAGGGGTCCTCGCCGACCCCTTTTGTCCAGCGCTTCAGGCTCACCGGTCGGTTGTAGACACCGCGCAGGGCTCCCGTGGCGCACATGGCGAAGTGCTCGGCCACTTCGAGCTTGGTCCAACCCTGGTCCGGGAAAACGACCTTGTCGGGCGAGGAGATACGCACCTCGCGTCCGGCAGCTTCGATGTGAACTTCTTTGCGACTCATGGAGCCATTATGTCGCGCCTAAGCCTTCTGTGCAGTCATGGGGCCTGGCTGGCACCAGTGACATAGTGGGTGCGGACATCAGGGCGAGCCATGAGCCCGATGATGGTGAGGTGCATTGCGCTGGCCGCAAAGAACATCGAGGAGCCAAGCGCCTTGATCATGAAGAAGTCGTCCCACGGCACACTTTGGTGCACAAGAAACGCCGAAAGCGCGTCCCATATCCCTAGCGCATTCCATGTCACGATGACGACCCATGTTCCAAGTCCCCGCCCGCGAACTATCAGGTACGCAACTGCCAATGCGGTGATGCCGATCACGGCATCACCGATGAGGGGCATCAGCCAGGCTGCAGGCGGATCGCCGACGCCACCGTCTCCCGCCCGTCCGATAAACGCCACCGTCATGGCGCGTCCGGCTAGTAGCAGTGTCAGGGCCAGGGCAATCGTGCGTTCCCTTCCCAGTCTGGTCATGATGCACTCCTTTATATGTTGATGATCATACCATATAGTATGTTGAGCAGCATATAAACGAGTGAGAGCATGAGATACGGCCCAGACCACAAAGAGCAGAGTCGCGAGAAGATCCTCGAGGCAGCCCGGGAACTCTTCCGCAGCCGCGGTTTCGAAGGCACCTCGATCGATCAAGTGATGAAAGGGGCCGGTCTCACCCGGGGCGCCTTTTACGCACACTTCGGATCGAAGGACGAGTTGGTACGCGAAGTGTTGCGCATCGAGGCCGGACTTGTCGAGTCACTTCGTCTTGCGGTCGCTGCAGACGAACCAAAAGCGGCCGCGATGGCGGCATTCGGCAACTACCTGGATCCGGCGCAGCGTCACAATGTCGCATCCGGGTGCCCGCTCGTCGCTCACCCGGTTGATGCGATTCGGAGCGGCGGGGGTCGCAAGGATGGCTACACCGAACGTCTGCAGGCACTCATCGCAAGCATCGATGCGGTGGTCGAAGGCGACGATGCCGCCGACCGGACGATTCTGGCCGCTGTGCTTGCCATAGGGGGCGGGTTACTCAGCGCGGCCAGCGCCGACCCGGCCCTGGCGGAGCGAATCGATGAAGCTTGCCTTGGCGGTATCGAGCGGCTGCTCGACTCGGCTTTCGGTTCCGAACGGGTGGTCGCAGAATCGCCAGGGCTGGCGGCCACTGCTGCTGCGTCAGAACTTCCCTGAATTGACCCATTGGTCTGCGGGGAGGATCTCCTCCATGACGTCCCAGTGTTCCACGATCATCCCGTCGTCGACGCGGAACAGATCGATGACTGCCGTATCACGACCCGCCAGGATCATCTTCGACAGTACCGCCACGAAATTGCCGGAGCCCACGACCCTGTGGATCTCTTCGTAGACCATCGAGTGGCCCTGTGCGGCAAGCGATGCGACGTAAGCGCCGAGGCCGTCGAGACCGTCGCCGACTCGGGGATTGTGCTGGATGAAGGTGTCGCCCGAGATGTACTGAGGCAGCTTCTCTAGGTCCCCGTTCTTGAGAACGTCGGTGATGAAGTCGAGGACGAGAGACTTGTTCTGCTCGGTCCTGTCGAGATCCGTTGGCTCCGTGGGTCCATCGATCTGGGTGTGGCCGGACACAGTCTCATCGGTGAACTCCTCGATGATGTCCCAGTGTTCGATCAACTTGCCCTCGGCATCGGTGTCGAAGATGTCGGCTGTCACCCAGCGGGACTCGCCCCCGTTGAGGTTCTGCAAGGCGTGTAGGAACACATACTGGCCGTCTTCGAAACCACGCACGATCTGAATGTCGCGTTCCGGGCTGCGCTTCACAAACTCGGCGAAGAACTCGATGAAGCCTTCTTTGCCGTCCCTCACCGGAGTGGAGTGCTGGGTGTAGCGTTCTCCGACGTATCTGTTGATCGCCGCCACGTAGTTTCCGTCCCTGATACCTTCCATGTACAGCTTCTTGGCATTGTCCAGTCGAATACCCATTCCTGTTCCCTCTTGCTGGTTTGTTATTGCCATCATGCCTGCGATATCTCATTGACGGAAGGTTCTATCATGACGCTCTATGGTCGAAAGTGGACACGGGAGGATCACGCAGGTCGATTTCGAGAGCCGACTTCACACCCGTCTCCCGGTCGAAGTGATCGATCGCAGCGAGCTGGTCGCAAGAGTCGATCCGGGATACTTCATCGTTCCGCAGCGACCGTCGTTCTTCATCTTCTTGCTCATGCACTCGAGCCACGGCTCTCACACCGTGGACTTCACCGAAATCCCAGCACAGCCACGGCGTCTCGTCCAGGTCCGGCCCGGACAGGTTCAGGTTTGGAACACGGGCGTCGACTTTGACGCCACACTCGTGTTGGCCCAGCCCACGACAACGTCACCCCGTCCCTGGTTTCCCGGACACCGCTCCTACTGCGATCTCGACGATACCGCCGCGGCGACGGCCGCGGCGTTGATAGGTGCCCTCCGCGGTGAACAGAACCGCTTTGCGGGCGATCAGCCGACAAGACAGCTCTTGATCTCCCTGTTCGACGCCTTCACGGCGCTCTTCGACCGAGCCATCGTCGGTCCTGCCGAGACAAACCTCCCTCAGGTGTATGTGGCATTCCGCGATGCTATCGAAACCGACCTCGGCCACCGGCATGATGTCATCGACTACGCCAGGCTCCTCGGGTACTCCGCTCGCACCATCACCCGCGCCTGTGAACAGGTCACCGGCCAGAGCGCCAAACGGATCCTCACCGACCGCCTCGTCCTCGAAGCCAAGCGTCTCCTTGTCCACTCCCGCATTCCGGCCGGAATGATCTCCGCACGGCTTGGCTTCTCCGAGCCGACCAACTTCACCAAGTTCTTCACCCGCAACACAGGTCAGAGCCCGTCTAGCTTTCGCCGGCTCCATCGCCATGGGTATTAGGCGCTAGAGGTCGAGGGCTCGGGTGAGGAAGGCTGCCATCTGGCCCCTCGTCACCGGGTTGCTCGGGCAGAAGCGATCGTTGGCCGGAGGATTGCAGCCACGAGTGATCCCGGTCGCTCCGAGCCATGTGATGTCGGCTGCAAACGTGGTCCCGGGAGTGTCCGTGAATGTTGGCGCCGATCCGGTCGGCAGCGTGTCTCCCAGGGCACGATGGAGGAACGCCGCCATCTGGCCACGAGTCACTGCGCTGTTTGGGCAGAAGCGATCGTTGCTCGGCGGGTTGCAGCCCCGGGTGACCCCGGCGGAAGCGAGTGCCTCGATGTGCGGCTCGAAGACCGATCCGTCGTCATCCGAGAAGGTTCCGCCCGGTCCGCTGGGTAGGTCGAGGGCTCGCACCAGGAATGCTGCCATCTGGCCACGGGAGACGTCTTCGTCGGGGCAGAACCTGTCGTTCGTCGGCGGGTTGCATCCTTTGGTGATCCCCGCCGCTGCCAGGGCCTCGATGTCCGCCTCGAAGATGGAATCGTCATCATCGATGAACGTCCCGCTCGTCGGAGCGCAAGGTGCGCCGGCCATCGGCCCTATGTAGCTGCCGGCAATCACAACATTGTCGATGAAGAGGCTGATGTCCTGGTCGGGCACTGCGGTCCCTCCGTGGTACACGTTCATCCAGATCTGCTCGATTTTCAGGTCGGCGGTGTCTCGCCAACGCCAGTTCGTCTCCCTGTAGGCCTTGCGGCCATCAATCCATGTCTCCAAGACACCATCGGGCACGCCGGGGGTATTCAGCACGAGGTGCTGCTCGACGCTATACCAACGGTCCTTCTCGAGAAAGCCGAGATAGCCGTCCTGCCAGAGCACGTTGTCGCCCCACTGCGTCGGCTGGTCGGCGTGGTAGACGTAGTGGCCGACCGGAACGGTGTCAAAGAACGGGTTGTCGACGCCGACGACACTGGGTTGGTACAGACCTCGTGCGCTCCAGCCGTTAGTGCCGTTCGACGGCCGACCTCCCCAGCCGGCGACACCGTAGGTGCCTGAGATGCCGGGGAACTTGCCGCCATAGGTGGGTTCCCAGCTCTGGTCGATGCGAACGTAGTAGCGGAAGTAGATCTCCTCTGGCTCCGAACCCGTTTGATCTTCAAACTTGAAGGCGAAGCCAGAGCCCGTGTTCTCGCCCGCGGGCACGGTGATCCGCAGCGCCGGTCCGTCGAGCTGTTCGAATCCGGGCGCAGTGGACACCAGTTGCAGGGTCGAGGAGTCGGCGTTTGCGTATACGTCGGCCCACGAAGTGTTCCCAAAGGTCGTGTGCTCGTAGACATCGGGGTGTCCGTCCACGCCGACATCGCCGTCGTACGAATAGGCGAGGCCGTTCTGTGCCGCAGGCAGCTGTCCCGGGTCGTGGAACACACGGAAGACGCCAACGTCGAGAGCCGAGCTGCCGTACTCGGCGTAGCTCCACAGCTGAAGCGTGGCGCTCGTCACCGTCGCTCCAACGGGGATCGGTGATAGGTCGAAGCGGATCAAGATGTGGTGCTCACCGTTGGCCACCCGCAGCGACGTGTCATCGCCGAATCCTTGATAGGTAGAAGTGTTGATGCTCGTGTCGGCCTGCGGCTCCAGTACATAGGTGCCCGACGAGGCAACAATCGTCAGCTTGGGTCGCTCTGCGGCGACGGGATGCTCCCGGCTGTAGAAGTCGAACGGCCCGTGCCCGCCCATGCGGTGCAGCGCCATCCCCTGATTCGGAGTGCCCTCCAGCCACTCAGTCGCCAACGTGGTGATATCCCACGTGTGTGGTCCCGGGGTGTCGTCGTCGGGAAGAGATGACAGGGCGTATGGTGTGCTGAGGCTGGGCCACCCGTTCACATCGACGATATCGCTATACGGTGCGTCCCAGGCAAGCTTTGCTGCCCGGTTGTAGAAGTCGCGAGTCGCACCGTCGTCGTTTGCCATCGTCCCTTCCACCCATTGCGCCCGGGGGTCGGCCGGGGAAAGGGTTGGTTCGGGGCACGCCTGTGCCGCTGCGGGCGCGGCTGCGGACGGGATGACGATTGACGGCACAACGCTCATCACCAGGCCGAGAGCAATCACTGGTATCAGCGCTCGTGGCCGGTGGGTTCTCACTCGTTGCATCGCCCGTCTCCTCGCACTGTCTGATATCGGCGCGCACCCATATTGCTTGAGCCGGGGTCCTATCGAACCTCAGGCGCAATCAACCGGTGTCCGATTCCCGCCGACGCAGATCGGTGATCAGGTCGGATCCGTTCGCAAGGCGTGAGGCGATCTTGCTGCCCGGATCGACAACACGCCAGAACGGGGCGACTTCGCTGGGGGCCATGCCAGCGGTCAGCGCTTCGGTGGCGGCTTCGGCAACGACACGGAGCTGGAGACCGGTCATCACCGGGCATGCGTTGTCGGCGTCATGCTGCGAAGCGAGCACGCTCCGAAGCGCGGCTTGCGAGCCTGTATGCCCAGTCGGGAAGGTTGCCAATGCCCGCTCCACATCGTGCGGACTCGGTATCACCACCATCTCGCCGGGTACTAGCCCTCCGAATGGCTTCTCCTGAACGCGAACCTGTGTTGGCCTGGCTCCCGGATAGTCATGTTGCGATTGCATCTGTCAGCCCTCCCGTTCGGCGTTGTCGATTGGCCACTGCAGCTCGGTGAGGAGCTCGGTTGGATCGACATCGTCGGGATGGTTCAGGTAGATCTCCCTGGTCGGGCCGACGATCTGGTGGCCGTGGTCCGAGATCCATCTCGCCAATGCCTCGTACGCGGGACCCATTTCGTCGTAGGGCCCCTTGTGAACTACCGCCGCAACCGGGCCACCCGGGACGTCGTGAATCGGGGCGAGTCTGGCGTTGGGCGAAACAGGGATGCACATCTCCACGTCACCAGAGTCTTCGGCATCAGGGGCGCGATGGAAGATCGTGAACGGAATGCCGGTCGGTTCGGCGTTGTGATCCTGGAGGCGGCGGAAGACGGTTCCAAAGCCCTCCGGGATAGCGGTAAACACCTGCTGGTACGTGGTCTCTACGCGGTGCGAGGAGACAACCTGAGGATTGACGATCTTGACTGCGACTTCGTGACTCATTGCGACGTCCTTTCGGGAGATGAGCTGCTCTAGGTAGCGCAGCTTTCTTGCCTGCTCGTCTCGCTGGCGCGCCAGCGTGACGAGGTGGGACGACAACACATCATTGGGATCAGACCCGTCGAGCACGTTCCCGATGTCCGCAAGGGGGACATCGGCAATTCGAAGCATGCGGATCACATCCGCCCGGCGCATTTGGTCGAGGCGGTAATAGCGATAGCCGGAGGCCGGATCCACCCAGGCTGGTCTGAGCAGACCGAGGCGGTCATAGTTCCGCAACGCCTTGATAGATAGCCGGGTGGCTCTGGCGAACTTTCCAATTGGCATCATCGTCATGGTCGCAACCCTGCAGTCTCCCCTCGGGGGAGAGTCAAGCGGAAATATGTCAGCTGCTCAACGCCCGGTGCAGAAAGGCTGCCATTTGGGCCCGCGTCACCGGCGAATCCGGGCAGAATCGGTCGTTCGTCGGCGGATTGCAGCCCTTGGTTATCCCGGTGGCACCAAGCCATGTGATGTCTGCGGAAAACGTACTGTGGACGATATCTGTGAAGGATGGTGGAGTCGTCGTGGCAACCGTCTCGCGCAACGCACGATGGAGAAACGCTGCCATCTGTCCGCGGGTGACGGTCTGGGTTGGGCAGAAGCGGTCGTTGCTCGGCGGGTTACATCCCTTCGTCACCTCGGCGGCGGCTAGTGCCTCGATGTGCGTCTCGAAGATGCTCCCATCGTCGTCGCTGAAGGTGTCAGGGGTGCCGCCGGGCAGGTTCAACGACCGCACCAGGAACGCCGCCATTTGGCCCCGAGTCACAGCCGAGTCGGGGCAAAACCGATCGTTCGCCGGTGGGTTGCAGCCCTTGGTAATGGCTGCCTCGGCCAGCCACTCGACGTCGGCGCAGAATGCGTGATCGGCCGTAACGTCGGTAAACCTCGACCCGACCCCATTGACACAGGTCGTTGCCGGTACGACCGTGACGGCGCCGATGATGTTGGAGCCGGTTGCCTGGTCCCAAGTCGCGGCGTTAGCGAGGCGGATCGCAAAGTCACTGTCAGCACGAAGCGAGCCTGCAGCGTCGGGGAGCCAAAGAGACATGGTGTATTCGCCCGCGGGAACTGTGGCGGGAAGGCTTGTCGCCAAGCCGACGTTCGTGGTCTCGCCTGCGGTCCAGCGTCGGGGGTCGGTGTCCAATTCGATCTCGACCCGGGTCGGGCCGTCCAGGACCAGGTATACCGGTCGTTCGTTGAATAAAGTCGAGTAGCCGTCGTTGGCGATGGAGATGTTCCCGCTGATCGGTCCGCCCGCAAGCAGATGGTCCGGCAAGCTGCTTGCGACGAGTCGGTATCGGTAGCCAAGGCTTTGGGTTATCTCAGCCCAGCACCCCTGGTCCTTCCAGATCTGCAGGGTCGGCGCATGGAAGCCCTCGTTGAGGTAGCTCCAGTGAAAGCGGGCCAACTCGGCAGTTGCCACCGCACAACTGCGGCGCTCCTGGTTCTCGTCGAAACCGACCTGACACGTTTCCCCACCGACGGCAACGAACTCCGAGGCGGCTCCTAGATAGGCCTTGTGGTCATTGATATCGCCGGGCCAATACGTGCCGGCGTCGCTGTCCGTCGCAAGGAAACAGTCGTTGTGATGGGCGGTGCGGGCTGCGGCAGACCCGTCATATGCGCCGGTGGATGCAACCGGAGTGGGCGACCAGGTCTCGAGGTCGGGGAGGTAGCGGAACTGCACCATCCTCGAGTCGGGGACCGCGGCGAGGAGAGCGGTGCGGATCTCAGCCTTGGCCTCGGGGGTGTCGAGCCCGTTGGTCGACGAGTGCCACTCACCCCAAGCCCCGATGAAGCCCGCTTGGACCACGGCGATCACGTCTTGGTGCTGGACCCAAATCGACTCGAATTGCCCGATGTGCTCCAAGACTCGCTCCATGGACGCATCGTCTTCGCCGATCCCGAAGTTGTACGAGACGCGGAAGATGATTTTGATTCCTGCAGCGCGGGCAGCATCAAGACCGCGAGTGACGTCTTCCAGGAAGTTCTGCGGGATCGTCGCGTCGCGATAATCGTCGAGCCTGATGTAGGCGAACGCCAACGTGAACCCCTGGTCGCGCACCCACCCCAGCTCGGTCTCGTTGACCAGATCAATCGATTCGTACAACCCGCGCTCCGGGTTGAGAACATCCCCTTCGATGGGGGGGAAGGTGCGGTCCTCGGCCACTGCCGGCGCTGCAGGAAGAAGGGCAGCGATCGCCAGCAGCCCAAGTGCAAACACCAAGGATGAGCGGGTTCGGGAGCGGCGCCGCCTTGCGTGACGAGGCCCTCCTGTTCCATCTGTGGTCCCCCGTGCGGGCGGGGCGGCTTCCGGAAGAGGCGTGATGGTCCATGTCGGCATGCAAATGA
The DNA here is from genome assembly GCA_965368515.1 of uncultured bacterium. GTDB lineage: Bacteria > Actinomycetota > Acidimicrobiia > Spongiisociales > UBA5794 > JAAETI01. The sequence goes on from CBDUNF010000009.1 coordinate 17,889, forward strand.
GCATATCCCGCACCCGTCCCTAGCTCGGGCTCGGAATAACGGCAGTGTCGATGCGGACCCAATGAGACGCCTTGCCCATCATGGCTTGCGACGGGCCCGGGCCCTCCGAGATGCCGGCGAGGATCTGTTCGTAGCTAACCGACGCATCGAGGTAGCGGCCCAGCCAACCGCTGTGGTCCGGTGCGGCGCTGCCGTCCCACCATGTCCGCATCGAGACGATGTGCGACAGGTCAGGGTTAGCCATCCCCAGCCCCTCGACAACGGCAACCTGACCCTGCCGCTCAACTCGGCATCGTCTATCAACACTCGCATTGCATCGTTTCCCTGGAACGACGGCGAGTGTAATTCCGACCGGGCGGCATGCCGCCTTCGATCGTTCAGCCTGCGATCCCTCTCGAATAGTCTGCCTGAAGAAATACTCCCCCTATGCAACAACGGCAGAATAAACTAAAGTCAACGAAAAGAACTACCGAATCTCTATTCACGAACAGGGGATCTCAGTGATACAATCGTCACGACAGGTGAGTCTTGATGAGATCGACAAGACAATCTTGCGCTTGCTCCAGGCCGATGGTCGGGTCAGCAATGCCGAGATTGCTCGTCGGGTTGGGCTTTCCGCCCCCGCAACACACGCTCGCGTCAGGCGACTCGAGGAAGGTGGGGTGGTCAGGCAGTATTCGACGCTGTTGGACCGGGAAGCCATGGGCTTCGACATGGTTTGTTTCATCAGTGTCTCACTCCAATTGCATCAGTTCGAAGCGATTGAACGCTTCAAGGAGTTGGTGCAGGACATGCCGGAAGTGCTGGAGTGCCATCACATCACAGGAGAGTTCGACTACCTGCTGAAAGCGGTGTTCCGCAATCGCGACGAGTTGCAGGAGTTCGTCGTCAACAAACTCACCCCGATACCCGGGATGGCACGTCTCAACACCAGCTTGGTGTTGATCGAGATCAAGGCAACACAGCAGCTGCCCATCGAGTAATCCTCGGGCCGCAGCTTGGCCAGGAGGAGATCAGATGACTGAGTACAGCGACGGCGTCGCCGAGTATGTAGCCCGCGGTGCCGAGATGGCAGCTGCCGGAGGGCAGCGTAGGTCCGTGATGCGGACCAAGAAGTTCGACACAATCGCAGTGCATGGCGTTTACGACATGCAGGCGGCGATGGCGAACCAGGGGAGCATTATCGAGCCCGGGTACTTGAGCTCTGCCGAGCACTTCGAAAACAGCGACCATATGGAAGCCGCTCTCGCCTATCTGATGCCGGCGTGGGTGTACTCCCGAATCGCCAATCCCACAGTCCACTATCTCGAAGAAACATTGGCTCTGCTCGAAGGCTACGGGTTCGATGGCGAGGTGTCGGCGCTGGCAACATCGTCGGGGATGTCGGCCGTGTTCATGGCGACCAATCCCTTCCTGGAGAACCCTGATCCCGGGATGAACATCGTTGTTAGCGCCCGTTGCTACGGCGGTACGTTCATGCTGTTTGGCCAGCGGTACGGAGCCGAACGCGGCATCGACGTGCGCTGGGTTCGCGACCCGCTTGATCTGAACGAGTGGGCCGACAAGATCGACGGTAACACCCGCTTTGTGTTTGGCGAGACACCATCTAACCCCTCACTCAGCATCATGGACATCGAGGCGGTCGCCAACATCGCTCATGCTGCGGGTTTGCCGCTGATCGTGGATTCCACCGTGGCCACCCCGGCGCTGACCCGGCCGCTCAACCTTGGCGCCGATATCGTCATTCACTCGACCACGAAGTCGATGACGTCCAGCGGTTTTGCCATCGGTGGCGCAGTGATTGCGCGACACAACATCACAACGGACATCGGGCCCGAGGCCATGCGCGAGAACTTTGCGATGTATGTCAAGCTGTTGCCGTTCCGCGACCACGGACCCGGCATCAGTCCTTTTAATGCTCTGATGACGATCAGTGACCTGCGCACCCTGAGACATCGCATGGACTTTGTCAGTACTTCTTCAATGAAGGTGGCGCAGTACCTCGAGGCGCACGACAGCGTGGATCGTGTTGCCTACCCGGGGCTCGAATCGATGGCGGGTCACGCGGTAGCAACGCGGAACATGTGGCTGGTCGATGGTGCCGACGACTACGGCACCGATGTGAATAGGTACGGGCACCTGCTTGCGTTCGAGGTCAAGGGTGGTGCGGTAGCGGCCCGCAGAGTCTTCGACGGGTTCGAGATGATCTGGCGTGCCACCGACCTGGGACGGATCAAGAGCGTGGCGACGATTCCGGCGATCTCGACCCATCAGCAGCAGGGCGATGAGGGCAGGGATCTGGCTTCGGTGCCACCCAATCTGATCCGCTTGAACGTAGGTGGCGAGCACCCGGACGACATCATCGCCGATCTCGACCGAGCGCTGGCAGCGATCAGCAGACGATCGATGGCGACGTCAGCCGGTTCCTAGTCTTTAGTCGTGACAGCTAGCCGCCGGTTGGCGGCGGGATGTCTTCGGCCGGGGCCTGCGCAAACGAGAAGTGGCCGTGGACGAGTTCCCACGTATCACCGACGCGATGCCTAACCGCGGACACATTCCACACGACGAAGATCTCGCTGGTCGTCGTGTCGATCACGTCGATGTTGTAGGTGAAGATGGCGATTTCGCCATAGAGGTCAACTCGCGGGTTCTTCAGCTCGTAGCCAAACGGGGGAATCTGCCCTGCAAAACCCGCCAGGTACTCCTTTGCCGCGGCATCTTCCAGCTTGCCGTTTGACCACGCATCGAAGTAGGTGACCTTGTCCGCAAAGAGCTCGACGTAGGGGGTTGGGTCACTTTGGCCGTAGTACTGATCGAGCGCGGCACGCTCTTCAGCCACCAGTTTCTCGAGTACTTCGGTCTCTGATTCGGACGATGAACCACATGCAGCCACTGTGCCTCCCAGCATCAGGATCGCGATAACGATTGTCCAACCCTTGGTGTTTGTTTGAGTCACCGGCATATCTCCCTGATAGACAGCTGACTCACCCAGCGTGCAAGGGCGTTCTATATGGCCGCTTAGCTAACGATCAACGGCCGCTAGCGGCTTTGGTCTGTTCGATGAGTTGCAACGCCTGTGCACACGCGGCATCGCGGTCCAACGCATGCCCATCTCGCCAGCAACGGTCCAGATCGTCTTTGCCGAGCATTCGGGCAGCCGTGGTCCTGGCGTCGTCGATCATGAGGGTTTCGGCTGGTATCCCTCCTCCCGCCTTGTTGCGCATCTCATCGACCGCTCCGGCGAGGCTGACCGCGGCTTCGGGGCAAGCGTGCGCTGCAAAACCTGCTATTAGGTCCAGCATCCATACCGTGATGTGGTCGTTTTGTGCGTCCATGGCCTCGATGAGGCCGATTGAGATGATGTCCAATGCTTCGTTTCTATTCCCAAGCAGGAAGCTGAGGCTGGCCAACCCGACTCTGCCGGTAAGAATGAGATGGCGGTCTCCTACTTGCTCGGCGATGTCCAACGCTTCAATCCACATGTCGCGGGCCCCGGCGTAGTCATCCTTCCACCAGAGCAGACTTGCTCGAAGCAGAGCTAGCTTGCCGAGGCCTGCTGGTGAGTCGAGTTCCCTGAAGATCCGATCCGCCTCGAGGGCGTACCTCTCCATGCCGTCGAGATCCCGCTCCCATCCCACCGTCAGACTCATCGAATAGTACGTATCGGCTTCGTTGAGCCGATCTCCTTGCGCTTGGTAGATTTCCAAGGCTTCCTTGTAGCAAGACAGTGCTGATTCGTAGTCTGCCTGCCAGTAGGCGAGGCCGGCGTAGGCGGTGTGGCCATGGGCGCGAGCTGCGTCACTCGCCAGTGGGTGCTCGAGAAGACGATCGAGCCAGCGGCGCCCCTCCGTGATCTGGTCTGAGCTCTGCCAGTAGCGCCAGATGGCGCTCGCCAGGGCCAGGCCCAGGTCGGGTTGGTCGCTGGCCAGGGCGTGGGCGAGAGCAGCCCTGATGTTGTCATGCTCAGCCATGAGAAGCTGGTAGTGGCGGCCACCCGGGTCGCGACTGAGGTGGGTCTCGGCTGCCTCTGCAAGATCGGCAAAGTACTGCAGGTGCCGGTCGGCGGCAATGGATGCCTCGCCCGCTTCGATGAGCTGCTCGGTCGCAAACTCCCTGGTCAACTCGAGCAGCAGAAACCTTGCCTCGCCAACGTCCGCAGGGCGTGAGATGAGGCTCTGTGCCAGCAACGAGTCGATCCGATCGAGCGCTTCGTCTTCGGAAAGGTCTGCGACTGCTGCCACCCCATCGAGCGTGAAGCCACCCGAAAATGGAGCGAGGTATCGGAACAGCAGCTGATCTGCAGGCTCCAGTAGGTCGTAGCTCCACGAGATGGCGTTTCTCATGGTCTGATGTCGGTTCCCTCCGTCGGACGGGCCGCCAGTCAGAAGAGGCAATCGCTGATCGAGGCGTTTGAAGATGCCGTCGGGACCCAGCAGCCCGACTCGAGCTGCTGCAAGTTCAATGGCAAGGGGCAAACCATCGACCCGGGCTGTGATCCCCGCAACCGAAGATGCGTTGTGTCGACCCAGTCGGAAACCCGGGTCGACCGCTTGGGCGCGGGCTACAAAGAGAGCGACAGCGTCGTAGCTTGCGAGGTCTTTGGCGTCTTCGGTTTGGGAGACTGGTGGGGTGCTGAGTGGTGGGACTTGGAATCGTTGTTCTCCGACGATATGCAGGGCGGTCCGGCTGGTGACGAGGACCTTGAGCCGGGGCGCACTGTCGAGAATGGTTCCAATCTTCGGCGCCGCATCCAGCACATGCTCGAAGTTATCCAACACGAGGAGCATCGACCGCTGGCCGGAAAAGGCACACACGCGGTCGAGTGTGGATTCGCCGGGCGTCTCATGGACACCGAGAATCCGCCCCACCGTGTCGGCGAACAGGGCAGGATCTGCGATAGGTGCGAGGGGGACGAAGAACACTCCATGCTCGAACTGGTGGGCCAGATCATCTGCCAGGCGCAGGGCAAGCCTGGTCTTGCCGGATCCAGGAGGTCCGGTCAGGGTCAGTAGGCGTGAACGGGCCAAGAGCGTTGCCGTGGTGCTCAGTTCGGTGCTGCGCCCGACGAAGCTGGTCCGCTGCAACGGCAGCGTGCTGGCCGCACCCACCCGAGGTGCCGAGCCGATATTCAACCCGGGGTCGTGGTTGAGTATCTGGTCTTCGAGAATCCGAAGCGCGTTGCCGGGTTCGATACCCAGTTCCCCTGCCAGCACGGTACGCGCCGTTTGATAGGCGCGAAGCGCCTCGGCTTGGCGACCGCAGCGGTACAGAGCGAGCATAAGCTGTTCCCAGAACGTCTCCCGAAACGGGTGTTGCGCGACCAGCTCCTGTAACTCGGACACGACTTCCCTGTGCTTGGCGAGTTTCAGGCTGCACCACAGTCGCTGCTCCAGCGTGGCCAGGCGCAGTTCGTTCAATCGTATTGCCTCGTCGCGGGCAAACTCCTCGTCGGTGAAATCAGCCAACGCCGGCCCCCGCCAAAGGGAGAGCGCCTCTTCCAGCACGTCGTTCGCCATCAGTACGTCGTCCCTGGCCAGAGCCTCTCGGCCTTGTCTCGACAGATGGCTGAATCGGGACGAATCCAGCTCGTCTTGCTCGACATTCATCCGGTATCCCGCACCCTGACGGATCAACCGGTCGCGATCGGGGCCAAGAGCGTTGCGAAGTCGGGAGACGTAAACGTGCAGGGTGTGCTTGGCCGTCTCTGCGGCCTCGTCGCCCCATAGGTCGTCGATCAGCGTATCCGTTGAGACTGTCTCGCCCGCGTTGATCAGAAGTCGGGCGAGGACCGCACGCTGTCGAGGCGAGCCGAGCGAAACCGGGTCCCCGTTATGGAGGACCTCTAGTTCACCAAGAATCCTGAAGTCCGAGCCCATGTGTTCCCCCAAGCCTAGTGGTGGCACCGTTGAGCGATCTGTAAGTGGCTGTTGATCCACGAACTGGACCATGAAGCATCTAGACAGAGTGAGCGAACATGGGCCGAACGGCGTCTGATACCGCAAACGTGTTGCTGGACCTTCTTGCCGGGGGAAGCAGTCCTGACGCACAGGCCGGCATCGACCCGGCGTGTCTTCTCCATGTTCCTGGGCGATCGGGCCTTTCCGGCACTTTTCAGGGCGCCGACGCGATCGCCGGGCTACTCCGGAGAATGATCGAATTCACCGCCGGCACGCTGCAATTCGATCTGCGGCGATGCTTCATGTCTGGACAGCGGATGGTCGTCGTCACCGGGCATCAACGTGCGAGCCGTGGTGAACGCACGCTAGATGCTGACGTCGCCTATGTGGCGAGGCTCAGCCAAGGACGCATATGCGAGGTCTGGATCTCCTACGAGGATCAGAGCCAGTTCGATGAGTTTTGGGCGTAGCGGAGGAGCAGGTTGCTGTCGGCAAAGGCAATAACCCATCCATCGATGGATAGCGCTGAGAACGTTGTTCGAATACGTTGCCTAGCGACCGCACGAAGGGACAGCAATGAGCAAGTTGGCGATGATCATCAAGACCAGGTGGCGGTGCCCGCATGGAGCACGGGCCTCTAGTCCTCGGCCGAGAAGGCCATGCGACGTCGGACTGAATCTGTGATCGTCGGCGCTTCCCCAGCCGGTCCATGGCCGGGATGAGTACCCGATCGTCGATCGCAAGATCACCAGGCTCGAAGTACGGATCGTCGATCCAGCGGACCCGGGTTAGCCCTCGAGAGCGTACCGGTAGACGTTGGTTTCTCGCTGCTCGAAGCCGACACGTTTGTAGAGGCGATTCGCTACTTCACGAGAGGGGCGCGAAGTCAGATCTACCGTCTTGGCGCCTTCGCGTCGCGCTCGCTCGAGGGCGGTTTCGCTGAGGGCTGCGCCGACTCCCTGGCCGCGGGCAGCCTCATCCACCACGACGTCTTCGATCCAAGCCCGCATGCCGGTAGGGATTCGGAACAATGCCAGGGTGAGGCTTCCGACGATTGTGCCGCTGTCGATGTCACGGGCAACGTACAGGATGGTTGCCGGGCTTCCGACGATTGCGGCCAACTCATCGGCTCCCGGCGCTGGGCTCGACGACGACAGCTGTGGGGTCAGTCGTTCGAACGCGGCAACGAGTTCGTCGTCGACCTCGATGACTTCGGTGGTGTGGATCACGGAGCTCCTTCCATTGCGGGGCATTGTAAGGAGACCGGATCACTCTGCGGGATCGATTTCCCGTCTTCGTAGCCTGTTTAGGGTCCGGCGCGCCGCAGGAAACTCCGAGCTGAGAATGCCGAGGCCGGCGAGGATGGCAACTATGCCGGGGCCGGGTGTCACCAGCATCACGACACCGGCGGCGGTGACTGTTCCACCGGTCACGCCAACGGCAACCTTGCGGGCCACCCCAAACGGTCGAGGCCTCTTCGGTTCGGGATCGACGGAGAACGTCATATCAGGACTCTACGCACCGTCGTGGTTTAGCGGCACAAAAAAAAGGGACCAGCCCGCCGCGGGATGGCGGGCTGGTCCAAACAGCGCATAGCTGGGAGGAGGGGGAGAGGGGCTAGCGCTGAATCTCTACGGAGACCTTGCGGGGAAGGATCTCGGCCTTCTTGGGGATGTTGATCTCGAGAACCCCGTTCTTGCTGCTGGCCGTCACGCCTTCAGGATCGATACCCTCTGGCAGCAGGATGGTCCGCTCAAACGATCCTTCGAAGATCTCCTTGCGGTGGTAGTTCGCCTTCGTGTCCTCGGTCTCGAAGCTGCGTTCGCCCTTGATGCTGAGCGTCCCACCTTCGACCGTGATCTCGATGCTCTCGGGATCGATCCCGGGAACCTCGCTACGGACCATGAGGTCATTCTCCTGATCGAACACGTCGACCCGGGGCATCCACCGGTTGGCCGGGCGTCCCTCAAAGAGACGGTCGAAGTCACGCATGGTGCTGAAGGGGTCAAAACGTACTAGTTGCATTCCTTAATCCTCCGGTTGAGGTGATCTGTTTGTATCTGTCCTACTTAATCTAAGCGAAGCAGACTCAGATTTCAAGTAAGAATGCACTAAGAATATTCCCGGTGTTAGTTTTGACGTATGACAACTCTCTTGATAACAAACGACGACGGCATCGATGCTCCGGCCTTGGTGCCGTTTGCAGAAGCGATGAGCCGGCTGGGAACGGTCACAGTGGTGGCACCGAGCGGAGAGCGCAGCTGGATTGGCAAAGCAATCAGCAGAGTCGGCACAGTCGAGGCCAAGGCTGTGGACCGCGGTGGTATTCCGATGTGGTCGGTGGACGGCTACCCGGCCGACTGTGTGCAGATCGGTTCGTTTGGGATTCTCGAAACGCCACCGGACCTCGTGATCTCCGGGATCAACATTGGATCGAACAAGGGGAGTGCCTTTGCCACCGGTAGCGGGACCCTGGGAGCAGCGGTCGAAGCGTCGAACATCGGCCTGGGTGGTATTGCCTTCTCAGCCATGTCGGTTGGCGATTGGTACAAGTGGGTCGCCTGGGCGCACACCGAAGATGCCGTCGAAATGTGGACCCGGCTCGCTGAGATTGCGGCCGGCATCGTCGAGACTGCTCTCGACACCGGGATCCCCCCAACGGTCGACGTGCTGTCCGTGAACCTGCCTTGTGATGCCGACAGTTCCACCCCGCGTCGGGTCACGGACCTTGCCCGAACCCGCTACGGGTCGCTGTTTGCCGGGAAGAATGGTTCCTACCGCCATTCCTTTGACGGGATATTGCATGTCGAAGGCGATGTTGCCGGGACCGATCTTGCGGTTCTCGACGAGGGGCTGATCTCGATCACGCCGATTCGCATGGCGAGCACCGCACCGCTCACCGCTGGTCTCCGGCAGCGCTGGGAAGAATGAGGCCCAACCTGGTCGGCCCGCCCCTTTAGGCCAGAGCAGCTGCGAACAGCTCAGCATCCTTCCGGCTGAATCCGACCAGCCGTACTTCGGTGACAACGCCATGGTGCTCGGTAAGCCAGTCTTTGACGGCACCGACGATTACGGGGGCAGCGCGTTCGGCAGGGTACCTGCGAGCTCCGGAAGAGATCATTGGAATGGCAATCGAGCGCAGTCCGTGCTCGGCGGCAGCATCAAGCGAAGCCGTGACCGTCGCGGCAAGTATGGGGTCACTCGAAGCTGCGTCGAAATACGGTCCGACCGCATGGACCACATGAGAAGCTTGCAGCATCCCACCGGTGGTGATGGCCGCTTCGCCGGGACTGACCGGACCGTGCTCTCTGACCCAGGCATCCGATTCCTCCTGGATCACCCGCCCGCCGGTGCGAACGACAGCGGTGGCGACACCCTCGCTGTGCTGGAGGTTCTCGTTGGCGCTGTTCACCACCGCCTCAACAGCCTGTCGGGTGACGTCACCCTCTACTGCAACGATGTTTGTGTCGCCGATTCGTTTTAATGCGATCGTGTCCATAACCCCAGCCTACGCCAGGCGAGCGAAGCTGTCGGCGATGGCCTGAGCCAACGCGGCACGCTGCCGCCACAGCAAAGTCGCGTGACCGCCCCGCCGCCACCGCAGCTCGGATCCCGGCCAGTGGGCATGAAGCCGCTGTACAGCCGACCGCGGGATAAAGCCATCGGACTCAGCCGCGACCATTACCGCCGCGGCTGCCCACGACGGCGCAGGCAGGCTCAGCACGGAGGCGGATGAAAGAGCCGTGCGAAGATCCTCCGCCCGGTCGGGACCGCCCAGCGCATGCCACACGATTCCGTTGCTGATCACACCGTCGAGGAAGACGGGACCCGGCGAGTGCGACGCCGCCAGTGGCGCCATCGTCACCGGGAACCCGGCGGCCGCACCGACCAGCGCACCGATATTGCCGCCCATCGAGTAGCCCGATACGCCCATGCGATAGCCGGCGCGGAAGTGGTGCAGGAGAGCTCGCCCCTCGGCGACAGCACCGACGCCCATCCTGGCAAAGTCAGCGACGGTGGGGATGGGCTGCTCGTCCTCGGGAACGATCCTACGGCTGCCGTAATAGGGGATCTCGATAATGAGGCTGCCTATGCCCCGGGTCAGCAACTCGTCCGCTAGATGTTGGCGAGTGTTGTATCCGTGATCGTTCCACGCGGCCATCAGCAGGCACAGGCGATCGGTTCCACCGGGCGGTTCAACCATCCTGACCGTTGCCGTCTGTGCCGGTGCAGGTAGATCCGTTATGGCGGCGAACCGTCCATCTCGTATCGTGCGATCGCCCAGATGCTTGGTCGGCGACCACGAGATATCGAGACTCGGGGGAGGCTCTTGCAGAGTCGAAGTGTCGCCGAGCTGCTCCAGGTATTTGGGGTCGCCCCATCCTGCCGGAAAGATGCGAAGCCGTTTCGGTCCCCGCCGCACCATCACGGCGGCCGCACGATCAATCGGATGCATCGACATCCGCCTCGACGACTAACCCCGCGGACCGCAGCGCGGCGAGCCCGGCGTCCGGAATCGCCCTGTGGATCGTCTCAACATCGGCTGCCCTGATCACAGCGGCTGGGTTCCCGGGCTGTTCTGCAGCAGATTGATGGTCTCGCCGTACATGCGTTCCTTGATGGTGGAAAGCGTGTTGCGGTCCTTGCCGGCATACGCAGCGGCCAGTTCGATCGCCGTAGACAGCACCTGGTCCTCGGGGACGGCCTGGTTCACGATGTGAAGCAAAGCCGCCTCCTCGCCTCCGATTCGGCGACCCGTCACCATTACTTGATGTGCCGCGGGGATGGTCATCCGCGACATGATCAGCGAGTTCATCCCAGGTGTGAACGGGATCTTGATGTCCACTTCCGGCAAGCAGAAGAAACCGCGGTCGGATCGCATCACGCGGAAGTCGTGCGCCAGCGCCAGCATTGCACCGGCGGCGAACGTATGACCGTTGCATGCGGCCACCGTGATGTAAGGGGCGGCGAGCACCCTCGCAAACAGACGCTCCGTGTCGGCCACGAATGTGGGCATGTCAACGCCCGAGCCCAGCAGCCACTCGAGATCAAGCCCATTCGAATAGAACTTGTCATGTCCGGTCGTGACCAGGGCAAGGGGGTCGGCCGCGTCGTCGACCTCATCCAGCGCCGAGTTCACGCCGTCGAGCCAATCCTGATTCATCCGGTTCTCACCATCATCCATGGTGAGAACGAAGACGTCGTTTTTGCGGTCGAGCGTGACCAATTCATACCTCCACTGTGCGCGACCTCACGGTAGCCAGAGCCGGCGCCGACTATCGTCGCAACCATGATTGGATCCACGGCCGAGGTGATGTTGACGGTGGGCAAGGCGGATACCGCCATCGCTTTCTCGTCGGGTGACGTTCCGGTCCTGGCCACCCCGCGGGTGTTGGCTCTTGCGGAGCAGGCTGCCGTAGCTGCCATCGGTGGTCACATCCTCGAGGGCCGCACATCGGTCGGTATCCATGCCGAACTGCACCATGTGAAGGCCAGTCCCGTCGGAAGCAGCGTGATTGCCCGGGCTGAGGTCATCGACCGAAGCGGAAGGGCGATTACGTTTGAGTTCACTGTTACTGAGAGCGGCGAGACCGTCGCGTACGGGACTCATCAGCGCGTGATTGTCGATCGCGATCGTTTCGAGTCCTGATTCCGGCCTTGAAAACCCTCGGGGAGGATCGGCGAGGGCGCTAGTATCGAACACATGTTCGCAACGACTCCCGAACCGCCCAGGTGGCTGGCCGGTCTGAACGATGAGCAACGTCTCGCAGTAATGCACGACTGTGGGCCGCTTCTCGTGATCGCAGGCGCCGGCAGCGGCAAAACGCGAACTCTGGCGAGCAGAGTGGCGCGGCTCATCGACGACGGTGTCTCCCCCGACCGCATTCTCCTGCTTACCTTCACACGACGAGCGGCAGCCGAGATGTTGCGTCGAGCCGGTAGCCTCGTCGACAGGCAAGCCACCGGTCGGGTGTGGGGCGGCACTTTCCACTCGACTGCCAACCGCCTACTTCGCCAGCACGCCACGGCAGTTGGCCTGACCGACGGCTTCACGGTGCTCGATCAGAGCGATTCGGCAGGTTTGTTCGGGCTGCTACGCGCTGAATCCGGTTTTGCAGAAGGCAAGACGAGGTTTCCGCGCAAAGAGACGATCACTGCCATCTACTCGCGAGCTGTCAACGCTCAAGAGAAGCTCACCACTGTGCTCGATGAGCGCTTCCCATGGTGCCGCGACCACGCAGATGAACTCAAGGAGATCTTCCGTCAATACACGGCGCGAAAGCGGAAGCACAACGTGGTCGACTTCGACGATCTGCTGCTCTATTGGCGAGCGCTTCTCGAGTCACCGCATGGTGGTTCGATCCGGTCGCTGTTTGATCATGTGTTGGTCGACGAATACCAGGACACCAATCGGATCCAGGCAGACATCTTGCGCATGCTCGGCGAGACCCACGGCAATGTCACGGTTGTCGGCGACGACGCTCAGGCCATCTACTCGTTCCGTGCCGCCTCGGTTGCCAACATGCTCGAGTTCCCGGAGATCTTCCCTGAGACAACGGTCATCAAGCTCGAGCAGAACTACCGATCCACCCCCGAGATCCTGTCTGCCGCGAACTCGGTGATCGCCCAAGCGGCCGACACGTTTCCCAAGGAGTTGTGGTCGGCGCGGGCACAAGGATCGCGCCCGTCGCTGGTCACATGTGTGGATGAGTCCGCCCAGGCCGAGTACGTCTGTGACCGCGTGTTGGAGATGCGGGAACTAGGGGTCCCGCTTCAGGACCAGGCAGTTCTGTTCCGCACCGGCCACCACAGCGATGGCTTGGAAATCGAGCTGAGCCGACGTCAGATTCCGTATGCGAAGTTCGGCGGGCTTCGCTTCCTCGAAGCCGCCCACGTCAAGGATCTGATGGCGATGTTGCGGATCCTCGACAACCCGCGCGATGAGCTCGCCTGGCATCGGGTGCTGCAGCTGATTCCCGGGGTCGGTCCGGCAACTGCTCGTCGGATCATGACGGATCTTACGGAGACAAATGAAGATCCCGTCGGACAGTTTTGTTCGACATCGTTCCCGGTGGTTGCCGAGGCGCGGCCGTTCCTCGTCGAGCTTCAAGATGCGATGACGGATTGTCAGGGGAGCCGCGTCGACCCCGGCGCCCAGATCGAGCGGCTGATGGCCTTTACTCAGGGAGTCATCGAGCGCAACTATGACGATGCGGTGGTGCGGATTGCCGACATCGCCCAACTTCGTGATATCGCGGCGAGCTACAGCGATCGCAGCCGGTTTCTGGCTGAGGTGACACTCGATCCGCCGAACTCGACGACCGAAGTTGGGCCTCCGCATCTCGATGACGACTATCTCGTTCTGAGCACTATCCACTCGGCCAAAGGCGGCGAATGGCCGGTGGTGCACGTAATCCACGCTGCTGACGGGAACATCCCCTCCGACATGGCCCTGAACGAACCCGGTGGTGTCGAAGAGGAGAGACGCCTTCTGTACGTCGCCCTGACCCGCGCCAAGGACCATCTTTCCGTGTCATTCCCGCAGCGGTTCTACCACCGCCGATTTGGTGGTGATGGGCGCCACAGTTACGCCGTGCCGAGCCGTTTCCTCACATCGGCAGCCGAACACTTCGATCCGTTGGTCGCCGGCGTGCCCGAACAAGAAGCTGGGCGCACGACCGATATTGAAGGCCGCGACACCGTTGCCGCCGTGCTCGAGTCCCTCTGGGACTAGATCTGAGGGATGAGGCCTGGTTCACGACGTAGATGGTCTGTCGGGAGCCTCTACGACTGAACGCCAAGCTCGACGGCAGACCTAGGAAATCGTCCGCTCCGGCGGCGAGGACATCGATCGACCTATCGGCGTTGATCCGCTTGATAGCGCTCTCGCCGATGGCTGCCACAGTCCTGAATGGGCAGCAACGAGCGGTGGGCGGCCGGTTTCAGCGAACCTGGAGGATGGCTGTGTGGAGCCAGTCCTCGACCAGATCGACGAACAGTTCGGGATCCTCGATCTGTGGAGTGTGGCCCATCCCTTCGATCATCTCGAACTTCCAGTCTGGTCGCTCTTTGGCGGCCCACCGAGCCGATGCTGGAGGCACCACCCGGTCCTCGGTTCCATGGATGAGGAGGGTTGGTTGCGAGACCTGATGCAGGGTCTTGCGGAAGCGGCGCGAGGATGCGAGCTCGCGAGCAATCGAACGTGCGGCCTCAGTGAACGTTGGGATGCTCCACTCCATTTCGCGCCGGGCGCGTGCCAACTCGATGGCAGCGGCCCGATGCAGCGGGTCGATCCTGGTGCCGTGAGAAAGGACCAGCCGGAAGGTGTCATCGACCTCATCCTCGATGGTGCGCTCGTGGTAGTAGTAGCGGGCCGCACTGTTTCCGAGCAGTGGAAGAAGTGGCCACGCCAGGCGCTGGCTGTCGCGGGAGATGGACCGCACCGAGACAACGGGCATTGCCGGGTTCACCAGAATGAGACCTGCGACCAGTTCGGGTCTGGCAACGGCGGCCAGTATCGAGACGAGGCCACCCATGGAGTTGCCGATCAGGATGACCTGCTCGTCGGTCATGATGTCGGAGAACTCGGCCAGCAGTTCGGCATTGCGTCGCACTGTCGCCCGCCGCCCATGTGGTGGGGTGAAGCCGTGGCCGACGAGGTCTATTGCGAGCACGCGGTGATTTACCCCCAGGGCCGCGACAACTGGATACCAGGACAGATAGCTTGCGCCGATGCCGTGCACCAGCACTAGAACCGGACCACCGTCCCCTACCTCCTGGTAGTGAACGGGACCGGCAACGTCGATGAAGTGGGACTTCATGGTGGCCACGGTAGTCAAACCCGCCGCCCGCGCAGGCCAAACAGCCGGTTGGACCGACCTTCGGTGGCGACTGCCGCCAGCGCAATCAGCACCAGCGCAAAGCCGGCCCAGCCGACAAGGGGAGGGCGCTCGCCGATGGCGATAACGCCGAGCAACGCCGCTGTCACCGGTTCTCCCAGGCTCAGCGTTGTCGCCGTTGTGGAGCGGGTGGACTCGAGACCAGTAGCAAACAGGAGGTAGGCGGCGGCCGTGGCGAGAACACCGAGATGCACGACGGTGAGGGTTCCGGCTCCAGTTCCGACCCAACCCAGGTCCGAGGTTCCGAGCAGGGGAAGGAGCAGGGCGGCGGCTAGGGCAAAGATGACTGCGGTCGACCCGATCACGTCACCGTCCCGGGAGAACTGGCGGGCTGCGATGACGTAGGTTGCGTACGCCGCACCAGCTGCGAGCGCAAACACGACCCCGTCGGCGTTCCCGCCCACCTCACGACCCGCAGCAACCAGCAGTACAACGCCACCGATGGCCACACCGGTGGCGATGCTCCATAAGCGGGACGGTGCGGTTCGGTCGAGCGCCCATGCGAGGAGGCCGGCGAATATCGGGGAGCTTCCGATGGCGACGATCGTGCCGAGCACGACGCCCGTTCGATCAACGGCAAGGAAGAAGAACGGTTGGTAGGCCGCAACGCCTAGGACTGCCAACAAGGTGGCCGGCCGGCGCATCTTCTGCAGGTTACGCAGATGGCCGGTCAGGCCGGCGACGAGGAGCAACGTGGCTGCGGCCACAAGCAATCGCAGAGCTGCAATGGTCAACGGGGTTGCTGCATCCGGTGCGAGTTCCTGGGTGGTCCCGGTCGTCCCCCACAAGAGGGTGGCCAAGGCGATTAGCGCGGGTCCGGGCAGTTGTCGCATCGACGCTGGGTTGGCAGATGACCACGGAGGTCTAGCCGACCGCTTGCTCCTGGGAGACTCCGGCCATCATCAGACCGACTTGTTCGCGGGTCGCCGATTTCGGATCGACGATTCCCATGACCTGACCCTCGTACATCACGGCAATCCGATCCGACACCCCGAAGACCTCATCGAGATCTTCTGAAATCATCAGGATGGCCGTGTTTTCATCGCGCTGTCTGATCAGGCGAGTGTGGATGTACTCGGCGGCGCCGATGTCGACCCCCCGGGTCGGTTGTGCCGCCACCAGGACGTCGGGGGTGCCCGAGAGCTCGCGAGCGATGATCATCTTCTGGATGTTGCCGCCAGACAAATTGCGGGCTGGTGTCTCCAGAGTTGGTGTCTTCACGGTGTACTCGTCGACCAGCTTCTGTGCGTGGGCCTTGATGGCGCCGAAGTCGAATAGGCCGCGATTGAGGTACCGGGGGTCATTGTGATCGATGAGAAGGATGTTTTCGGAGATGGTGAACTCGCCGATCGCCCCGTCCTTCATGCGCTTTTCGGGAACGTAGGCGAGACCATGGTCGCGGACTGCTTTTGGCGACATGCCCGTCGTCTCGGTGCCCGCGATTGTTATCGATCCAGCGGTTGGAGTCCGTAGACCGGCGATGGCCTCGGCGAGCAGCATCTGCCCGTTGCCGGACACACCGGCAACACCCATGATTTCGCCGGCTCTCACGTCGAGGTCGAGACCGCGGACGCCTTCGCCGCCTCGGTCGTTGGTGACCTTGAGGCCGCGAATCTGCAAGGCAGCTTCGGCCGGGGTGGCTTCGGTCTTGTCCGGTGCAAGTTTTACGGCTCGTCCCACCATCATCTGCGCCAGGCTCTGGCGGGTCGCTCCTTCGACGGGGACGCTACCGGTCACCTTGCCATGGCGGAGGACAGTGATCCGCGTGCTCAGGGCGAGCACCTCGTGCAGCTTGTGCGAGATGAAGATCAGGCCGCGCCCATCGTCGGTGAGTTGGCGCAGAGTGACAAAGAGCTGGTCGACTTCCTGCGGGGTGAGCACCGCGGTTGGCTCGTCCAGAATCAGGAGACGAGCATCGCGGTACAGAGCTTTGATGATCTCCACCCGCTGTTGTTCTCCGACTGCCATCTGCCAGATGTAGGAGCTGGGATCGACCCGCAGGCCGTACTTCTCGGATAGTTCTTCGATGCGAGCGGACACCACATCGAGATCGGTGCGGAATCCTTTGGTCGACTTCAGGCCGAGGGCAACGTTCTCGGCAACGGTGAGGGTGGGCACGAGCATGAAGTGCTGGTGGATCATCCCGATGCCGTGCGTGATGGCATCGGTGGGTTCGTGGATGTCGAGGGGTTCGCCGTTGAGGAGAACCTCGCCCTCGTCAGCCTCGTAGAGGCCGTAGAGGATCTTCATCAGTGTGCTCTTGCCGGCGCCGTTTTCACCGAGCAGTGTGTGCACCTCACCGGGATATACGTCGAAGTCGACGTTGTCGCTGGCGAGTACGCCCGGGAACCGCTTGGTGATGCCACGCATCTGCAGCATTGGGGTTCCTGTTGTCACCTGTTCGACCTTTCGGTTGGTGTGGGGTGGGGCCGAAGCCCCACCCCACAGTTGCTATTCGTCAGATCAGCTGGTGCTGATCGTTCCGTCCTTGATCCCTGCGATTGCATCCTCGGCAAGATCCTTCACGTCGCCGGGAAGGTCATAGGCATCGTTGTACTCGATGACCAAACCACCGTTGTCGAGTGTGATCTCGTAGACCTCGCCACCAAGCTTGCCATCCTGGACGTTCTTGATGATGTCTTCGAGGATGACCTCCCAGTGGTAGACCTGTGAGGCAACCACGATGTCCGGGGCCAGCTCGGTCTGATTGGCCTGCGTGCCGAACCAGAGGATGCCCTGCTCGTTGGCGACGCCTACGGCGCCGACAACCATCTGGGCCGTTCCGCTGAGAACGTCAACGTTCTGTGAGGCGAACGCCTGCGCAGTCTCAGATGCCAAGGCGACATCGGAGAAGGAACCGGTGTACGAAGCTACTGCGGACGCGCCACCGCTGGCGGCTCCGGCAATGAAGCCGTCAACGTAGAGCTTGGCATCGCCAACCTCTACCGGGCCCACTACGCCGATGTTGCCCGTGGTGCTGAGAGCTGCTGCCATGACGCCCATGACGTAGCCACCCTCATCGGATGCAGCCTCGTACGAATAGACGTTGTCGAGACCGAACGTGTCTGCTGCCGTGCCCCATGCGAATGAGACCTCTGGATATTGAGGAGCTATCTCCTGGAGCGAACCGCCGTACTGGGAACCGTGCGCAAGAACGAGGTCATAGCCCTCTTCTGCGTATCCCCGAATGGCGGCAGCCGCATCCTCGACGACGAACGTACCGTCGGTGATGCTGGGGCTGATGCCAATCGCGTCGACAGCGTCGACGATCGACTGTGTGAACGCTAGGTCGTTGGAGGCAGACGGCGCGATGATGGCGACCCTGAAGTCACTCACGTCGACTTCGTCGTCACCACCACAGGCTGCTGCAATAAGGGCAAAGGCGGCAAACACCGCTAGCCAGGCAAACTTCTTTTTCACTTTCGCTCCTCCTTCATATGCTTTGTTGTTCGTTTGTCCCAAATGAAGATCAACCCCCTCGGGTAACCGGCTTGGTAAGTGCGCTGGGTGGCTTGAAGCGACTCGCAACAACCACCAAGGCAAGAATCGTGATGATCGCGGGCATCATTGATGCAATGTCAGACCACTCATTGGGCACAATCTCCAGCACCTTGAGTTGTAGCACCAGCGAGTCAATGAGGCCGTAGAGGAGCGCACCGAGCATGATCCCGTGCGGACGCCACGCTCCGAAGTACACCAGTGCGATTGCTACGAACCCGCGAGCGTTGGTGAGGTTCTGCTGAAAGATGCCG
>CBDUNF010000010.1:0-35562 GCA_965368515.1 uncultured bacterium
CCAGGAACAGAGAACATGACCTCAGAAGGGGGCGGCATTGCCGCCCCCTTCTTCTTGATTCCGACTGACAACGGCCGACTGATTTCTTGCGTAGTCCTCAAGGAGCATCAATGCACATCGTCGTCTTGGCGTACGGCCCCAGCCAGCTGACCAAGCGCGCCGTCAATCGAGCCCGCAAGCTGGCCGGCAGCGGCAATTCTGTCCTAGCGGTACCTGGCTCCCCCGTTGGCCGGGAAGCTGTTGGATCTCTCGCAGGCGCGACCACGATCGACGACATCGGCGGCGCCGGCCTGCGGACCGCTCTGAGCCAACTCGGCAACGAGCCGGCATTGCTCGTCCACGACGATGTGGTCATCACGATGAAGGGGATGGTCGCTCTCGAACGTTCGCTCGAATCAGGTAGCCGTTTTGCGGTGCCTTACACGAACGACCCGAGGATGGACCACTTCGTTGGATCGCTTCCGGCGGACAAGGCGGCAGAACGATCTTTGGACCAGGTCAGTATTCCGCTGGAGACCCATCCCGTCGCCACCATTCGACCGGCATGCATCGCCGGAAGCGCCCGCAACCTCACCTCTCTCCTGAGCGAGCCACTCGCCGATCCGTACGCATCGATTAGTTCTAGCGAGCACGGGTTTGTTGTTGCCGGCGGTGCCGTCGCCTCCCACTCAACCCAATGCGTGCACCGTCTCGCCGATGATCAAGCTGACGACAGACCTCTGCTGGTAGCCGCCCTCATCGTCAGGAATGAGGAAGAGATGCTCCCCGACTGCCTCGATTCGTTGGCGGCAGTCTGCGACCGCATCGAGGTTTGCGATACCGGGTCCACAGACAACACGATCGCCATCGCCCGGGCCGCCGGAGCGTCCATCATCGAACGCGAGTGGACCGACGACTTCGGTGCGGCACGAAACCACGTGCTCGATCAATGCCGGGATGCCCGCTACGTTCTGTGGATCGACGCCGATGAGAGGTTGGTTTGCCCTGACCCGGCTCAGACTCGCCGCTACCTCGCCACGTACGCCGCGGAACATCCTGCGCTGAACGTTGAGATCACCAATCTCGAGTCCGACGGTTCCGAGCTCTATCGATTCGTCACCGTACGGTTGTTCCATGGAACGGACACCGAATTCCGTGGTGCCCTCCACGAAGCCGTCCACAAGACCGGGGAACCAAACCCGCTCAACGGCCATCGCTTCGACCAGATTCGCATCGATCATCATGGATACGCCAAAGACGTGGTCGCCGACCGGGGCAAGGCCCAGCGCAACCTCGATATCGCAACGGCGCAGCACGAGACCGACGGCGATGCGCGATCCGCCATCCACCTGGCCCGCTCGCTCAGCTACGCAGACGAAGCCCCGGAACGAGCTCTCGAACTTCTCGAAACAAGCCTGACAGAAGCGCAGGACTCGACCACTGAGGCGCAGATCATGGCCCTGATGGCCGACCGGTGCCTGCAGATGACTGACAACCAGCGCGCATTCGACCTGGCAGAGCAGGCGTTGCGGCGGCTGCCCAGCGACGACACCTCTCTAGGAATCCTCGCCACGGCAAGCGAACGACTCGGCAATCACGCCGCGTTCATCGCCGTGGTGGAGGGACTCGACGGCTCCGCGCCAGAGCACATAGTCAAGATCGATCACAACAGGCTTGTATTCCGGGACCGTGTGGTTGCAGCGTATGCGCATACCGGCAAAGCCGAGTCGGCGGTTGAGAGCGCATTCCAACTCCTCGACGAGGCGAGCGACGCTCTGACCAGCTGGCCGGCGCTCATCGAGTGTCTCAATGGCCACTACGGAGGGGCCGCCGTGGAACTACTTGCCGCCCTTGCGGTCAAGGACACCACGGGTGGGTTCCTCGAACCAATCATCAAGACCTACCCGTCGGGCATAGTTGCCGACTTCTGCGCCGCTTACCTGGCCCAAGGCGGGTCGATCGTCGAAGCGACGCGGGTGGGGCTCCATGCAGCAGCCATGTCGAGCAACGACGCGGCATTCGATGCCATGGCAGGTTCAGCCAGCAACCTAGATCCATTCGTGAGGGTCGGCCTCGCCGACAGGATTGCCTCCAGCGGCCGTCCCGACCTCGCCGACAAGCTCCGCGCCGAACCTGTAGTCCTCAAGCTGTAGCGCACCGAGGTCCCGGCCCGTTCCTGCGGAGATCCGCACGAAATGCCGAACCCGTCTCCGCAAGAACCAGAGAAGCGAGCCCCCGCGGGCGCTCGCTTCTCATCAAGGGTGGTCGGATTTGACTAGGTAGAAGGCTCGGTGGCTGCAGCCTCTTCGAACTGCTCTGCCACGGTTTCGGCCGGGGTCTTGGATCGCCGCAGGAGCGTGTACCCGAAGATTCCCGCGATACCGGAACCAATGAAGATCCCCACCTTGGCCGAATCGGCTAGAGCCTCGTCGGTGAAGGCGAGCTCCGTCACAAACATCGACACGGTGAACCCGATACCGGCCAGAGCGGCCAGACCGATGATCTGTGCCCAACCGGTCTGGGTCGGCAGTTTGCCGACCCCGGCACGGACCGCGATCCAGGTCGCCACGCTGATACCAAAGAGCTTGCCGAACAGCAATCCGAAGGCCACACCTAGCGTCACAGGGCTAGTCAGCGCATCGGCGACACCGTTCTCGAAGTCGGCAAACCGCACGCCTGCGTTGGCAAGGGCGAACAACGGCACGACCACGAACGATGACCAAGGGGTCAACTGATGCTCAAGACGATCAAGCGGAGCAATGGATTCGCTGGCCACCGCTGCCATCTGCATAGCGTCGTAGTCCAACCGCTCACGATGATTGGGAGCGGCGCGGTTCATTTCAAATCGACCGAGGATCCAGCTGGTACGCCGCTGGTAGTCATCTTCGGAGTACAGCGGGAATACCGGAGTGAGCAGGCCCAGAGCAACACCTGCAAGGGTTGCGTGCACTCCTGACTCAAAGATGAAGAACCAGATTGCGAATCCAGCCACCCAGTAGAACAGCATCGAACGGATGCCGGCACGCTGGGCCAGATAGACACCGGCAAGGCCGAGGATTCCGAGAGCAAGCCACAGCATCGCAAGGTCGTCTGTATAGAAGATGGCGATAACGAGAATGGCACCAATGTCATCAGCGATCGCAAGCGCAAGCAGGAAGAGCTTGGCTCCGGTCGATACCCGCTTGCCGAGAAGCGAGATGACACCAACCGAGAAGGCAATGTCGGTGGCCATCGGGATCGCCCAACCGTCGGTGGCCTCGCCACCCTGGCTTGCCACAAAGAGCAGGTAGATGGCCGCGGGCACGATCATCCCACCAAGAGCGGCGATGGCCGGAAGGGCGGCCTTCTTCGGATCACGGAGCTCGCCAACGACGAGTTCACGTTTGATCTCGAGACCTACCACGAAGAAGAAGATTGCCATTAGGGCGTCGTTGACGATGTGCTTCAACGACTCCTCGAAGTGGAACGCACCAACCTCAATATGAAGGTGGGTGTCCCAGAATTCCTTGTACGTTTCACCGAATGGTGCGTTCGCCCAGATCAGGGCAATGACCGCAGCTATCAGCAGAATCGACCCGGAGGAGGCCTCCAGCTGAGTGAAACGCATGATCGGGCGCACGAAGCCCTTCGGAATCTTTCGATCCGAATGGATCCAGGTGTCATGTACTCGTTCAGTTTCCGGCGCCATGCCTACTCCTGTCATTCAGCTCGGGCACAGCCCATCGGTCTACGCCCTGCATCTGTCGGCAGGACTGCGGGTGGACTAAACATTGGCAGTCACAAACGGACTAGCCATTCGGCTATCCGGAACGATATCAGCTCCGACTGCTCGCACATTCGGACCGGAGACCCTTCTCTGACTGACAAATGGCCCAATCTGTGATCCGCCCTCCGGACAGAGGCTCGCCCAGCAGCCCTCACCAACCACAACCAGGAGAGTTCCGCAAAGCAGAAATTCATGGGACTCGCCTTGCGAGTCCGCGGCTACCATCGCCGATTACCGCAGTTCTAGGAACCGTATTGCTTCTCTCGCTCATCTATGTCGCCGTTGGACTCATCCTGCTGATGGGTGCGTCCGATCGGTTTGTTGAGTCGGCTGTTCGCCTGGCTAAGACACTCGGCATATCGATCGTCCTGATCGGTGCGCTGATCGTGGGCCTCGGAACATCGCTGCCCGAGATGCTGGTTTCCGCAATCGCTTCTGTGGACGGCAAGGTCGATGTGGCCATGGCGAATGTGACCGGATCGAATGCTGCGAACGTCACCCTGGTCCTCGGTGCCGCGGCCATCGTGACGCCGATCATGAGCCGGACGTTGATCCTGCGCCGCGAAGGTGTCCTCATGTTCATAGCTGTCGCCGCTCTGGCGGGCGTTCTCTGGGACGGTCAGGTCTCCCGGATCGAGGGAATCGGCCTGTTGTTGGCGATGGCTGTCTCGTTGGTGCTCCTGGTCAAGTGGTCGGCTACGGACTCAGACGGAATCATCGAGCGAGACGAGAACGATGAAGCTCATTCGGTGCCGGGCGAGCTGATCATTGGGCTCGCTGCTCTTGCCGTCACGGTGTTTGCCGCCCGCCTACTCCTCAACGGCGCTCTTGACCTAGGGGAACGATTCGGTCTTGGCGAGGCCTTTCTCGGTGTCCTATTGGGTATCGGTACCAGCCTTCCCGAGCTCGCGACCACTCTCGCTGCCGTGCGGCGGCACGAGTCGGATCTCGTGATCGGCAACGTACTCGGATCGAACCTGTTCAACTCGTTTGCGGTCGCAGGAACTGCCGCTGTCGTCGGTCCTGGTGTACTGGCCGACCTGGCCCGGCCGTCGCTCGTTGTGATGGTGGCGGTCGTGGCGATCGCCGGATGGTTCGCATCGCATGACCAGAAGGTCACACGTGGCGAAGGGATCTTCCTCCTGAGTATCTTCGTGGTGTTCACCATCCTGAGCTACTAGATGCCAAGCAACCAAGAAATCGCCCGAGTCCTCCAAGAACTCGTCGACCTGCTGACGATGGCGGAAGGCAGCAAGCAGGCGTTCCGAGTCCGCGCTTATGAGAAGGCCGTCGCGGCCGTCCAGGCGTTGCCCGCTGCGGCCGATGAATTGTCGGAAGCGCAGCTCATCAAGATCCCCGGCATCGGCAAGAGCACAGCGGCCAAGATTCGCGAGTACGTCGACAGCGGTGAGGTGGCGCGTATCGCCGAACTGCGCAAGCGCTATCCCACCGCGATGATGGAGATGACCCGCATTCCCGGTCTCGGGCCCAAGACGGTTGTGCTCCTGCGCGACCAGCTGGGCATCGAATCGGTCGACCAGCTGAAACAGGCAATCGCTGACGACAGCTTGCAGGGAGTCCCCGGCCTGGGCAAGAAATCTCAGGACAAAATCGCGGCCGCAATCGAGAGGCTAGGTCTGCATGGCAAGGACCGGCGCACGCCGATCGCCGATGCTCTTCCTATCGCACAGGACCTTGTCGCCACCATTGAGGGTCTACCCGAGGTTTCTCGCGCCGAATATTGCGGCTCGCTGCGCCGATTCCGGGAGACGATCGCAGACATAGACATCGTGGCGGCGAGCACCAAGCCCGGCAAGGTAATGGCTGCGTTCGTGGCGCTACCGATCGTCAACGAGATTGTCGGCCAAGGTGACACCAAGACATCCGTGCTCACCCCGGCCGGGCTCCAGATCGATCTCCGAGTCGTCAAGCCGAGCCAGTTTGGTGCGGCAACGCTGTACTTCACCGGATCGAAACAACACAACATCGAGTTGCGCCAAAGGTCCATCGACCGAGGTCTTCTCCTCAACGAGTACGGGCTCGAGGACACCGAGACCGGCAAGATCGTCTCCTCGAAGACGGAGGCCGCTATCTACAAGGCCCTCGGGTTGCGATACATCCCGCCCGAGATGAGGGAAGGCATCGGCGAACTCGACACCGCCGATCTACCTGCGTTGGTCGAGGTCGATCACATTCGCGGCGATCTCCACGTTCACTCGACCTGGTCCGGCGACGGGAGGAGCTCGCTAGACGACATGGTCGCCACCGCAGCGAGCCGTGGACTCGAGTACATCGCGATGACCGAGCACGGCGAGGATCTCCGGATCAACGGACTGAGCCGGGACAAGATTGCCGCCGAGAAGATCGAGATCGAGCGGCTACGACAGCAACATCCCGAACTGACCATCCTTCGTGGCTCGGAGCTGAACATAGGTGCAGATGGATCGGTCGACTACGACGCCGACTATCTCACCACTTTCGATTGGTGCGTCGCATCCGTCCACACCCACTTCGACCTACCCGAAGCCGAGCAGACCAACCGGCTGCTGACGGCGATGGAGAACCCGGCGGTCAGCGCGATCGGTCACCTGACCGGTCGGCGCATTGGGCACCGCCCCGGCATCGAGCTCAACGCACGTGCCGTGTTCGAGGCAGCGGCCGCCACCGGAACGGCCATGGAGATCAACGGGCACCTGCATCGGCTCGATGTCCCTGCAGATCTACTGCTGCAGGCGCGCGGTATCGAGGGCCTACGTTTCGTAATCTCAACCGATAGCCATCACACGACCGAGTTCGACAATGTCCGGTGGGGCGTCGCCAATGCCAGACGAGGGTGGGTTCCGCGCGACAGCATCGTCAATACGCTCCCGCTCGCCGAGTTTCTCGGCTTCGTCCGTGCCAAACAAGGAATCTGAGTTCACACATTGGTAATGGCGATTCAGTAGTCGCGGGCGGATCCGTGGCTTATGGTGCGCCACATGATGAACACCACCAATTCCCGGGCCGGTCTCGCCGGCGCTATCTCAGCAGGACTGGCGCTCGGGCTGACCGAGCTGGTCGCAGGCATCACCTCACTCGTTCCCTCGGCCATCGCCTCGGTCGGCAGCGTGGTGATCGATATTTCCCCCCGCTTCGTCAAGGAGTTTGCGATCGCCGTCTTTGGCACGGCCGACAAGGGCGCCCTCGCCATCGGTACCGCGATCGTTGGAGTCCTCGTCGGGTGGTTCGTCGGCCGGATGGCTAAGGACCGACCATGGGTCGCCTGGGCTGCGTTCGGGATGTTTGCGGTCATCGGCATCGCCGCCGCCGCAGATGGGGTTGGGGCGAATCTCCCTCTCACAGTTGTCGCAATTGCCGCCTCTGCTCTCGCTGGAGTGATGGTGCTGCGCTATATGCTCAGCGCCGACGAGGTGCCAACCGACGGGCTGTCCACCAACCCGTCACGACGTCGCTTCCTGGGTCAGGCCGCCGGTGCAGGGGCTGCGGCCGCGGTCGCCGGTCTCGGTGGTCGCCCGCTGATCATCGCACGCTCGGAAGAGGTCCGGCAGTCGGTGTCGCTCCCAGTCGCGGATCTGACCTTGCCCGCCCCACCGCCGGATGCGCAGTTCTTGGCCATCGACAATCTGACACCAATCGTCGTCCCCAATGATGAGTTCTATCGGATCGACACCGCCCTCGTGGTCCCCCGCCCCGACCCCGAGACCTGGCGACTCAAGATCACGGGCATGGTTGACAACGAACTGGAGTTCTCGCTCGACGACCTCATGAAGCTGTCGCTGTACGAGGACTACGTGACAATCGCTTGCGTCTCCAACGAAGTCGGCGGCGACCTGATCGGTAATGCAAAGTGGACGGGAGTCCGCCTCGTCGATCTCCTCGACCAGGCCGGTGTGCAAGCGGGAGCGGAGCAACTAGTGGGCAAGTCCGTCGACGGATGGACTGCGGGCTTCCCGGTGGAGCTAGCTTTTGATGGTCGCGATCCGTTGCTTGCCATCGGCATGAACGGCGAGCCCCTCCCCCCAAGCCATGGGTTCCCTGCTCGGCTCATTGTCCCCGGCCTCTACGGCTACGTCTCGGCAACCAAGTGGATCGAAGAGATTCAACTTACGACGTGGGACGACGTTGACGGCTACTGGATCCCCCGTGGCTGGTCGAAGGAAGCACCGATCAAGACGCAGTCTCGGATCGACCATCCCCGCAACAACGAAAAGGTGACGGAGGATCCGCTGGTACTGGCCGGTGTTGCCTGGGCACCCACCCGCGGCATCGACAAGGTCGAGGTACAGCTCGACGACGGCGAATGGGTCGAGGCCGCCCTCACCACCCCGCTGTCGAACAAGGCATGGGTGCAATGGCGCACCGACATGGTCGCCGGACCCGGTGAACACCTAGCTCGCGTCCGCGCCACCGACAGCACAGGAGAGACCCAGACAGCCGAGGAAGCTCGCCCGGCTCCCAACGGGGCAACCGGCTACCACGAGATCAAGTTCGAGGTAGTTGCCTAGACGCCCACCCCACGGCCGAAGGCGGCGGGTGCAATCGGGCGTATCATTGCAGTATGACTACACACGATGACAGCAACGACACAGAATCACGCCCCCCGGAGCTGCCGCTGCAGGCACAGGTAGTTGACGCCGAAGAGCCTATTGAAGCTCACGAAGATGGTGGCACGTTCATCACAGAACCATCGAAGCTGATCAGAATCGCATCGATGACGCGGGCGATGCTCGAAGAGGTACGCCAAGCCGAACTCGACGAGCGAGGGAGACGACGTCTCGGAGAGATCTACACCAACTCACTCGACCAGCTACGAGAGTCATTGAGCGACGATCTCCAGGAGGAGCTGGAATCAATCTTCCAGCCGCTCCACAAGGAGGAAACGTCCGAGTCCGAGTTGCGCATCGTGCAGGCACAGCTGGTGGGATGGCTCGAGGGTCTCTTCCACGGTATCCAGGCTTCGCTGTTTAGCCAACAGGCTGCGGCTGCCGCCCAGCTGGACGACCTGCGGAAGCGTCGCGCCCTGGCTGCCGAAACCGACGACATGTCGGGGACTCCGGGCCAGTACCTCTAACCAGCAGCACTGCGCAGCGCTGCCTGCGCCGCGGCGAGCCGTGCGATGGGGAGACGCGGCGGGCTACACGAGACGTAGTCGACGCCCCAGTCATGGAAGTAGCCGATGGATACGGGATCGCCACCGTGTTCGCCGCAAACACCGATTTCGATTCCGGGATTGGCTGCGCGTCCCGCAGCGATCGCCTGCTGCATCAGCCCACCAACACCGACCGCGTCAATCTGTTGGAACGGATTGACCGGCAACAGCCCCTGTTCAACGTACGCACGAAGAAACGCCTCCTCGGCATCGTCACGGCTGAGACCCATCGTGGTTTGTGTCAAGTCATTGGTCCCGAACGAGAAGAAATCTGACTCGAGAGCGAGGTCGCCAGCAACCAGAGCGGCGCGCGGCAGCTCAATCATGGTGCCGATCGCCACCTCGAGCAGACGCCCAGCGGAATGGACCTCTTCCTCAATCATGTCGCGCACCAGGTGAAGCTCCTCAACCGATCCGACCAGTGGAATCATGATTTCTAGCCGGGGATCGCCATCGGCATCAAGACGACGTCGCACCGCTTCGAGAGCAGCCAGGACTTGAACCCGATAGATCTCGGGAATCACGACTGCGAGACGTACGCCCCGCAAACCCAGCATCGGGTTCACCTCGGACCAGTGGTCGATGGCGGCATCGAGCCGCTCTAGATCGTCGGTGTCTTCACCGGCACTACGCAACTGTGTGATTTCAACCTCGACGTCGACTCGTGATGGCAAGAATTCATGGACAGGCGGATCGAGAAGCCGCACCACCACAGGGGTTCCGTCCATTGCCGCCAGCAGCTCCTCAAAGTCCTCGATCTGAAGACTCTCGAGCTCCTCCAACGCGTCGGCGCGATCAGGGCCATCCTCCGACAAGAGAATCCGACGCACCACCGCAAGGCGCTCACCGTGGAACATGTACTCGGTCCGCGCCAGACCGATGCCGTCGGCACCGGCGACCCGAGCCGCCGCAGCAGCAATCGCGGTATCCGCATTCGCCCATACACCCAGGCTGCGCACGTCATCCGCCCATCCCAGCAGTCGATCGAGATATGCCGCCCCCGGCGGCTGCGCAATCGGCAGCTCTCCGGCGTAGACCGAACCCGTGGCACCGTCGAGAGTCACAACCTCTCCTGCTCCGAACTCACGCGATTCGAACCGAACCGAAGAGGGGTTCACCGCCAGATCGGCGATGCCGGTCACCGATGGAGTCCCGGCACCCCGGGCCGCGACCGCGGCATGGGACGTCCCTCCCCCATGGCTGGTGATGAGACCGGCCGCAGACACAACGCCGTCGAGATCGCGGGGTAGCACCTCGCGAAGAACGAGAATGGGCGGTGGACCGACGGCGGCAGCAGCGACGGCGGCAGCAGCGGAGAACACAAGCGGACCGGACGCGGCGCCAGGAGATGCCGGCGTCCCGCTGGCGATCGCTGCCTCGGGTGGGGCGAAAGCCAGACGGGGGTGCAGCATGCCGGCAAGCTTTTCGGGATCGACGCTCGCCAACGCTTCGTTGCGAGTCAATAGCCCTTCGTCGACAAGGTCAACAGCCACCCGCACGGCAGCCTCGGCGGAACGGTCAGCCGGTCTGGCCTCGATGACCCAGAGCTTGCCTCGCTCGCGAACGAAGTCCACGCGGACGAGGTCTTTTCGTTTGCGTTCCAACAGACCGGCCACGCCGGTGACGACCTCATGGTCGGGAAGGCCGGATAGGCCGGGGTAGTCAGCGCGGGATTGCGGACGGCTGATCCCGGATGAGTAGACACCGGTCAGCCCGGGCGAGCCATCTCGAGGGCTGCGGCTGAACGCGGTACCAGCACCGGAGTCGCCGGGGGCCTCACCGAAGATCATCGGATGGACTACCAGGCCCATACCCTGGTCATCGCGTATGTGGTGGCTGCGCCGGAAACGACGGCCCTCCAGCCCGTCCCAGGAAGCAAACACCGCTTCCAGACCCTCGCGGATCTGACCGTGCTGATCGGGCGGAATGGGCCGCTGGGATTCGTCGATGATGAGCGCTTCGTAGGCATCGCAGACTGCAGCAGTCTGCTCGAGCGACCAGTCGACGGAGCTGTACGGTCCGACGAGATCACCGACGACACCCTGGTAACGCGCCGGGGACAGCCCACGGAGCCTCCCGAGCGTCTTGAGAAACCCAAGTCGGATGGCTGCTGCAAACGGGGCTCCACCCCAAGCAGCCAATTCGGCAAGCACCGAATCGGTGAGACCGAGGTAAAGCGCAGAATTGAGAACTCCCGGCATCACCGCGGAAGGGCTGGACCGGACTGAATACAGAACCGGCCGGTCCATCCCGCTGGCTGCGAACACCCGGGCGCTCTCCTCGAGAGCCACGGCAATCTCGGCCCATGCCTCATCGGGAAGGTCACCGGTCTCGAGAAAACGCCTGCAGACAACGTCCGATATGGCGAAACCAGGGGGCACGGGCATACCGAGTTGGGACATCTCGGCGAGGGATCTAGCCCGCACACCGACGCGGTCGGCCAACGCCTTAAGGTCGGTGGTGTAGTCAGCTACGAACCGCACGTCGATTTCTCCAGCATCATCATCCACGACCTCGTCGGAATCCGAACTATATGAGAACAACGTGAAAATGTCTTGACCGGGCCACCAAGTAGAGGCATTATCCGCACTCAGCTCTCACGTTTCGGGGAATAAATCACTGACCCCGCAGCGCTATATAGAGAGTAATTACGCCCGAGAAGGGGGTGTACGAATGGTGATGGCACTAGAAGAGCAGATCTGGGAACCCGAGCACGAATGGCGGGAAGACTCAGCCTGCGCCGGTGCGGATTCCGAAGTCTTCTTTCCTCCAAGTGAGGACGAGTCCATGGCGATGCCGGCAAAGAAGATCTGCGCCCTTTGCCCTGTGCAGGAACAATGCCTCCAGTACGCACTTGCTACCAATCAGACCGAAGGCGTCTGGGGTGGAATGAGCTCTGGAGATCGACGGCGGCTCCGCCGCAGGCTGCGCGACCGCGCACGCCGGAAGCGCGCTTCCTAATCCTGCAAGCGACCCTCGACCGAGTTAGCTCTCTGTCACTGTCACGGAATTGATGACGCAGTCTTCGTGTGGTCGATCCTGAGCACCAGTCGGTGTCGCTGCAATCGTATCCACAGCATCCATCCCCGCGGTCACTTGACCAAAGATGTTGTAGGAATGCGGCAAGCCAACGTCGGCGTGGCAGATGAAGAACTGTGAGCCGTTCGTGTTCGGCCCGGCGTTCGCCATGGCAACAGTCCCCCGACTGTATTTCCCGGAGCCCTCGAGTTCGTCGCGGAACTTATAGCCGGGGCCGCCCATGCCGGTACCCGTCGGATCGCCACCCTGGATCATGAAGTTCGGGATAACCCGGTGAAAGATGACACCGTCGTAGAACCCATCGCGAGCCAGGAAGACCCAGTTGTTCACGGTCTGTGGCGATCGCACGGCATCGAACTCGATACTGATATCGCCATGATTCGTGTGCAGCGTGGCTGAGTATGTCTTGGCGAGATCGATCGTCATCTCGGGCTGCGAGTCGTACTGGGCCATGGGTTACTCCTGTCTGAAAGTCGAGTGAACAGTAATGCGTGCGGGAACTTGAATCAGCGGCGTCGGCGACCGCGCGACATCGGGTGCGAACGTTTGCCGCGGAACGGAGCCATCTCCGGGTCCGGCTTCCACGATGCGAGGTCGCGCACCCTCTCGTCATTGGAGAACATCTTGACTATTGGCACGTTGAGCCCGGCGCGGCGTTGAATACCGAGGACCTCGTTGACCTGATCCCATTCCACGAACGTGACCACCAGCCCGGATTCGCCGGCCCGTGCGGTACGCCCCGACCGGTGTAAGTAGGTCTTGGGATCATCGGGTGGGTCGTAGTGGACAACTATGTCGACATCATCGATGTGGATTCCCCGAGCCGCAACGTTGGTTGCGACGAGTACCGGAGTGGACCCGTCGGAGAAACCGGCCAGAGCCCGGTCGCGCTGGCGCTGTTGCAGATCACCGTGGATCGCAAGCGCCTTGACGCCAATGTCCTGCAGGTTGTTGGCTACGCGATCACACTCGGCCTTGGTCCGCACAAACAGCAGGGTCCGACCGGCGGTCGCCGCAATCGCAGCCGCCATCTTCACCTTGTCCATGTGATGGACCTTGAGGAACCGATGCTCCATGGTGTCGACGGTCTCGCCGTCAGGTTCGGCGTCGTGGCGCGCCGGCTGTTCCATATACGCGCTGACCAGCGTCCCTACCTGACCATCGAGCGTCGCAGAGAACAAGAAAGTCTGGTGATCAGTCGAGATCCCGCTCATAATGCGGCGGACCTGCGGTAGGAAGCCCATATCTGCCATCTGATCGGCTTCGTCGATAGCCACCATGCGCACGTCTTCGAGCAGCAATTCCTTGCGTTCGATCAGATCGATGAGCCGACCCGGGGTGGCGATGACGATCTCCACGCCGCGCCGCAGCGCTTTGGTCTGGTCCCCCATCGGCGCCCCGCCGTACACGGCAACCGTCTTGAAATCGCGCACCGCAGCTAGATCGTCGAGCACGGCGGACACCTGCTGGGCCAACTCCCGGGTTGGCACGAGTACGAGGGCCAGGGGACGCTTCACCTGAGCTCGATCCAACATCTGAACGATCGGCAATCCAAACGCCAGCGTCTTACCGGAACCGGTCCGTGCCTTACCGCAAACGTCTTTGCCATCGAGAGCATCAGGAATGGTCAACAGCTGGATGGGAAAGGGTTCCCCGATCCCGTCGGCCGACAGTGCCTGAACCAGATCGTCTTCTATCCCGAGGTCTTTGAAAGAGGGGGTGCTTGCAGTGGTCATCAGAGTCCCGTATCGAGGTGGGGCGAGAGGATTTCGCCCATCAGGTAGCTCCCAACCTAGTCGGCATAGGCTGATTTCACGCCGTTTCGGACGTTCAATGCCGACGACGACCGTTGCGAGTATGGCTGTGAGCGAGGTTGCGGGCTTCGAGCTCGGCATTCAACTCCGCTCCGACTAGGACGATGAGTCCGGAGATGAAGAACCACAGCATGAGCACGATGACGCTCGACAGGGTTCCGTATGCCGCACCCAGCGAAGGCGCCTGGTCGGTGTAGAGCGAGAACCCCACCGTCGCCAGCAGCCACAGGACCGCTACCACCAGCGCACCGACAGAAATCCACGGTGACTTGGCGGCCGGCCGGTTGGGTGCGATCTTGTAGAGCAATCCCAGGCCTCCGATGACAGCTACAAAGATGATGGGCCACCGTCCGTATTCCACGAGAGGGATCAGCCTGTCAGCACCCGTCGCATCGAGCAGCTCTGGGAGAAAGGTCACCGTAAATGCCGCAGTCGCCACAAACAGGATCAGCCCGATGGTGATTCCTAGCGCCATGCCGCGTAAGACGATGAAGGGCCGGTTCTCTGGGGTCTCGTAAGCGATGTCGATTCCTGTAATCAACGCCTTGGTGCCCGCAGATGCCGACCAAAGCGCACCAACGATGCTGAGCACGGCCGCAAGCCCGAGCCCGGATTTCGATGATTCGACTATCTCGGTCAGCTCGTTGGAGATAAGGCTGGCGGCATCATCGGGAAGCGCTTCGGTAATGGCGTCTATCTGGACCGCGAGATCAGCGGGATCCAGGATCAGGCCGTAGATCGAGATCGCAGCAATGGCCGCCGGAAAGACCGCCAGGAATGCGTAGTACGACAGGCTCCCGGCGATCATTGGCATGTTGTGCTCGCGGAGACGGCCTACGACCGACTTGGCGACAGAGAGCGGCTCGTCGAACCAACGGTGAGACTCGGGCTCGGCTACCGGTACCGGCGTCTTCTCCGACCGGTCAGGAGCCTCGGCTCGGGGACGAAGCGCAGCAATCGCAGTGATGGCGGCAAACGCACCCAGTACCCAGCTCAAAAACCTATTCATTCCCAAGAACGGTAGCGCTAGTCGAGCAGGTCCTCTGGGATCACAAACAGCTGGCCAATGCCAGCCGAAACCGCGGGGGCCATCCCGGCTCCCTGGGGCAGGATCTGATCAATGTAGAACCGGGCTGTATCGATCTTGGCTAGCAGCCATGGGTCTTCTGCGTCTTCCAGCTGCTGATTTGCCGCGAGCGCCGATCGCCCCAGGTAATACGCGCCGGCGACGACACCAAACTGACGCAAATAGGGCGTGGCTCCGGCGAGTGCATCAGACGGCTCAGCGGCGAGCAGCCAGTCGGTTGATGTCCGCAGCGCGGAGACCGCCCGCTGCAAGGACCCACCCATCGCAGCAAGATCATCCGTAGCGGCAGACAATTCGCCCGCGGTGGCTTCCATCTCGGCGAGATACCGATCTACCACCGATCCCTCGGCAATGGATATCTTCCGCATCACCAAGTCGATCGCCTGAATACCGTTGGTACCCTCGTAGATCGGGGCAATTCGCGAATCTCGCCAGTGCTGAGCCGCACCAGCCTCTTCGATGAAGCCCATGCCGCCATGCACCTGAACTCCAAGCGAGGTCAGCTCAACGCCCAAGTCGGTAGCCCATGCCTTGGCGATCGGCGTCAATAGCGCTGCCCGGTTCGATGCGGCGATCCGGTCTTGCTCATCGGCCGCGTGAACGGTGCGATCAGCCGCAGCAGACGTATCGAAGATGAGAGCTCGCATCGCCTCTATGTTTGCCTTCATCGTCATCAGCATCCGACGCACATCCGGGTGCTCGATAATCGGAGCCTGCTGATCACGAGGAGTGCCGATTGCCCGGCCCTGCCTGCGTTCCTTGGCATAGTCGATGGCTTGTTGGTACGCCCTGACCGAGAGACCAAGACCCTCCAGACCAACGTGCAAGCGTGCATCGTTCATCATGGTGAACATGCACCTCATTCCTGCGTTGACCTCGCCAACTAGATAGGCGACCGCACCCGTTTTCTCCCCGTACGCCATAACGCAAGTGGGGCTGGCGTGAATGCCGAGCTTGTGCTCGACACCGACGCATTCGACGTCGTTGCGGCCACCCAATGAGCCGTCGGGATTCACGAGGTATTTGGGAACCAGGAACAGCGAGATGCCCTTTGTCCCGGGCGGCGCTTCGGGCGCCCGCGCAAGAACAAAGTGGATGATGTTGTCGGCCATCTCGTGTTCGCCCCACGTAATGAAGATCTTGGTTCCCTGGATCCGCCAGGTGCCATCGTCTTGCGGCCACGCCTTGGCCCGCAGCGCACCTACATCCGACCCGGCCTCGGGTTCGGTGAGCGCCATCGTGCCCGACCACTCGCCGGAGATGAGCTTTTCCAAATAGAGAGCCTTCAGCTCGTCGGTGCCGTGATGCTGAAAAGCCTCGACAGCGCTGGTGGTAAGCATCGGACACAGCGAGAACGCCATGTTGGAGGCCGTAAGCATCTCCTGGATGGCGGTTGCCATCACCCCGGGGAATCCGTGGCCCCCGTATTCCATGTCACCTTTGACCGCAGGCCAACCGGCCGCAACCATCTGCCGGTAGGCGGACACCATCTCGTCGGGAACCGTCACCGAGCCATCGTCATTGCGAACGACCCCGTGACTGTCACCGATCGGATTGGTCGGAGCTACAACTTCGGACAAAAACCGGCCGGCTTCATCCAGTGCGTCGTAGACATCTTCTGCTGCAACGTGCTCGAAACCAGGCAGTGCGGACAGGTCGTCCAGCCCCACGATGTTTTCGAGAACAAAACGGATATCACGAAGCGGAGGGCGGTAGTCACTCATGAGGCCAGAATAGAACGTGGCGATATCGGTTTGTTCAGATATCTCGGTCGGACAGATCAACGGCGATGACGAGGTCGAATATCACCAGCGTCGGGTTGGTGCGATCCGATCTTGCCGAAATCGGAGATCCCGCCCGACGACCCAGACATTTTCCCGGGTAGTGTCGAAATCCATTGATCCCGTTCGTCGTTCTCACAGAGGGCGGCACAGGGCCGTCCCAGCAAGAGAGGGAGCGACATGAAGTACGCATTGCTCATCTATTCAGACCCGACCGTCGAAGCCAGCCAGGAAGACATGGCCAAGGTCATGGAGGAGTACTACAAGTTCACCCAGAGCATCAACGAACGCGGAATCAATCTCGGTGGTGAAGCGCTTGACGGTACCGACACCGCAACAACCGTTCGGGTGCGCGACAACAAGACGCTCACCACTGATGGTCCCTTTGCCGAGACCAAAGAGGTCCTCGGCGGTTTCTACCTGATCGATGTGCCCG
Source organism: uncultured bacterium (assembly GCA_965368515.1). Taxonomy (GTDB): domain Bacteria; phylum Actinomycetota; class Acidimicrobiia; order Spongiisociales; family UBA5794; genus JAAETI01. The sequence goes on from CBDUNF010000010.1 coordinate 17,052, forward strand.
ACTTGGACGCCGCCATCAAGGTCGCGGCCGAACTTCCAGGTTCCTGGCATGGATCGGTCGAGGTGCGCCCGCTGTGGGATTGGGAAAACAGCAAGCAAGCTGAGTGACCGACCACGCTGCGATCGAACAGGTCTTCCGCGCCGAGTACGGCAAGGTCGTTGCCACGCTGATCCGCCAGGTAGGCGACTTCGCCGTAGCTGAGGATGCAGTTCAGGATGCTGTGACCGCCGCGCTGACCAAGTGGCCGGTCTCCGGGGTTCCAACGAACCCCGGAGCCTGGCTCACCACCACCGCCAGACGGAAGGCCATCGACCGACTCCGCCGCCAGACCAACTACGAGCAAAAGCTCGCCGAGCTCGAACACCGGGTACGCGGCGACGGCGACGCAGGGCCGGGCGATACAGCGCAAAGCACAATGCACGACGACCAACTCCGCCTCATCTTCACGTGCTGCCACCCCGCGCTGGCACTCGAAGCGCAGGTGGCACTCACGCTAAAGACACTCGGTGGGCTCTCCACCGAGGAGATCGCTCGCGGCTTCCTCACCAGAGAAGCCGCTATGGCCCAGCGCATCGTGAGGGCCAAGCGGAAGATCAAACAAGCAGGGATTCCGTATCGGGTACCCGACGCCGAGCAGCTACCCGACCGAACCGCGGCAGTGCTCGCTGTGATCTACCTCATCTTCAACGAGGGCTACGCCGCGAGCTCTGGCAACGACGTAGTACGCAGTTCACTATGTCGCGACGCTATCCGGCTGGGCGACGCCGTCACCAGTCTGCTCCCTGAGGAAGCCGAGGCGCTGGGTCTGCTGGCACTCATGAGGTTCAACCATGCCCGTCGCGACGCCAGGACCGACGATGACCGTATTGTGCTTCTCGAAGACCAGGATCGGTCGGTCTGGCACCACGATGAGATCGAAGCAGCCACACAACTGCTTGACCGCGCCCTCGAGATCGAGGAACCGGGGCCCTATCAGATCCAGGCAGCCATCGCCGCGCTCCACTCTGAGGCTGATACGTTTGTGGCGACGGACTGGCAACAGATTCGCGCGTTGTACGACCGTCTCTACGACATGCAACCATCCCCGGTCATCGCCCTGAATCGGGCCGTTGCTGTCGCCATGGCCGACGGCAACGAGGAGGGTCTCGTCGCCCTCGACGCCGTCACTGCGGATTTGGTTGACTACCCGTGGTTCCACTCGGCTCGGGCCGAACTCCTCTTGCGGCTGGAGCGCTACGAAGAGGCGACGATCGCGTTCCGCCGGGCCATCGCATTGACCAACAACACTGACACCCGTGGCTTCCTCGAGGGGCGACTCGCAACCCTCGCCTAGCCACCAAGTGGATCGCGTCGACCGACTCAACGATCATGGTTCACTATGAATATCGACATCCGCAATGCTCCCCCACCAGTCGAATGGGGTGTCACGGTCTCTCGTGAGGCTATCGAATCCCTCGCAATGGAATGGGCCGATCGACGGTTCCCACTGCCGGCCTGGGATTACAAGGGCTTGCCGCACGGACTCGCTGACGAAGACTGGTACAACCTCTGTGTTGTTGCCTGTTCCGTGCTTGCCTGCATCTGGCCCCCGGACGGTGAGCAAATGTGGACAACTCACTACGACGGGGAAGATCTCGACGATGCCCCCGCCGTTTTCTCGTGCTTTGCCCGCCAGACCAAGGATTCCGGTTTCGACCTAGACGTGTTTGCAGACCTCAGCGCAGCCGAATTCTTCGCAGGAAGCGGCACCCTTCAGCTTCGAGACGAGAAGTGGACACAACTGAACGCAGTGGTGGCCGCCATCAGGAATCGCTGGGATGGTGATGTGGCCAACCTCGTTGCGGCAGCCGGCCGGGAAGCAGAACGGATCGTCGACCTCCTGATTGACACCGTCCCCGGATTCGATGACTCCCCGACCTCGCCTGCCGGCGTCCTACCGTTCTACAAGCTCGCGCGTTTGGCAACGGCAATGATGTCCGCCGGGGGCAGCAACCCGTTTACCGGACTCGAGCGTCTTCCTGTGTACCCCGACTACATGCTGCCCCGTGTGTTCCGTCACTTCGGAGTGATGGTCTATGACCGCGCGCTCGCAACCACCGTCGACACCAGGGGGCTCGTCCCCAAGGAGTCCCCGTGGGAGCTTGCGATCCGCTGGGCCACCGTCTATTGCGGGGACCGCCTGGCCGAGGCGTTGCGTGCGCACGGTGTTGACGTATCCACCCCGGCGCTGGACTACGCGTTGTGGGAAAGCGCGGTGCTCGGACCAGAAGCGGACGTGATGGGCGAGCACCATCGGACCCTCACTTTGGCGTACTAACGCCCTGGTACCGTGGCTGGCTACCCACCAGGACCCGCTATCGCATCTGCCCGGACTGAACGAAAGCCACTGAGTCGCCGCCACTTCACGGCTCTCCTCTCGATGATCATGGCATTGGGCGCCCTGGCGATCGACTTGATGCTCCCGGCGTTCGATCAGATTCGCGACCACTACGGCCTGGCAACGGACTCGACCAGGGTCGCACAGATCGTGACGATGTTCCTGTTGGGTATGGCGCTTGCCCAGTTCTTCTACGGTCCATTGACCGACAGATTCGGCCGGAAGCCCATTCTGTACCTCGGCTTTGCCATCTACGGCCTCGGCGCACTCGGAGCACTCCTGGCTCCGTCACTCGAGCTGGTTCTGGTCAGCCGCTTCATCTGGGGCGTTGGATCGGCAGGACCCCGGGTCGTGTCGATCTCGATCGTCAGAGACCACTACAGCGGGGACGAGATGTCTCGGGCGATGTCGTACATCATGGCCGTGTTCATCATGGTGCCGGTCCTGGCTCCGTCAATCGGGGCGGCCCTCATCAGCGCCTTTCCCTGGCAGTCGGTCTTTGCATTCGGGATTGTCTTCGTTGTGATCATCGCGTTGTGGGCTCGCGTCCTTCCCGAGACTCTGGCGGAAGAAAATCGAATCCCGATCGATCGTCATGCGATCGTTGCCTCAACCCGCGAGGTGCTCAGCAATAGAGCAACTCTGGGATACACCCTCGCAATGACGATGACCTTTGCGGTTTTCAGCTCATACCTGGCGAGCTCAGAGCGTATCTTTGGCGACTTCTACGGACGAGCTGATGAGTTCCCTCTCATATTCGGCGGTGTTGCCGGCGTCATGGGCATCGCCATGTTGTTGAACGCCAACATCGTGCAGCGCGTCGGCGCCCGCCGACTCACCCATTTCGTGCTCATCGGCTATACCGGTGCAGCAGCTGTGGTCAACATCGCCAACATCGCAGCAGGGGGATCATTGTCGTTCTGGGCCCTGATCGCGGGGCTCGTCGCGATCGTGACATTCCACGCCTTGCTGATCCCGAATTTCAACACGCTTGCGATGTTGCCGATGGGTCACGTTGCCGGCACAGCCTCTGCAGTGATCGGTACGGTGTCGTTGGCGGGAGGCGCTGCGCTCGGCGCGGTCATCGACAGTCTGTACAGGGACTCCGCAACGCCGCTGATCATTTCGTTCCTGGTCTTCGGCATGCTGGCTCTCGGCGCCGTCGTCTGGGCTGAGCGCGGGAGGCTGTTTGCCCGGCCCGCGCAGCTGATTACGAAGCCCGTGCCGGTCAAACCCTCGATACGATGAACCTCGCTGAAGCGACCAGGCGCATCCGAGCCCTGCGCTTTCAGCCGGACAACTACGCGGTCTTCGGGAGCGGCCCACTGCTGGTACGGGGGATAATCCCTGAGGTCAACGACATTGACATCGTGAGCAGAAGCCGGGCCTGGGAACAGGCGCAATCGATCGGCGCGCTCGTTCACCTCCCTGAGCATGACATCACCGTCGCTAGCTTCTTTGCGGGCACGGTCACCGTCGGCACATCGTGGGCCATCGGCAATGTAGATATTGATGACGCCATCGAGACCGCCGAACTCATCGACGGCATCCCATGGGTGCGGCTCGATCTGGTCGTTGCGTACAAGGAACTCGCGGGTCGACCCAAGGACATCGAGCATCTACGTCTGCTCCGGGCCTGGCAGAAGTCCGAGCACCTTTGAGGATCACTACGCTGAACAGGTAATTGGCGCCGGCGCATCCTTGCGTCGTCAGGCAGGAGGATCACAGACATGGCCACCCCGCATATCAACGCAGAACCAGGCGACTTCGCCGAATCGATCCTGCTGCCCGGGGACCCGCTACGGGCACAGCACATCGCAGAGACCTACCTCACCGACGCCAAGCTGGTTACCTCGGTACGGAATATCCTCGGCTTCACCGGCTCATACGAGGGTGTTCCGGTTTCGGTCATGGGAACGGGGATGGGTATCCCGTCCGCAAGCATCTACGCAACCGAACTCATCCAGTCGTATGGGGTCAAGGACCTGCTCAGGATTGGTAGTTGCGGGGCTCTCAGCCACGAAGTGGCCGTCCGCGACATCATCATTGCGATGGGGGCGAGCACCGACACGAACACCAATCGGGCACGGTATGGCGGCTACGACTTTGCTGCGATCGCCAACTACGACCTGTTGCGAGCATCAGTCGATGTCGCCGCGACCTACGACCACAAGGTGCACGTCGGCAACATCTACACAACCGACCTGTTCTATCACCCTGATGATGAAGCTCGCATCAAGTTCAATCAGCGGATGGGGATTCTTGCGGTCGAGATGGAAACCGCCGGTCTTTACGGTCTTGCTGCCGAATACGGGGCACGCGCTCTAGCTCTCATGACCGTCAGCGACCATGTACTCACCCATGAGGCGACGAGCGCTGAGGAGCGCCAGACCAGCTTCAACGAGATGGTTGAAATCGCACTGAAGACGGTGGTCAGCCTCAACAGCTAGAGCTTGCTTTACGAAATGTAAATCAAGCTGGTGATCGCTAGCCTGGGTGGCATGAACACCTACGAAAAACCCATCGAATGGGTCGCCAACCCGAGAGCGCGGGACATCGCTACCAGCAGTGCAGTCGCCTCCGTCTTCCCCGCGGGAGTCTTTGAACAGGCCCGCGCCTTCCACCGGCAGATCCCCGGCTACCGCCCTAGCCCGCTTCGCAACCTTTCCGGTCTTGCCTCGATGCTCAGCGTCGGAGGTATCTGGGTGAAGGATGAGTCCGTTCGACTCAACCTGAACTCGTTCAAGGTGCTCGGTGGCTCTTTTGCCATCTATCAGTTCATTCGATCGAAGCTCGGCCTCAATGGCGAAGACTTGAGCTACGACGAACTGGTCAGCGAGGCGACGAGGGCCAAGGTCGGCGACATCACGTTCGCCACCGCGACGGACGGCAACCACGGGCGCGGTGTTGCCTGGGGTGCATCGAAGCTCAACTGCAAAGCCGTCATCTACGTCCACAAGGACACATCGATGGCACGCATCAAAGCGATCGAGGCCTATGGGGCCGAGGTCCGTGTTGTCGACGGCAACTACGACGACGCCGTCCACCAGGCGACGGTTGATGCGGACGCCAACGGCTGGCAGGTCATCTCGGACACGTCCTGGGAGGGCTACACCGATATCCCCAGCTGGGTTATGCAGGGTTACACGACCATGCTCACTGAGGCGCAGGAACAGCTGGCCGGTACCGGCATCGTCAAGCCAACCCACGTCTTTGTCCAGGCAGGTGTCGGCGCTCTAGCCGCCGCGACGACCGGCTTCTACAGCAGCAGATTTGGGGCCGACCGCCCCACCACAATTGTCGTCGAGCCGTCCGAAGCCAACTGCCTCATCCACTCCGCCCGGATTGGTGACGGCAAGCCGCACGACGTCACCGGTGAGCTCCAGACGATCATGGCCGGCCTCGCCTGCGGCGAGCCGAGCCCGATTGCCTGGGATGTGCTGTGGGACACCGTCGATGCCTTCGTCTCGTGTCCCGACTACGTCGCGGCCAAGGGCATGCGGGTATACGGCGTGCCTTTGCATGGTGATCCGTTCATCGTGTCCGGAGAGTCCGGCGCGGTCACCCTCGGTGCGCTCATGTTCACCGCCGACTACGCCGAGTTCCACGATCTCAAGGAGTACATCGGCCTCGGACCCGACTCACAGGTCCTGCTGATCAACTCGGAGGGCAACACTGATCCCGAGTACTTCCGTCGGGTTGTCTGGGAGGGTGCGAACTCGTCACCTGAAGAGTACCGGTGGTCTCCTGAGGTAGAGGTCCTGCGCTAGCCACATCACTGTTAGAGCAATCGGCAACGAGCTAGTAGTCGACCGGGTTCACCGGTAGCCTTGAGCCATGTCCGATGAACTGTGGATGCGGGACGCTATCGATCTTGCAAGCCAAGCGCGCCACCGCGGCGACGAGCCCTTTGGCGCGCTGCTGGTTGTCGATGGTCAGGTGGTCGCTACCGCCCGCAACGCCATCAACACGACGGATGATCTGACCCAGCATGCGGAACTCCGCCTGATCAGCAAGGCGAGCGTTGCATTGGAGCCGAGCACAATGGCTGCGGCCACGTTGTACACCAGCACAGAGCCGTGTGCGATGTGCTGCGGGGCCATCTACTGGTCCGGCATCAAGCGGATAGTGTTTGGCTTCCCCGCCAGGGCGCTCGAAGAAATGTCGGGTGGAACCGGGTTGCGGATGCCGTCCCGAAAGGTCTTGGGCAACGCTACCCGCAGCATCGCTATCGACGGCCCCCTCCTCGAAGCCGAATCCCGCACGGTTCACGACGGCTACTGGTAGCCCGCCGTCGGCAAACCCCATGCTGCGAGGATCCGGGCGAGCCCACGGGGCGATTCTGCGCCTACTCCTCCGGTCGGAAGACGACAACGGCTCGCTTGGAGTGGGCGACCACACCGGTGGCAACACTGCCGGCAACCAACCGGCTCAACCCGGAGCGCCCGTGAGTTGCCATGACTGCCGTTCCATCGTCACCTACGAACCTGACGATGGCGTCGGCGGGATCCTCGTCGTGAAGAGACTCATATTCGACGTCGAGGTCGGGATGGCTGCGCTTGATCTTGGCGGCGAGGTTGTGGACATACCGGGAATGGCCGACGACAAGTCCGGATCCACGCCCGATCTTGGCTTCGTGTCGCGGAGATGCCACCGACACAACCCAAAGTGGGACCCCAAATGCTTCGGCCAACGCCACCCCGATCGGCAACGCGCTCTCCGAAAGAACAGAGTCGTCTACGGGGACGACGATCTTCTGAGTTGGAGAGCCAGGGGAAGGTTCCATGTCCGGGCCAATCAAGAACATCGGTCGCGCCAGATTACGAACCACGCCTTCGGCAACGGAACCGAAGTGTCCCTGGTGAAATCGAACAGAAGCGGCCGTTCCCATGCACGGCAGGGCATCGGCCCCGGCAGCTGCAACGATCGCGGCCACGGGATCGTCACCAACCTCGACGACACATTCAGCGCCCATGTCATCTAGGTGACGAGCAGCGATCTCGTCGAGCTTATTGCGTGCCCGGTCGGCTCCGGCCTCATCATCAACGAGATGGAAGAGCTGTACCCGGAATCCGAGCCGGTCCGCCAGCCTCGCTGCTACGGGTACAGCGCGGACGCTGCTTTCGCTGCCGTCGAGCGGCACGAGAAGCTTTGACATTCCCGTGAAATGACCCATCTCCAACTGCTCCTTGTTGCCCGGGACGAGAACTCACCTGGTCCAATCGGCTCGCCACGAACACAACATAACCCGAAACAGTTCTTCGCTGCGGCCGATTTCGCGAGATGGGCATTTCGGCTTGCCACCCAATCATTCCCTGCACTTATCAACAGAGGACAATTGCCGACTGACTAGTCATAGAACAAGGACACCGGAGCAGACGTGATACCACGGCAGATTCTCGATGATCATGCGATACGTGTGCTGCTCATCGCCCCCGATGAAGCTGATCACATGCTCGTGGCGCGCCTTGTTTCTGAGTTTCGGCACGGCAGCTACACGCTCGACTGGGCCGCCTCCCACGCAGATGGACGAACTGCCATCTCCGCCGACGATCACGACGTCTACCTGGTGCACGAGCATCTAGGGACCGCGAGCGGTCTGGACCTGATCGCTGAGTCGATCAAGGGAGGGTCTTCGACTCCGTACATCATCCTCTCCGCGCACGTTGACTACGACCTGGATATCGAGGCGCTGGGTGCCGGTGCGACGGATCATCTCGCCACCGACCAGCTTGACGCCGACTCCCTCGAACGGGCGATCCGTCACGCGCTGATCCATTCCCAGGCACGGGCCGAATTGGTCGCCGCCAAAGAAGAAGCCGAATCGGCCACTCGAGCCAAGACCAAGTACCTCGCCAACGTGAGTCACGACATCCGCACACCCCTCAACGCTGTCATCGGGATCACTGAGATCGTGTTGCGTGACTCGCTCACTCCCACGCAGAAGGAATCGCTCGAGACCGTCTTGGTTGCGGCAGAATCGCTTCTCGACCTCGCCGATCGGCTCGTCGACGTCTCGAAGATCGAGTTGGGCGAGATCGAGATCAACCCCTCCCCGTTCAATATTCGCGATGCCGTGGCCGACGTCATTCGCATTTTTGGGCTCCAAGCCAGGCAGAGGGGTCTGCAGATCGAGGCGGATATCAAGTCGGACGTACCGGAAACGCTTGTCGGCGACGCCGCCCGGATTCAGCAAGTATTGATCGACCTAGTTAGCAATGCCGTCCGGTACACCGAACAAGGCAGGATCGACATATCGGTCGAGAACGTCGACGAACATGATGGTCCGCCACAGCTGCTTGTCAGCGTCGAGGACACCGGCGTCGGCATACCCGCCGACCTTCTGCCGACGCTGTTTGAACAGAGCGAACAGGCGAATACGGCGACGGGCAGCACCGGTCTCGGCGTGGTTTCCAGGATTGTGGCCGCGATGGGCGGCGAGGTCAGTGTCAGTAGCCGCGTGGGCAGAGGGAGCCGATTCTCCTTCACCATCGCAGTTGAGGTCGCCGACGGTACCGCGGCGGGCACACCCACACCCGGCGCCGACAGCAGCGTTGTCCTGGTGATGTCGAGCTCGCCCGATGACCGCCGCAACCTGGAAGCCGACCTCCTCGGCGGAGGGCTCGAGCCGCTGATCGTGGGCGATATCGGGGCCGCGGCAGACGCGGCCTCCGCAGCCGGGAAGAGCGAACAGCGCCTCGATGCCATCGTTCTCGACACGGCCTACAAGCCGTTCGAGATTGCGCGCACCCTGATGGACCTTTCCGGAGGAACCGTTCCTGTGACGCTGACAGTCCCGTCGGGTCGCGAGGGCGACGAGCCCCGATGCCGCGAAGCCGGTGTCAAGGGTTACGTCGGCAAACCAACGGCTCCCGGCGTTCTCGTAGACGTCGTCAAGGCAACTATCGCCGCCACACGGGCCGGGGACACCGATACCCTCTTCACCGCCGACTCGTTGGTCTCCAGCCGACCTTCGATGAACATCCTGGTCGTCGATGACGTTGAGACGAATCTGGTTCTTACTGTCCGCATGCTGACCGAACGGGGCCATCGTGCAGTTGCCGTCCGCAATGGCATCGAGGCAATAGATGCGTTCGAGCAATCACGATTCGACGCGGTGCTGATGGATCTTCAGATGCCCGGACTCGACGGATTCGATACGACTGCCGCGATGCGAGCTGAGGAGGTTCTCCAGGGCATCGCCCGCACCCCCATCATCGCCCTCACCGGACACACCACCACCGAGGAGCGTGACCGATGTGTAGTGGCGGGAATGGACGGCTTCCTGTCCAAGCCGGTGCGACCCGACGCTCTGTTCGCCGCTGTCGAGCAGTTTGCGGCGAGCGCAGCCGCGGCCTAACCGCGGATATCGGCGAGCAGCAGGTTCTGGACGGCACGGCCCACGGCACCCTCAGTATCGAACAACGCCGAGTCGGACATCCCGGTGCCATCGGGTTGCCAATGGGAAACCGATTGCGAACAGAACCAATCGCCGACGGGATCACGGTGCAGCGAGAGTTGCAGATCGGGATTGACGAACAGTGTCTCGTCCAGATAGTTGTTGTAACTAATCCCGTTGCCGCTGTCGGCGAGCGGACAGATGCGCTGAAACGGGGTCGGCTCCTCGTCCGCAAGAATCGGGACCCGCGTGCGCATCCACATCGTGGTTGGACCACCATCACCCATGCCGCTTGAAGGGTCGTATCTCACCTCAACCGATGCCACGAATGCTCGGTTGTCGGTGACTGGGGTAATCGCAAACTCCCCCGGCACGGCATCTGCGAAAACCGGTGCATCCACCTGTGGAGTCGGCACTATCAGCTCGTCCAAGGTACGGATGTGCATGCCGAACGCACGCGCATAGATGTGGTCCTCGTCAAAGATATCGGCCTCGGTGAACGTGACCGATCGGCCGGGACGCCGCACCTCTCCCTGGACCCTGAACCCAGCCATCGGGATTGGGCGCATCAACTCGACGGTGATTCTGACCAAGCGTTGCCCGGGAGCGAGCGGTTCGATGGCTCGGGCCAGCAGTGCGGTCGGCGGCCCCGCATGGCAAGCGTCAGGGTCCCAGGGACCGCGACTGTGCCCTGTCGGTTTGAACCACATGCCGTCTGTTGTTGTGAAGTAGGCATCAGCCATGGCCGCGACCATACCCGCTGTCTCCGTTGCTTGTCGGTGCCCTGTGGTAGGAATACCTCATGAACACGAACCGCGTCAGTCTGCGTGACGTCGAGGAAGCCGATCTACCGACTTTCTTCGAACACGTGCAGGATCCCGAGGCAATCCGCATGGCTGCTTTCACACCGGAGGACCCCTCCGATCGCGACGCCTTCATGGCGCACTGGACCCGGCTGCTCGCCAACGACAGCGTCATCAAGCGAACAGTCCTCCGAGGCAATGCTGTGATCGGCCACATCGCGAGCTGGGTTCAAGAGGGTGATCGAGAGATCACCTATTGGGTCGATCGCGCCCATTGGGGAAAGGGGGTCGCCACGACCGCCCTACAGCTATTCCGCGCTGAAATCGCGGTTCGACCCCTGTATGCCAGGGCTGCGCAAGACAACATCGGCTCTATCAGGGTTCTAGAGAAGAACGGCTTTGAAGTGGTCGGCGAGGATCGGGGTTATGCCAATGGCCGCAGTGCCGAGATCGATGAGCTGGTGCTGAAACTCACGACACCTTGAAGCTGCCAACACCGCCCTTGATCCGGAGTTCGAGCCGGTTGACCGATGTCGAATAGTCGGGCGACTCATAGCCACCCCCGCTAGGCAGGAAGCGGCTCGTGTCGATGCTGACATCGGCCAAACCCGTGTCGACGGTGATCCGGGCCGCTACCGAAGGCGGTACCCGAAACTCGACCGAGGCAGCGCCGGCATCGACCGCCGCCCGAGTGTGGCCTCGCTCGGGAGCGGTGACCACCGTCGAGCTTGCCCCGGTCTTCAGCTCGAACGATTCCACTAGTAAGTCGGTGAGATCGATCCGAGAGTCAGAGGCACCGGTATGGAAATCTAGTTCCAGCTCAACCGCAGGATTGAAATCCACTCGGAACTCCCGACCGAGCGATTTGAACCACGAGCCATGCCGCTGCCGCAGGGAGACATCCAAGCGATCTCGAGACCGGCTGACGCGCTGCTCTACCGCACCGACCGTGCCCTCGCAAAGGCTCAGGCTGCCAGCCGACAGGCTCCCTACCCGTAGTTCACCGCCACCATGATCGATGCGCACCCGAGCTCGCGTTGCTCCTTCGAGGGGAACGCCTATCGCACTGGTCTCGATGGACCCCCGCCTCACCGAACCGGAAATGAGGACGACGCCGGCGAGGATGAGGATCGCGGGCCACACGAAGTCCGATCCGATGACATCGAGATCACGAAGCAAGAAGAACCCGCCGAGACCAATGAAGATCATCGGGCCAACCCAGGAGACCCCGTCACGGCGGAACAGTTGGTCCCCTGCCATGGCAACCCCGATCACAATCAGAATTCCGGGCCATGACGAAACATCATCCGGCCAGATATCGAGGGCATCGAGAAGGTAGATCCCACCAAGACCGATGAGGATCAGACCCAGGAACAGGCTGCCTTGGCGTCGCATCATGTCCTCCGATAGACAACTGGCATGACCCTACACCGCCTGCACGTGTGCGCCAGATCGTCTTGCAGCTTCCCATGTGACATGATGGGCAATTGCCGAGATCGCCAGTCAGATGACCGAAACCACTCCAATCCCAACGAGAACCCAGGACACCGAAACCGACCTTCAAACGGGAAGGCTCGTCACCATCGCCGGTGGCCATGCGGTGCACGATACGTACACGGCGTTCCTGGCTCCACTGCTACCGAGGTTTGTTGAGAAGTTCTCGCTGACGAACACGAGTGCCGGTCTGCTGTCTGTCTTCCTGCAGCTCCCGTCTCTCTTCCAATCGGTGATTGGGCACCTCGCAGACAAGACGGCGCTGCGCTGGATCGTGATCCTCGGCCCGGGAGCCACCGCTACCGCGATGAGCTTCTTGGGCTGGGCACCCGGGTATCTCGGCCTGGCGCTGCTGCTGATGCTCGCAGGGGTCAGCGTTGCCGCATTCCACGCCACCGCGCCGGTTGCGGTCAGCTATCTGTCCGGCAATCGTCTCGGGCGGGGGATGGGCTTTTTCATGGTTGGTGGCGAGCTCGGCAGGACCTTGGGACCGCTGGTTGTGGTCAGCACCCTGGCGCTTACGTCGTTACGATGGATGGCGTTCCTATCGGTCGCCGGTATTGCCACCTCGGCGGTTCTCTACTTCTTGCTCCGCGACGCTCCGCTGCGCACCAAGGACGACGGGGAGCAGGTGCCCTGGCGCGATGCGGTCCGTTCGATGCGCGGCCTCATGGTCATGCTGGGTGGTCTGACCGCCGTCCGCAGCATGATGATGATGTCCGTAACCATCTTTCTCCCGCTCTTCCTCACGGAGGATGGGACCAGCATCTGGCTGGCAGGGGCTGCTCTTTCGATCGTCGAAGCGGCAGGTATTGCGGGGGCGTTCGCCGGAGGTTGGGTGAGCGACCATGTTGGACGGCGCGCTGTTCTCATCTTCGGCCACATCGGTGCCCCGATCGCACTCCTGCTCTTTCTAGCTACGGAGGGCAACATCCGGATAGCCCTGCTGCCGGTGATCGGAATCACGCTGCTGGCCGTGCCGCCTGTGCTCATGGCCCTCGTCCAGGAGCAGGTCCCAGAAAGCCGTGCCCTCGCCAACGGTGTCTATCTATCGATGAACTTCGCCATCCGGTCGACGGCAACCATCCTCTTCGGAGCAGTCGGCGATATCTTCGGACTGGAGACAGCAATGTTCATCGGAGCGATGGCCATGTTCGGCGGCCTGCCGCTGATCTGGATGCTCTTCCGCCGCACAGGCGTTGCCGACAGGTCGGCCTAGGCCGGCTGGATCACGTACTCGACAGGGAGTTGCTCCAGCTCGGCCGTGAACCCAAAGTGCACGATCCAGTAATCGCTGCGGTAGGCGCGGTCATAGAACTCACGCATCCGGGGGACAAGAGAGTCGAGCCGCTCAAAGACACGGTCGAGATTGGGCCAGTCCTCGGCCGATAGGGTCGCACGCTGCTGTGACAAGGCGGCGGCATCGAGCTGGTCCAGATAACCCGATCCCCATCCGACCCCTTCTGCGTCGGCGAAGCTGACATAGCCCGCTGGTCCGTCGGCGATGCCAAAGAAGTGGCTCTGTGCAGAAGATAGTTCCCGCAAGGTCGGGGACCGCGCTGCGGCGGCACCGGTCGTCCGGAGAACCTCATCGGCGAACGGGGTAGGGCCGATTTCGAGGATCGGCATCGGCCCTCCCTTGACGCCTGTCGCATACCTCCACCAGGTGCCGTCGATGATGTCTCTCTCGGGGCAGGCCACCAGGACGCTGCGATGATCACCCCGTGCCTCGGGCACACACATCCACTCTGCGAGATCATCCAGGACACGGCCGAAGGCGTCGGGCGTGCGCGCAAGCAGTTCGAACCGAGCACCCCAAGGAGCCAGTCCATGCCAGCTGTGGTCTGGAAGCCAACCGTTGTAGTGGGTGAACCGGAATTCACCCACCCCACCGACCAGGGACACCACCACCGTCTCCTCTTCTTTGGCCTCGTTAGCTAACGCAGTCGCCAATCCGAAGTTGTTGGCCGGCACATCGGCCATCCGGACCCGGCGCAACCACTCCGCGAAGGACGCCTCGAGCCGGCGTCCGACCGGGCGTAACCCGGATGCGTCTGCAAGACCCACGAAGCGAATCTGGGAGGGCATCAGGGTGGGTCGCAACGGGCTCCTCAGCACGTATCCGGCGTCGTGTGGATACGATGCTGGAAGCTGTTCGGTGGCCAGTTCCTCCCACCCGGCCTGTGCTCGTTCGTATGCCTTCCGTCTCACAGGAAGATCCTAGGACGCACCATTCGGAGGTACGGTTTGTTCGGTGGTGCTGATCGTTCCTCAGAGCTGCTCTAGCTTCCGACCCGTCCCGAATCGGGATCCACCATCAGCGAAGACACGTCGACTGCCTCGAACGCTGAGCCGGGGATGTCATCCCACTCGTGAAGCATGCTGTTATCCCAACGCTCATCCGGGGCTCCGGAAATGAACCAGGACGAACCGTTGTCGGCGAGGATCAGTCCGTACTGCTTCATCGCGGTGAGGATCACTTGGATTTCGGCGGAGTACCCGGAAATGTCGAAGCCGGCCTTCAGTCGGAAGCGTTGGCCCATCGGCGGGTATTGGGTGCCGGACAGGCTGGAGGCGAAATGACGGGCGGGCCACACGTAGGTGTTGCGCGTCTGCGGAGCCGTGAACCGGATCGCGTGGGTGATCTCACCCGAAGCTACCTCGTCGTAGGTGACCAGCCCCGGATAGATGGGCAACCCGGCGGCGTCTGCAGAGGTCCAGCCATCGGGTCGCAGCGCGTTTGATGTCAGGTCATATTCGGCACCCGAGTGTGCATTCCAGGAGCCGTTCCCCTGGGGAAAGGCATAGAACAGTTCATAGAGCATGCATTCGTCACGGTCCAGCACGATGACGTGCCGGTCGCCACCGGCATCGGGCCCGCCCTCTATCGGGGCGTCAGACGGCACGGGCCACGGACCCGGGTCGCTCTCTGATCCGTACGCCGTGTAGTTGATGGCGACGTCGGGCTGGTCGGCATCGACCTCAACGAACGGGATACCGATAGGGCTATTCGACCCTGGGGGCCATACGCCAGATCCGAAATCGGCGTGCAGGGTGTCGCTGGCTCCAATCGTGCTGATCAAGGCTGCTGAGTTGGCTGCCACCGGCAACCCGTCGACCTTGGTGTTCCAGATGTTGTCGGCGGGAAGAATCGAGCACCGCTCCGGGGGCACGATCGGCTCGAGGCTCCCTGCTCGGGCCAGGAAGGTCGCCATCTCGTCGCGACGGACCAGACGGGTCGGGCAGAACATCGTGTTGGCGGGTGGGTTGCAGCCCTTTGTGATCCCGGCTGTGGCCAGCTTGTCGATGGCGGCGGCAAACACTGACCCGCTCGAGTCGGTGAACCTGTCTCCCCCACCATCGTCGCTGTAGCCGTAGGCGCGGACGAGGAACGCCGCCATCTGCCCGCGGGTCACCGGATCAGTGGGGCAGAACAAGTCGTTTGCAGGGGGATTGCATCCCAAGGTGATCCCCGCTGCGGCCAAGCTGTTGATGTTGGCCTGAAACACCGAGCCCTCGTCGTCGGTGAAGTAATCGGCAGCCGCCGGGCCGAGATCCAGCGCTCGCACCAGGAAAGCAGCCATCGCACCCCGGGAGACCGAGTCCGCCGGGCAGTAACGGTCATTCACTGGAGGATTGCAGCCCTTGGTGATACCCGCAGCGGCGATGGCTTCGATGGCGCCTTCATGGACATTGCCATCGTCATCTCGGAACGTTCCACCGGGATCGAGCGGAGCCGCCAACAGAGGAACCGTCCCCGAAACGGCCAGCAAACCGGCAATCACAATCAGCAACAGACGTTTCGGCATCGAGACCATCCCTTCGCTCGCTACCAAGTTAGGGAGCGTCGGTGCCTATGCCGATAGGACGACCGGCTCAATCTCGGCCGCAGGCAGGACAAGGTCAAAGTAGGTCCGGTCGCCGTACCTGCGGTATTCGAGGGTGCCATTCATCAGACCGGCCAGGGTTCGGGAGACGTACAGACCCAGCCCCAACGACTCAGTACTACCGCTGGGAGCATGGGCGCTGACGTGTGGCTCAAACATCGACGCGACCCGATCGCTGGGGATGCCGGCCCCATCGTCGCTGACCGAGATGACACACTTGTCGCCCGCGTCGGCGATCCGAACTTCGATGTCGTCACCACCGTACCGGTAGGCGTTCTGCAGCAGGTTGCGGACAATCTGGCGGACGCGAAGACTATCGGCGCACGCCACCCGCGAGGTGTCGTGCTCGTGTCGCACCTTCACCTCTGGTGAGGTCCAGGCCTCGGTTGCCACTGCGACCGCCCTCGCCACACAGGTCTCGAGATCAACAGGAACGTGGAGTACCTTGATTCGCTCGATGTCGGCACGGGCGGCGACCAGCAGATCTTCGATAAGTGCCTCCAGCTCCGCGCTCTGCTGGGCGATGAGTCCGCAGAACTCTGCCACCTCTGCGGTAGTGAAGGAGGCGGCGCGATCGGCCAACTCGTGGGACAAGCCCACCACTGTGCTCAACGGAGTTCGTAGCTCATGTGAGATCGTCCCAATGAGTCGGTCCTTCTCCTCGACCACCTGACGCAGACGGCTCTCGGATAGGTCACGGAGATAGCCGACCAGCCAGCCCAGCGCGATCATGCCCGTATTGCCGACCAACCCGCTGGCGGTAGTGAGCATGAGCGAATACCCGTGAGCGATGTACTCCAAGGCAACGTTCAGGGCGAAGGCCGCGGCGCCGGCTTGGGCTCCGCGGGAACTGCCGTAGAGAAGACCAATGGTCGCCACCGGCAGCAGCGCAAAAATGCCATAGGTGCCCTTGGACTGCCAGAACACGGGCACCATCACCACATAGACGCCGACGCTCAGTGCAGCGACGACGCGCGGCGATCTACTGGCAAGCCAATTCCAACCCATCAACGGTCCTGTCGGTGATACCCAATATCTGTCGGCATCGACTGGACTGAATCAAGTGGGCTCAGCGGCTCAACCCGTAGCCCTCGATCAGATCCGCATACATCCTCAGGAACCGGGACGCCTTTGCCCCATCGATCACGCGATGATCAAACGACAATGAGACCGGAAACACCGGGGCGATCACGATTGCCTTGTTGCGCACGATGACCTCATCATCGGCGCGGCCGATCGAAACGATGGCCGTGGTGCCGTAGGGGATGATTGGCGTCCCGAAACCACCGTCCACTGCACCCACGTTGGACACGGTGAAAGTACCTCCGGTTAGCTCGCCCAGACCAAGAGTACGTTCGCGAGAGGCCGAGGTGAGACGATCGATCTCCTCTGTGAGCTCGCGCAGATTCATCGTCTCAGCATTGCGGACCACCGGGACCATGAGGCCTGCCTCGGTGTCGACCGCGATCCCAACATGCGCTCCATCAGATCGCTGCAGCGTGCTGCCATCGAAGGTGGCGTTGAACTCGGGAAACTCGGCGAGAACTGACAGAACTACTTTGACCAGAATCGACTCGAGTAGTAGTCCGGTCTCCTTGCGGGCGCGCAGCACCGCGCTCGCATCTACAGACCGCCACACTGTGACGTGGGGGATCTCGGTCCAGGACTGGGTCAGATTCCGAGCAATCGTCTTCCGGAGTGCGGAGAGCGTCTCCCCCTCGTACTCGGCCGGTGCCGCAGCCGGCTCGACCGGCACCGGTGCCGACGGAGGTGGAGCCGCAGCTTCTACGTCTTGCCTCGTGATCTTGCCCCCTGGACCTGACCCGGCAACAGAAGCAAGGTCGACTCCAAGCTCCTTGGCCAACCTACGCACAATCGGCATTGCTTTGATCGCGGCCGCCGGGGAGACGGTTGCCTCCACCGCGGCGACGGCAGCAGTTACGGGCGGAGCAGACTCCGCTTGTTCCACTGGTGCGTCGCCCCAGTTCTCCCCAGCAGCCCCGATGACCGCAAGCAGATCACCGACCCGGATCGTTGCACCGGCTGCTGCTCCCTGGTGCAACAACACGCCAGCCTGCGGTGAGGGAATCTCGACCAGAGCCTTATCCGTCTCCACTTCGACCAGTGGCTGGTTCGCTGCGACGGCCGTGCCTGTACCCACCAGCCAGTTGACGATTTCGGCTTCGGTGAGGCCTTCCCCGATGTCGGGGAGCATCAGTTCATACGCCATCAGCCAACCACCGTTTCCCGAATCGCATTGGCGATCTGGTCTTTGGTCAGCAATGCGTGTTTCTCGATGTTGAACTGCGGCCACGGCGCGTCCGTTGCCGTTATCCGCCGAATCGGAGCTTCAAGTGAGTACCCGCATCGCTCCGCGATCGTTGCTGCGATCTCAGCGGCGATACCGCCGCTCCGCTGCGGCTCCTGCACCAACAGCAGGCGGCCGGTCTTTTCGACAGATGCCGCCACCGTCGCGAAGTCCCATGGATAGATGGTGCGAAGGTCGATTACCTCGACGTCGATGCCTTCGCCGGCGATGGCGTCGGCGGCC
>CBDUNF010000011.1:0-34614 GCA_965368515.1 uncultured bacterium
AACCGGGGAACGGTCGGGTCGCGCAGCCCAATAGTATTTCCCGATCCGGGTCCCGGCGCCGAAGCCGGGAGCGGAGTGTTCGTAACGGCCGGTCTCCCAATGATTCCGGGCCCCTCTAGAAACACGTCGTCCAGCACACGTGAAGGTAGGTTCTTGGCAATGGGCCGCAGAATCGAAGTTGAACTGACAAGCTCCCGAGACGATGGTTCGTGGACCTGGCGGGCGGCCGGAGCCAAACAACCGAAGGGCGAACTCACCGGCGCCCTGCTGTATGACGGTGCCAAGGTCGGTGACGTCTCCGTGTTTGTCCCAGATGACGGGACGCTCTTCGGCTTCCGACGGAGCGGCTGCCGCCGGAACCGCCGCGACGGCGACGATAACCAGCATCGCCGCCAGTAGCAGGATCCCAGTCCTGGAACCTAACGGTCGAGTCCCCAATCCAATCCGTGGTGAATACATCCGTCACCTCCAAATCTGGTCTGGAGTCCCCATCGTATTGCCTGAACCTGCCAAGGTGAGTGGCCATTCTCATGATGACCATTCGGGGGGATGCGCCTGAGTCGCGGCGGGAAGAGGAGAACGTACCAACGACCGGGGACATCAGGCCCTGCCGGTGCGGCTGGTCGCGGAGCACCATGAAGTACATGGCTTCCTGGAGTGCGATCCTCGTCGTTGCGGCGAAAGACGTTGCCCAGCGAAGCCGCGATCGGTCCGCGTTCATCATGGGCCTGGTAGGGCCGCTTGCGCTCGCGCTCATTCTGGGCGGAACCCTCGGAGGGGCCGACGACCCGGCCGCCTTCGAGTTGGGCGTGGCCGTCGAGGACGACGGGTCGATAGCCGACGGCTTCCTCGCGGTACTCGCCGATCTCGAGGATGAACGGGTCGTCGAAATGACCACGGCCCGCAACCGTGCCGACCTGGAACGTCTGGTGGACGACGGCGAAGTGGCCGCGGGGTTCTACATCGGAGACGGATTCAGCGACGCGGTCCAGTCCGCCGCACCGTCGACGATCACCGTGGTCGGCGACCCCGGATCACCGGTAGCAACGGATGTGGCCGAGGCGATCGTCGACAGCTTCGCAGCCGACCTCCACTACGTCTCGCTTGCGACGGCCTCCGTGTTGACCATCGACGGCAGCGCCGGGGAGACGGACCGAATCGCCGAGCTGACATCTGTAGCGCTTGCCGAACCGGTGCCGATCGATCTCGTCTCCATCGAGAGCGAGGGCCGCGGGCAGGACATGTCGACCTACTACGCGGTGTCGCTCTCGGTGTTCTTCTTGTTCTTCACGGTGCAGTTCGGGGCGCTGAGCCTGGTCGAGGAGCGAGAGGGCGGCACCCTCGATCGCGTCCTGATGGCCCCGATCGCACGGTCGGCCGTGCTGGTAGGCAAGATGATGTCGTCGCTGTCTGTCGGAGTGCTTTCCATGGTCGTGCTCGTCGCGGCGACGACTCTGTTCGGCGGCGCAAAGTGGGGCGATCCGGTTGCCGTTGCGGTGCTGATCGTGGTCGGCGTCATGGTGGCGATCGCCGTGGCGGTGCTCGTTGTCGCCGTCGCCCGGTCCGCTGCACAGGCAGTGTCATTCGCCGTTGCTGCAGCACTGTTGCTCGGCCTCCTCGGTGGGACGTTCTTCCCAGTGAGCCGAACCGATGGGTTGCTCGCGACGGTGAGCTTCCTGTCACCACATCGCTGGTTGCTGGAGGCATTCCGCGATGTGTCATTCGGCGCCGGAGTCGGTGATCTCGGTTTGACGCTGTTAGTGCTCGCCGGGTTCATCGCTGTAGTTGGTGGCTCCGGTCTGTTATTGACCGAGCGACGGTTGGTGCGTTCATGAGTGTCCTCGTCATCGCAGCGGGCAATCTGCGGCGACTGGTCCGTGAGCGTGAGAATCTGTTCTTCGTGTTCGTCCTGCCGTTGGCCCTGATCCTCGTGCTCGGCGTGACCCTGGGAGGCGACGAGCCACGGATCGGGATCCATGTCGAGGGTGGGGTGACTCCTGGGGCCCAGCAGTTGATCGACGGCCTCGGCGAGGCCGACGGCGTCGGAGTCGAGGTCTTCGATGATCTCAACGCCGCGACCGATGAGTTGGAGCGCGAGGACATCACTGCCTTGGTTGTCGTTCCCGCCGGATACGACGACACGATTGCCTCGGGCGGTACGGCCGAGATCGAGTATCGGGTGATCCCGATCAGTGGCGGGTTCGAGATGCAGAGCCTGGTGCGATCGGTCATCGCTGACCAGAACACGACGATCCGAGCCGGTCGCGTGGTCGCAGAGCAGACGGGTCTTCCACCCGCGCAGGCATTGGAACAGGTAGCTGCTCTTTCCGGGGACATCACGGCGGCTGCAGTCGTCACCGTCAACGCGGACGGAGACCGGTACGTCGAATCCGACGCGGTCGGCTTTGTCGCCGCCCAGGAGTTGATCCTGTTCATGTTCTTGATGAGCATGGTCGCTGCGTCGGCTCTGATTCGTTCCCGACAGCTCGGCGTCACCCAGCGGATGCTGGCCACGCCGGCTTCGACTGCCCAGGTCATCGCCGGCGAGGGTCTCGGCCGGTTCGCAGTTGCCGTACTCCAGGGTGCTTTCATTCTCGGTGCGACCGCACTGCTGTTCAGCCTGGACTGGGGATCGTGGCCCGCCACCGCAGCGATCATTCTGTCGTTCGCTCTGGTCGCGACAGCAGCAGCGATGTTCGTCGGCGCACTGGTCACCAACGAGAGCCAATCGACGGCGATCGGTATGGCGGCCGGCCTCGCCTTCGCCGCGCTCGGCGGGTGCATGGTTCCGTTCGAGATATTCCCCGGCTGGCTTCGCTCACTTGCCCACATCACGCCCCATGCCTGGGCTGTCGACGCGTTCACGGAGGTGATCCAGCGGGGCGGCGGTATCGGGCAGATCGGTCTGGAGCTCGCCGTTCTGGTCCTATTCGGGATCTTGCTCCTGATCGCCGCAACGGTTTCGCTGCGACGAGCCATCGTCGGCTGAAATACCAGCTACCAAGCGGTGGCAGCGGACGGTCAGTTGCGCAAGGCCCGACCGGTGAGGTGCATGAAGACGGCCTCCAGGTCAGGCTCCACGACCTCGACTGACAACACCCGAGCCCCGGCGTCGGTTGCCGCGGACAGGATCGACGGGAGAGCCCGGTGGGCTTCCGATAGAGCCAGGTCGAGAGTGTGATCGGCTGCGGCGACGTTGTGGACGCCGGGGAGTTTCTGGAGCAGGTCTGCCGCCGGCTGGGGGTCGTCGTCGAGGCTCAGCCGAACGTGGTCGTGCTCGCCGACGAGAGCGACGAGTTCGCGTCGAGTTCCCTCAGCTACCAATCGGCCGTGGTCCACGATGCCGACACGGTCACAGAGGCGTTCGGCCTCCTCCATGTAGTGGGTGGTATAAAGCACCGCGATCCCACTCGCTCCGAGTTGGCCGACGCTGGCCAAGATGGCGTCCCGGCTCTGGGGGTCGACGCCGACCGTCGGCTCGTCGAGAATCAACAGGCTCGGCTCGTGAAGCAGCCCGATCCCGATGTTGAGGCGCCGCTTCATCCCTCCGGAGAATTCCTCGGCTCGATCATCGGCCCGATCGGTCAGCCCGGTCGTGTCTAGCACATCGTCGATTCGTGCCGCGAGGGCTCGGCCACGCAAACCGTGAAGCCGCCCGAAGAACCGTAAGTTCTCCACCGGGGACAGGTCTGGGTAGATCGCCAGGTTCTGCGGCACGTAGCCGATTGCACCCTGCACGAATCTCGGTTCATCGTCCAGGTCACGGTCGAGTACCCGGACGGTGCCACCATTACGGCGCAACAGACCGCACAGCATCGAGATGGTTGTGGTCTTGCCCGCCCCGTTCGGACCCAGCAGGCCGTATGTCTCGCCCGGAGCGATCGAGAAGCTCACGTCGTCGACGACCGTCCGCTCGCCGAACCGCTTGATCAAGCCGCGACACTCAAGCACAGCGTCGCCAGAAGAGGCGCCCACAACACCAGGAGAGACAGCCATGAGACGAGATTAACGGCAGCAGCGGTCGGGCTTCCAGGGTCCTAGGTCATGAAGCCAGGGGCCAAAAACCGAAGGTATGAGCTTCAGCAAGCTAGCCGAGCCGACTGTTGGAGTTCGATTGCATTGAACTCCAGGTTGGTTTTCATCAGCCTGCGGCCCCTTGTGGAGTCCGAACCTCCGACACCCGGTTTAGGAAACCGGCCAGGGCACATTTCGTTGTGTTGGGTCAGTTGTCGTCATCTGCGAATTCGTCAATGTTCACAGAGGATTCCGGGCGGTTTTCCAGATGCAGGCCTTGCATCGTTTTACATCGTTTGTCGACGCATGACGGACAGTTGACGGACACCCTCTGCCTCCGGGGGACCGGGCCAGACCCCCTTTTGCTAGATCAGTCCCTGGCTACCAAGCCAGTCTTGCCATTCTGTCACCACGCGGTCGGTAAGATCGACAGCCTGGTGGGACTTGCTCTTGGACTCGACCGTCCAGCCGTGTAGGGCAGGATCGGCCGGCAGGCCGGAACCGATCGCGGATGGCCGGACCGCCACGTTCTGAGAGGTGAAGCCAGTGGAGCTATCGCCTGTCCGCGGCCGGTTCAGGGCTAGATGCTTCGTTCCGTTGCAGAGGTCGGCGCAGATTTGCAGAGGCGCGACCTCGTTGATGAACTGCTCGACGTCGCCGGTCGAAACCGCAGGGTCGTTCTTGATCCAGTCGTTGAGGTGGTCCCCATCCTGGAAGTAGTGGAATAGGGCGTCCCGGGCTTCATCTGACGAGGCAGTGAGTTCACCCACTGGCAATGCTGCGAAGTCGCTCGTGACTCCGCAGCATCCGCCCGAACTGCTCCGCCCATCCCGAGAGGATCGTCACTGTTCGCCGTCCCTAGATGCGTGCGACGCCCATCTTCGCGTACAGGCGCTGAGTGTTCGAAAACCCCGCAATTGGAGGTGCCGATCTCGGACGGTCTCTGAGGTGCTCGTTTCTGCTCGCAAATTGGTGATCGGTGCGGATTGGCGTTCGGCGATTGCCGGTAGTGATCGCGATCTCGCTTTGTTGACGATGTGTTAATCCGTCGCGACGAGGTCGACCCGGCGGAGCAGTTGCGCGTTGGCGGCGACGATGACCGTGGAAGCGCTCATAAGGACAGCAGCCGCGGCCGGCGGGAGGACCACCCCGGCCCAATAGAGGGCACCGGCGGCGAGCGGGATAGCCAAAACGTTGTATCCGGCAGCCCAGACGAGGTTCTGGATCATCTTCCGGTAACCGGCCTGGGAGAGGCGGCGGATGGCGACAACGCCGCGGGGGTCGTCGGAGGCAAGCACGATGCCGGCCGATTCGATGGCGACGTCGGTGCCGGCACCGATGGCTATTCCCACGTCGGCTTGGGCTAGGGCTGGGGCGTCGTTAACGCCGTCGCCGACCATTGCGACTCGATTGCCGCGGTCTTGCAGTTCGGCGACCTTGGAGTGCTTGTCCTCTGGGAGGATCTCGGCGAGTACTTCGTCGATACCGAGGTCCTTGGCGACGGCTTCGGCGACTTGGCGGGCGTCTCCCGTGATCATCGCGACTCGGACTCCAAGTTGGTGGAGACGATCGACGGCTTGGTGTGATTCGTCGCGAATCTCGTCTTCGAGAGCGAGTGCTCCAATCACAATGCCCCCTGAAATGACGTAGAGGATGGCGGCGCCCCGCTGCTTCCAGTTGGCCGTGGCCGCATCGACCGTTGTGATGTCGAGGTTTCGTTCGGTGATGAGGGCGGGTCCACCGACGGTGACCCGGGTTCCGTCAACGTCGGCTTCGACGCCGCGTCCGCTCATCGACATGAAGCCTGAAGCCGTCGGGATTGAGCCTCGTTTCCCGGCTGCGGTGACGATGGCGCGGGCGAGGGGGTGCTCACTGTCGGCTTCGACTGCGGCGGCGAGGGCGAGGACCCTGGTCTCGTCGCCGTCGGCGGCGGTCACCCCGGTCACCGTGTGCGCGCCTTTGGTCAGAGTGCCGGTCTTGTCGAAAAGGACGACGTCGACAGTGCGCATCCTCTCCAGGGCGAGGCGATCCTTGACGAGGATCCCGTGACGAGCAGCCTTGGACGTGGAGATCGAGACCACCAGTGGAATAGCAAGACCGAGGGCGTGGGGGCAGGCAATGACCAACACGGCGACCGTGCGAACGACAGCCTGGTCGACCTGGCCTATGAGTGACCACACCAACACCGTAACTGCGGCTGCCGCCACCGCCACGAAGAACAACGCGGCGGCGGCTCGATCGGCGAGTACCTGGGCGCGTGATCGCGAGGCTTGGGCTTGGGCTACGAGACGTTGGATGCCTGCGATGGCGGTGTCGTCGCCGACGGCTTCGATCCGGACCCGGATCGCCGAGTCGGTGGCAACGGTGCCGGCGACCACCGAAGCGCCGTCCGTCCTCGCGACGGGTCGGGACTCGCCGGTCACCATCGATTCGTCGATTTCGGCGGCACCGCTCACGATGGCGCCGTCAGCCGGGATCCGTCCGCCGGGGCGGACCAGGACCACATCGCCGACGGCGAGTTCGATGGTGGGTACCGATTCGGTGCCCCCGTCGACGATGCGTTCAGCTTGATCGGGGAGAAGTTCGGCGAGGGCCGCGAGGGCTCCTCGCGCTTGACCGATGGCGCGCATCTCCATCCAGTGGCCGAGCAGCATGATGGTGATGAGCGCTGCGAGCTCCCACCAGAACTCGAGATCGAACCAGCCGAAGGTGGTGGCGGCTGATGCCACGAATGCAACGCTGATCGCCATGCCGATCAGCAACATCATGCCCGGCTGACGGTCTTGGATCTCTCGGGCCGCTCCTTTGAGGAACGGGGTGCCGCCATAGGCGAAGATCACTGTTCCCAGGATGGGGGCGATCCACTCGGAACCGCCGGAGGAAGGGGCGGTGTAGCCGAACCAATCCTGGACCATGGTGCTGAAGTAGATGACCGGTATCGACATGGCCAGTGACCACCAGAAGCGATCCCGAAACATCCCGGGGCTATGCCCGTCGTGCTTGTCGTGCCCTTGATGCTCGTGGTTGTCGGGATTCCCGGGCGACACCGCGTTAGCGCTGTGCGTCGCGTGGACGGGGTCGTGGTGGTCGGTAGCGAGGCGAGTTTCCATGTCAGTGCTCCAAGTCTGTCTTGCGTTCGAGGTATTCGTCGCGGTCGATCTCGCCGCGTGCGTATCTTTGGTCGAGCACGCGCAGAGCCCGGTCCTCGTGGCCCTTCGAAGATCGCCGCTGATGGGTCGTCGACCGAATGAGCCATACGACGACCGCGATGATCATTGCCATGAACAGCCATCCGAAAATGGCCATTCCCCAGCCCCAGCCGTTCATGTGGTCCCAGCCGCCGGCGTCGGCGATCACTGTGGTTCCCTGGGATGTTGGTAGCGATATGAGAGGTTGCACCTTCGACCACCTTGTCTGCTCGTAACCCGTTCCTCCTTAGTTCTACACCTTCCAGTCGAATGGAAGGTCAAGGGCTATAGTCCTCTGGATGCAAATCGGTGAGCTAGGACACAGGACCGGTGTGGCCGCCAAGACCATCCGGTACTACGAGGAGATCGGGTTGCTGGAGGAGCCGGCGCGGTCGGCGAACGGCTACCGGGACTATGACGAGATGGCGGTTGATCGTCTGAAGTTCATCCGCGATGCCCAGGCGACTGGACTCAGCCTGGCGGAGATCGCTTCGCTCCTGGAGATGCGGGACCATGGTGAGCAGACGTGCGGACACGTTGTTGATCTCCTGGAGAGTCACCTTGCCGATATCGACCGCCAGATCCGCCAACTACGGAGGACGCAGAAGCTGCTGAAGCAGTTGACGGCTCGGGCACAGTCGCTCGACCCGAGTGACTGCGTAGACCCCAACCGCTGCCAGACGATCGGTGCCGGCACGGTGGCGACGCCGAGTGTTCGGAGTTCCGCCAGCCACGCTCACCGATCACCCACACCCCACACGCACAGCTGATCGGGTCTCGACGAGGGTCCGAGGAACAGAAGTGTTTACATACTACGACATTATGTCGTAGTATCCCGGACTCGATCGCAAAGAGGGAACACGTTGCCCAGAGATCCGCACTTAGAGAATGCCGTCATGGACGTGCTGTGGAACAGCGACGACTGGATGACGCCACGCAGGGTCCAAGATGCGCTGCCGGCCGACCACCCGGTCGGATACACCACCGTGATGACGGTGCTGGTCCGGCTGTGGAAGAAGCGTCGCCTGGAGCGGCGTCGCGAAGGTCGCGCCTACGCATACCACCCGGTGCATTCCCGCAGTGAGCATGTGGCGCTGCGAATGGAGGCTGTTCTCGGTACGGCCGGTGATCGGTCCATCGCATTGGCTCGGTTCGCTGATCAACTCTCAGATACCGAGAGGGAGCAGCTCCGTTCGCTGCTTAAGGAGGGTCCATGAGCAGTCTGCTGTCGGAGTTTGTGCTCGTAACCACTACCGGTCTCGTGGCGCTTCCGTTGGCTTCGCGTCGGTTTCGCCGAGCGCTGCGGCCCAATGAGCACGTACGTTTCAACACGGCGACGATGGTTGCCGGTCTGGCATTGCTGGAGGTAGCACTACTGGTGTGCGCGGTTCCGGTCCTCGCCGGTCTCTGGACCAGCGGCTCATTTGACCGCCACTTCTTCCCGGGAGATACGGCGATCGGTTGGGTCTCGGCAAGCTTGGCGATCCTCGTGGCCGGATCGGTCGCATTCAGCGCCATCCAGCTCCGCAGGGCCGAAGCTCGACTCCGAATCGAGTCGTGGATCGGGTTCCACGATCAGCGAGACGGCTACGACCTCGTCGTCCTCGATCTGCAGCAACCCTTGGCGTATGCCGTCGCTGGGAGCAGCCAGCAGGTCGTGATCACGTCCGGTTTGGCGAACGGGTTGTCCGACGCCGAACTGGATGCGGTTATTGCCCATGAACGAGCTCATCTCCAGTTGGGGCATCGGCGTGCCCTTGCGGTGCTCGCCGCCGCGGAGGCAATCGCCCGGCTTGTTCGACCGCTCAAGCGGGTGGTGGCCGCTGCACGTTTTGCAATCGAACACGCAGCCGACGCCGCAACGGATGATCGTGCGGCGACTCGGCGAGCTCTGCAGAAGCTCGGTGGCGTTGACGTGACGGCGGCGGTGGCTGCGTTCACCGCCGGACAAGTGGCCGACCGGATTCACGCCCTGAGTGCGCCGCCAACCGCAAGGCCAGGTTGGCGGATCCGCGCGGGGCTGTACACGGCTGCGGCCGCCATGGCCGCCTCGTCCGTGGCGATCCTGGTCGCCTACTGGATCTGACACCTTGGAAGCTAGAGGTAGGGAGTTCGCGGTGAGCCGTCGTCGCACAATCACACGCATCGGTGCAGCCCTGTGGCTGCTCACCGCGCTGGTGGTTGGTGTTGCGGCGCCGGCTGCCGCTCATGTCGATCTCCTCGAAAGCACCCCGGCTGATCAGGCCCAACTCGACGAGTCGCCCGACGTATTGGAGCTCGTATTCAGTGCCCCAGTCACCGCTGCGGGCGATGGGATCCAGCTCGTCGACCGAAGCGGTGCGGTTGTAGACGCCGCCGTTAGCCAGCCTTCCGACGAGCGGTTCCTGCTGAGCCCGACAGACCCGCTCGACGCTGGCACGTACGGAGTTCTGTGGACCGTGCGAGCCGGAGACGCCCACCCCCGGTCCGGATCGATTGCGTTTAAAGCCGCACCGAGTCCGGCACCGACTGAGAGTTCGAGTCCCGGGCCCCAGCCACCGGCGACACTCTCCACCGCCACCGCGGATGAGATCGTCATCGCAGCCGCTTCAGTGGCGCCGGCTACGTCGTCGGGCGATTGGCTGGCTCGGATTGGCCGCTGGGTCGCATTGACCGGTGCCTTGGCTGCAATCGGCACCCTTGCCTTCGCTGCCTTCGCACTCACAGGAAGCCGCAGCGAGGTCCGCGAAGCGGCGTTCTGGGTGCGCCGAGCCGCGCTCGCAATCATCGCCGGATCAATGCTCGAGGCTTTCGGTATGTCGATCGCACTCCATGGATCGCTCAGCACAGGTCTGTCCCCTTCGGGATTGGCCTCGACGCTTGCCTCATCGTTTGGGGTCGCCTCAATGCTTCGCATCGTCGGAGGCTTGGCTGTGCTGATCGGAGCCCAACCGGCTGCGACCCCGCTTGCGACGATCGAGCCTTCCCTGCCCGAGCCCGCCCCGCCAACAGGCACAGTCGCCACGCTGGCTCGACCGCGACCAGTCGAAGTCCCCCATCAGCTCGATATGGCGCAATCCAGCATCGCCGTCGCCGGAGTGGTCGCTGTTGTTGCTGCCTACCTCTTCGATGGACACACCGTCACGGCCACACCCGTGTGGTTGGTCCGCACCGCCGACGTCGTCCACGTAGCCGCAGCCGGCGTGTGGGTCGGCGGGGTTCTCACGATGGGTTGGGTGCTCACCCAACGGCGACGGCGAGGAGCGCCGCTCCGCGCCGCTGAGCTGGCAGTCCGGTTCTCACCCATCGCAGCAGTGGCGCTCGCAGCAGCATCAGCAGCCGGGCTGGCTCTCACATGGATGATCCTTGATACGCCAGGCGAGCTGGTGAGTACCGACTGGGGCCGCACCCTGATCGCCAAACTGTTGGTCGTCGGTGTCGCCGCGGCCATGGGCGGCTACAACCATCGCAACGTCGTGCCCCAACTCGCCGCCAACGCGGATGACGAGCCGGTCGAGCACATGCTGCGCATCGTCGTCAGGATCGAAGGCGCCGTCCTCATCTCCGTCATAGCGGTCACAGCCGTATTGGTGGGTGCGGCATCATGACCCTTCGCCGTTCGCTCATCGTCCTCGCCGCTTCCTTCAGCATCGTTGTGGCCGCTTGCTCGAGCGACGGCGGGCCCGAATCCGACCACGACACCGGCATTCCGGTTCAGGACGCTGAGCTCGTCGCCCAGGGCGAGCCTTTGTATCAGGCCAGTTGCGCCGCATGCCACGGCGCGGACCTGCGTGGCACCGACCAGGGACCCTCGCATCTGTCGATGGTCTATGAACCCAACCACCACGGTGATGGCGCTTTCATCCTCGCCGCCCTGCGCGGTGTCCCCCAACACCATTGGTCCTACGGCGACATGGAGCCCGTTCCCGGCCTTAGTGAAGACGACCTCGCAGCCATCGTCGCCTACGTCCGAGAACAACAACGACTCAACGGATTCGAGCCCTACCCGCCCTGAGATCCGCCGAACCAGTGAGGCTCCGATGAGCAATGCGAAGAAGAGACGACAACCTAATAAGGCCGGCCACAAGGCGGCGCCCTCGCCCTGGCGACGCAGAGTTGCCATAACTGCCGGGGGTGGGGTCGCCGTGTTGATTGTCGGCGTCATCGCCCTATCTCAACCACCCCCGCGCGGAGTTCCCGATGCCACCGAAACCGTGGCCGTCGGCGCTCCCGAACATGTCGAGGGCGACATTCATGACGAAGGCGAAATACCCGCGGGAGGCGCCCACTCTGCTGTCTGGCAGAACTGTGGCTTCTACGACGCCCCAATCCTGTCCGAGAACGCCGTTCACTCCCTTGAACACGGTGCCGTGTGGATCACCTATGACCCCAACCTGGAAGAAATCGAGATCGATCGGCTCCGCTCCCTGGCGCAGCCCGGCGAGAAGGTTTTGATCAGCCCTGTGCCGAACCAACCCGCTCCCGTCATCGCCACTGCCTGGGCCAATCAGCTCGAATTGAGCACCAGCGACGACGCTCGTCTCGCACAGTTCGTCAACGAGTTCGAGCGCAGCCCCGAAGCGCCCGAACCCGGCGGAAGCTGTGCTGGCGGGATAGGCAACCCTATCGGATGACCGCTGCGACCCGAGCCTGCAAAGCTGCCGTCGCCGTGGCCGTTCTGCTGCTCACATCGTGCGCCGCCGACTCCGCTCCGGCCGCGTCGACAACCTTCGACTTCATGGCTCTCGTTGGCGGCACAGCACCACCAGCACCTCCTCTCGACACTCTCAGAGTCGAGCGGGGCGAAATCGTCTACCAACAGCACTGCGCCTCATGCCACGGGCCCCAACTCCAAGGCGCTCCAGACTGGAAGGTCCCCAACGCCGACGGCACCTGGAAACCACCACCCCACGACTCCACAGGGCACACCTGGCACCACCCTGATCAACTGCTCACCGACATCATTCTCAACGGGGGCGGTTTCCCAGAGACTCAAATGCCGGCCTTCGCATCAGTCCTGAGCGACACCAATGTCGGCGACATTCTGGAATACCTCAAGGCCAACTGGGAAGAACAGGAGAGGGTATTCCAGTGGCAAGTCACGTGGCAAGAAGCCAACCGCTGACCAAGGACCCGCCCAGATCGCTTATCACCAGGAGCACTATCGAGCGCCCACCCGCGTCCGAGATCCGGCAATATGCTCTGACGGACACTAGACGGACACTTTGGGCCTGCGGTGTTGCTAGGGCCATCGCTCAAAATGTCGATATCTGTTGCCACACAGCTAATACCGGCGGCGCCCTCGGGAGGATTCGAACCTCCGACACCCGGTTTAGGAAACCGGTGCTCTATCCCCTGAGCTACGAGGGCAGGAGCGCCATGCTAATCCGCACATAGGGCCGTCGACCCTTTCTAGGCACGGTTCCCGAACCGTCTCAAGAGGTATCCACGATCGGTTCGATAAATCGGAGTAAACCTCAGCACCCCCACTGGCGAGTAACCGGGTAGAAGTGACTGCGATATCTCGATCTGCACGACGTTCAGATCCGACCGGGCCGGAGCCCGCGGGTCAAGCTGAACCTGCGCCGATCAGGGCTGTCGTCCCTTTTGAACAGTTCTATCGCCGGGAGCTGAAGCCCGTGATTGGTTTGGCATATGCGCTTTCTGGGAGTCGGTCGGCTGCCGAGGATCTCGCCCAGGAAGGATTCCTCGCCGCCCACAACGCCTGGGATCGTGTCTCGTTGTATGAGAAGCCAGAGGCATGGGTCCGCCGGGTCGTCGCCAACAAGTCGGTATCTCTGTTTCGCCGCAAGATGCGCGAAGCCAGGGCGATCGCACAGATGAAGCCGGAATCGAGCTACTTGCCGCGCATCCCCGCAGAAGACGACGAGTTTTGGAAGGCGGTCCGTAGCTTGCCCAAGCGACAGTCACAGGCAATCGCTCTTCACTACCTGGAAGAGATGTCAATCGCCGAAATCGCCGAGATCCTCGAGTGTGCCGAGGGCACAGTCAAGGTTCACCTGCACAAAGGGCGGAAGCGGCTGGCCGATCGGCTCGACCTCGATTTGGGGGAGGCATCATGACGACTCTCGATGCACGCGCTCGCGGCGCAGCCCACTCGATCCACGCCGGAATTGCCGAGTTCACTCCGGCCGCCTCGTTTGATGTCGTTGTCGTCCGGCACCAGCGCTGGCGCACCTTCCAGGCCGGGTTCGCCGGAGCCGTTGCGGCCGCAATCATCGTCCTCGCTGGAATTGCGGTGGCACCATCACCGGCCCCCGAGGTTGCGGAAGTTCCGGTGACCGTTGTTCCCCCGACGGTCCCCGTTCCTGAGCCCGAGATCTTGCCGCCACCTGTGTCTTCGACTACTCATGCGCCGGAGACGACAAGCGTTCCGACGACCACCGTCGCACCCGCTACGACGACTTCGACCACGGCCGCCGATACGACCCCGCCGCCCCTAGTCATCACCTCACCCAAGGCCGACGAGCACTTCGAGATCGATGTCATTGAATTCCGGGGCACGACCGAACCCGGAGCCCTGGTATTCGCCGGCCAGTACGAGGCCAGCGTCGACGGCGAAGGCAACTGGTCCATCGTGCTCATCCTGTCACCAGGCGCCAACGGGGCACGGTTCACAGCCACAGATGCAGCCGGAAACCAGACGCAGGCGACAGTGACGGTGCACTACGACGTGCCCGAGCCAACGACCACCACTAAGGCACCGGTCGAGGAATACGAGTTCACTGCTCACAACGTCTATGGCGTTTGCGAGGAGAGTCCACCGTTCGATGTGTACTGGGGAACGGCCCCTCCCGGCACCCCCATCTACGTCGAGTCCGACTACGGCAGCGGCAGCACTGTCGCTAACGAGTCAGGCGACTGGGAGGTGAAGGTTTACTTCCCCGAGGCGCCGGCCGAAAAGGAGTTCACGGTCAAGGTCAAGGATGACAAGGGTCAGAAGTACTACTTCGGGTTCACCCACCTGATCTGACCTGTCGCCCTACGTCTCGAATTCCGTGAGGTCCCCCAACAGCGAGAGGGCAGCACTCGGGCTCAGTCCGCCGGGTTGCACATGCACCAGGATTCCCTCGGCGTTGTAGATGAGATTAAGCGGCATCCCGCGCATGCCAAAGGTACCCGTGCTCAAGCCAGAGCCGTTCGAGCCACCGATGTCGTTCGCCAGCGGCCACTCTCCGGCAATGCCCCATTTCTCAGCATCGCCGATCCCGCGCCCGTTGTCCTGAGAGTTGATCGCGACGAAGTTGACTTCATCACCGATTTCGCGGGAGAGCGCCAGGAGTTGTGGGATCTCCTCTTCGCACACCTCGCACCACGATGCAAAGAATGCGACCACCGTCGGTTTGCCCGCAAAGTCCGCAAGCGCAACTCGGCCGTCACCCTCGAGCGCTGGAAGGTCCCACGCTTCTTCGGATGTGTTTCCGGCTGCGGGTTCAGGCCACACGGATACCAGGAACAGGCCAATGATCACGACGACGGCGAAGCCGCCTCCAACGAATCGGATTGTCTTGTGCCGAGCTTCCTTGCGTCGACGTTCTTCCACTTCGCGTGTCTTTGCGGCGCGTCGCTGCGCCTGGGTCTGTCTCGCCATGAGGTCTGCAACCAGTACCAAGGTCGACCGATTCCCGAATGTCGCAAACCCGTCGATTAGTCGTCGAGCAGGTCTTCAGTGTTGAACCACTCGAGCGTGTCGAGATCCTCCGGCGCCGGCGGATCGGCTGGGGCGTCGGCAAGGGGATCTGTCTCCGCCGGTAGTTCCGGCATCTCGCCGGGTTCGATCCGGTCGCGTTGCCAGGCTCGGTAGCGTTCCATCATCCCGGTGTCCGCTTCGTCATCACTGCCCCAAGTGTGGGTAATCCGTTCCCGCAGATCGGTCCAGGTTGCCGTCACGTTGGGTGGATGCTCTCTCAAGTACTCCGGCACCTGTCTGGCCCAGCCAACCGCACGCAACGTCGTCATCATTACCGTGCCCGTGATCGCGACGACACCGATCGCGGCGACGAGCACGACGGCTCGCGGCAGGTTGAGCTCGAAGAAATCCTGCGAGGCGCCGGATAGCAGCAACAGGGCTAGGAATGCGATCATCGATCCGATAAGGATCTTCTTCCAGGGCAACAACGGCCTGCTGACGATCGCCAGCGCAAAGAGACCGATGGCGGCTAACACCAGAGTGGCCGTTGTTCGCGCCTCCTGGGTGGTCACCTCCTCCGCAAGCGCCATCTCGTAGGCGGCGAACGTTGCAAGACCTGCGGCAAGCCCGGTGGGTAGCGAGAAGCTCAACACTCTGCGGACAAAGCCACGCCGGGCCCGATCGGCAGTGGGGGCGAGGGCCAGGAAAAACGCCGGGACACCGATCGTGATGCTGCCCACCAGAGTGAGATGCCTCGGCAGGAACGGGAAGGGCCGGCCGACCAACCCGACCGCCAACGCGATGAATACGGCGTACACGGTCTTGGTGACAAAGAGGTTGGCCACGCGCTCGATGTTGGAGATCACCTTCCGACCCTCGGCAACAACGTGGGGGAGGGTGCTGAACTCTCCATCGATGAGAACGAGCTGGGCTACCGCCCGGGAGGCGGCGGAGCCGCCTCCGATGGCGACGCCGATGTCGGCGTCCTTGAGAGCGAGCACATCGTTGACACCATCTCCCGTCATTGCGACCACATGACCACGCGACTGCAGCGCCTGCACCATGGCCCGCTTTTGATGCGGGGTCACACGCCCGAACACCGTGCCCTGTTCGATCGCATCGGTGAACGCCTCCGGATCGCGCGGCAAGCGCCGGGCGTCGACCGCGTTGGCGGAGCCTGGAACGCCGACTTCGCGAGCAATCGCGGCAACGGTTTCCGGGTGATCACCTGAGATGACCTTGGCCTGAACTCCCTGGGCCGCAAAGAATCGCAGGGTCGCCGCCGCATCCTGTCGGATCCGATCACCGAGGGTGATCAACGCCGCGGGCTGCAGGCGGCGGGGGAGGGTGTCGCCTTTGAGCTCGTAATCGGTCCACGCAAGGAGCACGACTCGGCTGCCTTCTTCTGCGTAGGTCTCTGCTTGGGCGGCGACACGGGGGTTGTTGGGCAGCACGATTTCGGGAGCGCCTAGTACCCAGGTGCCCTTGGCGCCAAAGGAGGCTGCGCTCCACTTCCGGGCTGAAGAGAACGGGACCGCACCTTCCGCTCGCCACGGCTGCTCGGTCGTGAACCGGTCTGCGATCGCCTGCAGCGTCGCGTTGGGTTCCGGCTCGGCGGCGATCAGTGCCGCCAGCGCCGGTTCCGGGTCGCGATCTCCGAGGGCGATCAGGTCGCGAACAGCGAGTTTGCCTTCGGTGAGTGTCCCGGTCTTGTCAAAGCACACGGTGTCAACCCGGGCCAAACCCTCGATGGCGGGCAGTTCCTGCACCAGCACATTGCGGCGTCCCAACCTGATCACACCGACCGCAAACGCAAGGGAGGTGAGAAGGACGAGACCCTGAGGGATCATTCCGACGGCTCCTGCCACCGCGGAGCTCAGCGCCTCGATCCACCCGCTTCCCAGGTTGTGCTGGCTCCAGATCAGCAGCGCGATCATTGGTCCCACGATCCATGACACTCCGCCGATTATCCAATCGACCCCGTCGCGCAGTTCGGAGCTGACGAGGGTAAACCGCTTGGCCTCTTTTGCGAGGGCAGCCGCATACGCCTCTTCTCCGACTCGCTCGGCGTGGAACCAGCCGCTGCCCGCCACGACGAACGAGCCGGACAGGCACATGTCGTCGACGTCCTTGACCACCGGGTCGGATTCGCCGGTCAGCAGCGACTCGTCGATCTCCAAGCCACGAGTTCGAGTTACGGGACCATCAACGGGTATCTGGTCGCCGGTTGCGAGGGCGATCAGATCATCTTTGACGATCTGGTCTACCGGAATCTGCGCCTGTCTGCCATCGCGCATGACGCTGGCCATCGGAGCACTGAGCAGCGCCAGCCGATCAAGAGTCCGTTTCGCCCTCAGCTCCTGGATGATCCCAATCGCTGCGTTCGAAACCAGCACGATGCCAAAGAGAGCGTCCTTGGGCTCCCGCACGATAAGCAGGATGATCAGCAGCAGGACCCCCAGCAAGATGTTGAATCGAGTGACCACGTTGGCTCGTACGATCTCTGCGGTTGTCCGGCTCGTGGTCTCGGTCACGACGTTTAGCTGACCGGCAGCCACGCGTTCCGCGACTTCCGCCGAACTCAAACCTTGGGGACCGGCCGCCACGTCTGTCGTCTCCGAAGTCATACTCGGAGCCTACATCCAATGTCGCCGGCGGCTCGCTTGCGATGGGGTCTTGCGAACGTTTTCCACAGCGAAACTGACCGCCTCGCCGAAAGACGAGGCGGTCACATTTCCCGGTTTACGGATAGTGGCGGATGAACTACAATGCTGTAACTTCCCAAACTACATTCTTGTAACTTCTGCAAGACGCTGGACCAGGAGTAAGGGGCAGCCGGTATGGCTATGGCGGTGCAAGTCAGTTTGATCGGAACCGATCGTGTGGTGGATCGGGCGCTGGCGATATACAGAGCTCATCTCGAACGGGCTATCGAGGTGCCACTCGGCGACATGGTTGATCGGGAGATCGCTGTTGATGTCGCTCGCCTCTCCGTCGTGGCCGCCGGCGACAGCCGGGTGGCCGAGATCATGGTCGACGAGACGGTCTTGTGTGCCCAGGTGACAACTGCGATCTGGTCACTGGCCGACAGAGGTTGGCAAACGAACGTGGTTGTCCCCGCCGGCCGGATCGGCGAAGCGCATACGGCGCTCCGCGGGGTTCCGTGTCAAATCCAAGCCTGGTGGGAAGATGAGAGCGGAATCTCCTTCGGAGCCTACGAACGACCGTAGCTCCGTGTTGGCGGGCTGTGCACCGTGCACGATCGAGGGCAATGGCCCGCAGACCACTACTCTGTTGTAACTGATGCCTGTTCCTCTGCACACACAGACCGTTATCGCATTCATCTGGGACTTCGACCGAACCTTGATCCCGGACAACATGCAATGGCCCATCTTTCAGGAATACGGGGTCGACGAGGCCTCCTTCTGGCGTGAGGTCGACGGCCTTGTCGATTATCACCAAACCAACGGCGAGACGATGGGGCGCGGCCTTGCCTATCTCATCCACATCCTCAGCTATGTCGAGCAGGGCGTGTTCAAGGGGCTCAGCAATGCCAAGCTCAAGCAGCTCGGGGCCAAGCTGGAGTTTTGCCCGGGAATCCCAGAGTTCTTCGAGGAATCTCGCAATCACGTCAAAGAGGTTGAGGACTTCGCCAAAGAAGACATCACCGTTGAGCATTTCGTAGTCTCGACCGGTCTTCGCCCCATGATCGAGGGTTCTGCGATTGCGCCCTATGTCGACGGGGTCTGGGCGAATAGCTTTGTTGAGCAGACGGCGTCGGCCGGCTATCTCGACCAGTTGCCGGTTGCCGGCAAGGGCGGTGAGATCAAGTACCTGTCGGATTACATCGGGCATACATCCAAGACACGGGCTCTGTTCGAGATAAACAAGGGTGTAAACGTGAATCCGTCAGTGGACGTCAACGCCCGCATGTCGGAGTCGCAACGGCGCGTTCCGTTGCGCAACATGATCTACATCGCAGATGGGCCAAGCGACGTACCTATGTTCTCGATCCTCAACAAAGCGGGCGGAAAGACGCTCGGGGTCTACAACCTCGAGCCGCGCAATAACCACAAGCAGGTCAAACAGTTACAGGAACAGGGCCGGATTCAGGGTATGGCCGAGGCGGACTACCGCCAGGGCAAAGCCGCCTATCTCTGGCTCATGGACAGCCTCGACCAGATCGCATACGAGATTGTCGAGAACCGCAGACAGGCACTGGCGGCGATCAAGAATCCGCCGGGGCACGTTTAGAGCTACAACCAAAGGAGCCGCAATGGGCATCGAGCGGGTCGGGGTCATCGGCGGAGGACAGATGGGCGCAGGCATTGCGGAGGTATGCGCCAAGGCCGGCGTCGAAGTTGTCGTCCACGAGGTCAACGATGAGCTAGCTGCCGCCAGCAGGGCTCGAATCGAGAAGTCCCTGGACCGGGCTGTGGATCGGGGCAAGCTCGAAGCTGCAGATCGCGATGTGGTGATCTCCAGGTTGGTTTTTGGTTCCGATCTGTCGCTCATGGCAGACCGCCAACTGGTCGTGGAGGCGGTAGTCGAGAACGAGACGGTCAAATCCGACATCTTCGGTCAGCTGGACGAGATAGTCACCGACTCCGATGCCATCCTTGCCTCGAATACATCGTCGATTCCGATCACCCGAATCGGTCGTGCGACCGGCCGGCCCGGTTCGGTCGTCGGCATGCACTTCTTCAATCCTGCCACCGTCATGCCGCTCGTCGAGATAGTGCACAGTGTCACCACCAGCGACGAAACCGCCTCACGGGCGGCTGAGTTCGCTTCCGATGTCCTCGGCAAGGTGGTGGTGCACACCAAAGATCGGGCGGGCTTCATCGTCAACATGCTTCTGTGCCCGTACATCTTTGAAGCGATCCGCATGTACGAGTCCGGCTTTGCGACCCGGGAAGACATCGATGCCGCGATGGTCAACGGAGCCAACTACCCAATGGGCCCGCTCGCCCTCGCCGATCTCATCGGCAACGACACCATGCTTGCGGTCGCCGACTCTCTCTATGCCGAATACGGCGAGGCACGCTACACGGCGCCACCGCTACTCAAACGAATGGTCGAGGCGGGCCATCTGGGCAGAAAGACCGGCAAGGGATTCTACGAATACGGCTGATTTCGATGCGGAGGCATCGAAATCAGCTTGGAGTTCGACTTTGTCAAACTCTGGCGGGGGACATCGAAGTAACTATCTGTCTCGCCTGCGGCGAGGTTCGAGGTCTTGCTTCGCAGAAACGCCGGCCGGAGAATTGTGCGGCTAGCTGGGTCGTGCCCCATTGCTTTCTAGCACTTTTCTCAGGGCGTCCTTTTTCACCAGACCGGACGTGCGCCAGCGTGGGGTGATCCTGCCGCTCTTGGCGCGGGCCGGGCCACCGTGCTTCCGAGCGCGCTCCCTTGCCTTCTTGGACTGCTTGGCGGGAGCGGTCCCGAGGAGAACAAACGTCGGGGTCGATCGCACCTTGAACGCCTGGGCCGCTCCGGCGACTTTGCCAACGTCGACTTTGACGATGTGGGCCGAGTCGCCGTATTCGCGTGCGAGCTCGTTGACGATGCCATCCATGACCTGGCATGGAGCGCAACCGACCTGCATGAAGTCGAGCAACACGGGCTTGCCGGACTTCAACAGCACGTCGAGCTCGTTGAGTGTTTGCAGACGTTGTGCTTTTGGTTTGCGTGAGAAGACAGCCATGAGACCTTCGCGGGATTACTGCCGATGACAACCGGCGGAAGCATTAACTATTCCGAAAATCTATACAACTATGAGGGCGACCACTCCGGCAGCCATGCAGTAGGCGCCGAACGGGGCGAGACCAGTGCGACCGATGAGCCGGAGTAAAAAGGCTATAGCGGCGTAGCCCGATAGGGCGGCAACGACGACTCCGACCAGGATCTCCGAGCTGATGCCGCTTCCCGAATCGATGAGGTCCTTGCCTTTGAGGAGTCCTGCCCCCGCAATCGCCGGGATCCCCAGCAGGAACGAATATCGGGCGGCCTCGGCGTGGGTGAAGCCCCGCAGTAAGCCTGTGCTGATGGTCGATCCAGATCGTGAAACTCCCGGGATCAGCGCGACGGCCTGGCCGAGACCGATCATAACGGTGTCCTTGATCGTGGCCGACCCAACGTCTCGCTCACCGGGGGTGAGCCATCGTGTTGAGAACAGTACGACCCCCGTGAGGAACAGTGCGATCGCGACTCCAGCCGGGCGTTCGTTGAGCTGGTCGAGCTGTGACTCGAAGGCCAAACCGAGCACCGCCGCCGGGATAGTCCCGATCAGCACGAGCATGAGAAGCCGCTTCCCCTTCTCGCTGAAGGTGAGTACTTCGAATACCTCACGTCGGAAATAGATGAGAACAGCAAGCAACGTTCCGAGGTGCAGCATCGCTGAGGTGGCCAGATCGGGCGGGTCTTGGCCCAGCAAGGCGGGAACAAGGACGAGGTGTCCGCTCGATGAGATCGGTAGGAATTCGGTGAGGCCCTGGATCAGACCCCAGAAGGCAGCTTCAAGCATGGGGCCGCAGACTAACCGGAGGATCCTCCCATGGGTTCTACAGGTCCGATCATGACGACTAATGCGCTATTGCCTGCGGCGGCGGCGACCTGGGCCGCTTGTGCTGCGGGAAAGGCGATCGGCCCGTTCACCTCGAATCCTGTATCGGAAATGGGCCCGGCCACGATGCCCTCGACCATGGTCTCCTCAAGTCCGACCCGGACTCGGGTCCCCGGCGCAACCCGGTAAGGCAGAGGAAGCGAGACCGACCACCAGTCCGGGGGAATCACAGACTCGCTGGTGAGCGACGGCACCAGCGGCGTCCCGGATGCGATATCGGTGACAGCAACGCCTGCGACCGATCCGTGTCGTTCCGGCAGTACACCGGTTGGGATCTCTCGCCACTGCAGGCTGTCTGCGACCGTCGCACCGACGGGGATTGGCGTTGCCGCAAACGGATAGCTCACGACCGGAGTCGGTCGCATATCGAGATACAGCCCGCAACAAACGAGCAAGCCGGCGGCAATCCAGCGGCCGTATGGGGGTCGTCGCAGCCAGTACACAGCCCGAACGTATCGACTCTTGAGGCCCAATAAAAGACCCTCCCCGTGTTCCCTCCCTCAAAGAGGGAGGGAGCCTCACGCAAGCAGGGGGAATGGTGGGGGACTTACGTTCGGCACACGGGGAGGGGACCTGATGACCTTGCTACCACGCTACATATGGCCTGGTAACTAAGCGAGGGTTCGTGGGAATCACACGAGCGATTGGGCTGAGTTCTAGGCCTCCTCGATTGTGATCCCGACCGGAAGCGTCGCTTCCGAAATCGCAGTCTATCTTGCGCGCTCTGCGTAGCCAATGATTAATTTCGGTGCGCGATCAGTAGCCGTGGGTACCTGGGGCCCCGGCCTCCTAGACTTGCCGACCGTGGAAACAATCATCTCCCTAGCGATTGCATACGTGCTCGGAAGCATTGACGCAGGCGTCATCGTTCCCCGTCTCATGGGCGTGGACATATACGCGCACGGAAGCGGCAACCCCGGTGCATCCAACGTCATGCGCACCCTCGGCAAGAAGGCCGGAGCCGCCGTCATGCTCGTCGACGCCATCAAAGGATTGCTGGCTGCGCTGATCGGCGCATCGCTGGTCAGCACAACCATCGGCTTCTGGTGCGGTCTCGCGGCCGTCGTGGGGCACGTTTTCCCGGTATGGCACAGGTTTCGTGGCGGACGGGGTGTGGCGACCGCAATCGGCGCAGTGCTATTCCTTCAGCCATGGTTCGGGCTCGTCCTTGCGATTGGCTGGGGAGCGACCGTGGCGTTGACCAAGACGGCGTCCATTGCCTCCCTGGGAGCGATGGTGGTCTATGTGCCCGGCTATGCACTGTTCGGACAGCGCGGATGGTCGC
Source organism: uncultured bacterium (assembly GCA_965368515.1). GTDB lineage: Bacteria > Actinomycetota > Acidimicrobiia > Spongiisociales > UBA5794 > JAAETI01. Next base: position 22,743 of record CBDUNF010000011.1, read on the forward strand.
TCGTAGCCGCTGGCCTCACCGCCGGCCTCGTGACCGCCCGGCACTCAGGCAACATAAGAAGACTCCTCGGTGGCAGCGAACAGACAGTTGAGACTCAATGAGACCCCTTCCCGAAGCGCAGCGTGATGTCCTGGATGCAATTGAGCCGCTCCCAACCGAGCGGGTAGAGCTCGCCAAGGCGTTGGGACTTGCGCTCGCTGAGCCGGTGGTAGCTCGCCACGATCTGCCTCCGTTCGCCAACTCAGCAATGGACGGGTACGCCGTCATCGCCGCCGATGTCGTCTCCACCCCGGTGGTTCTGCCCGTACTCGAAGACATTGCCGCCGGAAGTGTCCCCACGCAGGCGGTGAAGCCGGGCACGGCAATCAAGATAATGACCGGGGCACCCATGCCAACAGGAGCCGACGCCGTGGTGCCCGTCGAAGACACGGAGCCCGGGGTCGACGAGGTCCGCATCCTGGCCGCAGTCCCGCGCGGTGAGTCGGTGCGTCCCGCCGGCGACGATGTTGCCGAAGGAACGGTCGTGCTTCAGGTTGGAGAGCGCCTGACCCCACCCCGCCTCGGCGTGTGCGCCTCGCTTGGATACGACAGACCACTGGTGCGGCGGCGCCCCCGAGTTGCGATCATGTCCACCGGTGACGAGATCGTAGGTCCCGAGGTGCAGACCCTCGATCCGGGGAAGATCCGCGACGCCAACAGGTTCACGCTACGGGGAGCGCTTGAAGAGGTTGGAGCCGAGGTACTCGATTTCGGGATCGTCGGTGACGACGCAGGCCAACTGCGGGCCCGATTTGCCCAGGCCGCCGCCGCGGCTGATGTGGTCGTTTCCAGCGGTGGTGTCTCGATGGGTGAGTATGACCTCGTCAAGCACCTCCTAGCTGAACTCGGATCGGTGGATTTCTGGAAGGTCGCCATGAAGCCGGCGAAGCCTTTCGCCTTTGGCCGGCTGGGGAGCACCCCGTTCTTTGGTCTTCCCGGCAATCCGGTCTCTGTGGCAGTTGCATTCGAGCAATTCCTGCGCCCGGCACTGCTGCACATGATGGGATCGACGAGCATCTTCCGACCCCGACTGCAGGGAATCATCGAGCAGGACGTCTCGACCGATCCTCAGAAGTGTGTCTTTCTTCGCGTCAATGTCAGCAATGGCCCAGATGGAATCCTGCGGGCGCGGCTGAGCGGTGGACAAGGGTCCAATATCCTGACTGCGCTGGCAGCCGCGGATGCGTATGCGGCAATCCCGGTCGGCACCGCCGATGTCGCCGCAGGCTCGATGGTCGAGTTGGAGATGATGCTCATGCCGGAAGCTCGTAGCGCGGCGGAGGTCATCGATGTCTGAAGGATTCACTCACCTCGATGAGCAAGGTAACGCCCGGATGGTCGACGTCGGTTCCAAGGACGTGACGCTTCGCGTCGCTGTGGCCGAAGCTGATGTGATCATCACCCCCGATGTTCGGCAGCGGCTGTTTAGCGGCGACCTCCCCAAGGGTGACGCCCTTGGTGTGGCTCGGGTGGCGGCGATCATGGCTGCCAAACAGACTCCTGCGCTCATCCCCCTTTGCCATCCGATCGCTATCGATGGTGTTGACGTCGAGATCGAGGAGACGGCGGAAGGAGCCCGGCTCCAAGTGACCGCACGCACCTCAGCCAGGACCGGAATCGAAATGGAAGCGATGACCGCCGCAGCGATCGGCGCGGTTGCCATTTACGACATGATCAAAGGTCTTGATCGCGGGGCTGCGGTTGGAGGCGTCCGGCTGCTCCACAAGCGCGGTGGCAAATCCGGGGACTGGAACCGATGAGGGCTGTAGTGGTCACTGTGAGTGATCGTGTTTCGCAAGGTGTCGCTGAGGACTTGTCGGGTCCTGCCGCCGTCGCCAAGCTGGCCGAGTTCGGAATCGCGGGCGCGGAGCTGTGCGTCATTCCTGATGGAGTCGAGTCGGTGCGGCAACTGCTCGAGGAGCTCGCTGCCGATCATGACCTCATCGTGACGACCGGCGGGACCGGATTCTCGCCCCGGGATCTGACGCCAGAAGCAACGCGGCTCGTCATCGATCGTGAGGCACCTGGGTTAGTGGAGGCAATGCGGGCGGCGACTTTTGGCAAGTTTCCGCACGGGATGCTGTCCCGAGGAGTCGCCGGGATTGCCGGCGCAACCCTCATTGTGAACCTGCCGGGTTCCGTGAAAGCCGTTCAAGAGTCGCTCGATATTGTCGGCCCGGCTCTTGGTCACGGTGTTGAATTGCTTATAAGGGGTCAAAGCGACCACAATATGTGATCACCCGTCCGGGACGAACGGGCCGAAATACTTGGTTACGCACGAAGCGGTGCCTACGCTCGGTGGCGGACGGAGTAAGGATTAGATGGAGATATTGGCCTTCCTCATTATCGGGGGCGTCTGGGCGGTGTTCTTGCTGCCTAGTTTCTTCGAGAGCCAGAAGAGTGCCTCTATGAGGTCGACTCGTAGTTTTGCGCGCAGCACCGATCTGCTTGCATCCGTGGCTCTCCATTCCGCCGAAGAAGTGCGGGCCACCAGCGTCGCACGCCGGAGGCGCCGCCGCTCGGTTGCGATCCTGAGCACAGGAGCACTCGGTTCTCTTGGAGCGGCTGTCATCACCGGCAGCACCGTGTGGCTCGGTGTCACGATTGTCTTCGACGTTCTTCTTGCGGGTTTCGTAACTGCTCTGCTCCAGGCGAAGGCAGCACGGTTCACCCCGATCGCACCTGTTGTGCCGATCGACCTGACCGGGCAGGAAGCTATTACCGAGGTCGAGGTCATCCCGACTATCCGAATAGTTGGGGCCTGATAGCCGGTGGGCGATTCATTGAATCTTGACCAACTCGAGTCTGAGGTTCGCGCTGAATTAGACGAGAAGTTCTCGGCACGAGAACTTGCCCTCAAGAACTGCCGAAAGATCATCCAGGCATCGTCAAAGGCCATTCGAGCGCTCCACCGCGGCGATGTCGAAGCCGCGGACGAGCTCCTGGCTGCGGGTCGAGCGTTGATCGACGAAGCGGAAGCGCCGCTAGCCGAACACCGCGATATCTATCACGCCGGATTCTTCTACGACGCAGTGAAGGAATACGCCGAAGCGGAGTTGACCAAGGCCCTCGTCCTCCATCAGCCCCTGCCTCTGCCATCGGACCTCGGCCTGCACGCCGTTCCGTACCTGAAGGGTCTTGGCGAGGCGGTCGGGGAGCTGCGACGCCGGTTGCTCGATCAGTTGCGCAAAGGATCTCTGGCTGAGGCGGAGGATACGTTTGCCGATATGGAAATCATCCATAGCTTGCTGGCGGCACTCGACTACCCCGATGGCATGACGTCATCGCTTCGCCGCACGACCGATGTGGCCCGTTCGCTCATCGAGCGCAGCCGTGCTGATCTCACCACGACCATCGTGCAAGAGCGACTCCGGCGCCAACTCGAAGCCAACTAGACGACGCCCAAACGTCGCTACACTTGCAACTCGCTCGGGGGTGTAGCTCAGCTCGGCAGAGCGCTACGTTCGCAACGTAGAAGTCACGGGTTCAAATCCCGTCACCTCCACAGAAGCCGGTTCGATCATCAGATCGAACCGGCTTTTCTTGTTTGGGCGGTGCCTTTCTGGATCGCGTTTCCTTTTTGCCTGCGGGCTGGGGGTTGGGGTGGTTGGTTGGCCGGCTTGCTGTGTGGTGCCGGGGGGTGGAGCAGGTTCAAATCCCTTCTCTTGTTGCGCGTTGTCTGGCGGTCAGATATCGGTTGGGAGGAACGCGAAGGTGAGGGCGTAAGCCTTTGCGTTTGCGGGGCGGGGAAGCGATTTGAATATGCGTCCTCGTTCCTGAACATGATCATATGCCGTCGGCGGCCAGACTCGGCAAGCGGCGGACCCCGGCCTGCGCATGTAGGGTCAGTCGGGAACGTGGCGGCGCTCGCGAACGGCGATTGGGAGATAGGCAACGATATGGTCTCCAAGAGATATCTGACACTCACGAACTGGGGCGCCTACGAGGTGGAGACCGACGGGCATGATGTCACTGCGGTCCATCCCTTTGCCAAGGACCCCGACCCTTCGCCGATCGGGCAGTCCTTGAAGGCGGTGCGGAAGAGCCGCGTGATGCGGCCGGCAATCCGCGAGAGCTGGTACCGGAGCGGACCCGGATCCAATCCTGAGCGACGCGGCCACGAACCGTTCGTTGAGGTCGAGTGGGATGTGGCGATTGACCTACTCGTCGCGGAGATCGACAGGGTCCGGACCGAATACGGAAATGAATCGATATTTGGGGGAAGCTACGGATGGGCCAGCGCCGGGCGTTTCCATCATGCACTCAGCCAGATTCATCGGTTTCTCGGCTCGATCGGCGGTTACGTCTCACAGGTAGACGACTACTCAATTGCCACCGCCCACGTGATGATCCCGCACATCCTCGGCTTCTCATTCGACGACATGGTCGACATCGGCCAGCCCCATCTATCCGAGATAGCCGCCCACTCAGAGCTCGTCGTCAGCTTTGGTGGCATTGCGCTCAAGAACAGCCAGGTGATGTACGGAGGCCAGGGCAGGCACATGTTGTCGAGCCGGCTCGAAACGTGCCACGACCGGGGCGTACGGTTTGTCAATGTGTCGCCACTCGGCGAAGACATGACCGACGCACTGGAAGCCGAGTGGGTTCCAATCAGGCCATCAACCGACACGGCCGCCATGCTTGGAATCGCCCACAGTCTCTTGGTCGCGAACGAGCACGACGAGGAGTTTCTCGGCACCTATTGCACAGGTTGGGAAGCCTTCCGCTCGTACTTGCTTGGCGAAACCGATGGCATCCCCAAGTCCGCCGAGTGGGCAGGTGCAATCTCGGCCATCGACCCCGATCGACTGCGGGCGCTCGCCGGTGAGATGGCACGAAGCCGAACCCTCATCACGGCCAGCTGGTCGATGCAGCGAACCGATCACGGTGAGCAGACCTACTGGATGGCGGTGACCCTCGCCGCAATGCTCGGGCAGATTGGGCTACCCGGCGGTGGCGTTGGGTTTGGGTACGGTGCGGTGGGCTACACGGGCAATGGCCTCGGCCATCACGAGATGCCGCGGCTGCCATTGGGTAGAAATGCGGTGAAGGCCTTTATTCCGGTGGCTCGAATCGCAGACATGCTCTTGTCGCCCGGTGACGAATTCTCGTACAACGGACTCCGACTGAACTACCCCGACATACGTCTGGTCTATTGGGCAGGTGGCAATCCGTTCCACCATCATCAGGATCTGAACCGACTAGCGGAGGCCTGGCAGACCCCCGACACCATCGTCGTCCACGAACCGTTTTGGAACGCGCTGGCCCGCCATTCAGACATCGTGTTGCCGGCGACGACCACACTCGAGCGGAATGATGTCGGCGGCAGCGGCATGGATGACTTCGTGTTCTGGATGGGTCAAGTCATCGAGCCGGTTGGCGAGGCAAGGGACGACTACGACATCTTCTCCGACCTTGCGGCACGGCTTGGGGCGGGCGAAGACTTCAGCCAGGGGCGATCATCCGAGGAATGGGTCGAGCACATCTATGAATCCTTCCATTCCCGTCACCCGGCCTATCCCGATCTCGGTGAACTCAAAGACAGCGGTTTCTTCCAGATTCCCGAAGAGTGGATCCGCCCCGCACCGTCCCCCCTTGCGGCCTTCCGCCAGGATCCGGCGGGTGCGGCTCTTGCTACCCCATCAGGGAAGATCGAGCTCTACTCCGCGACGATCGCTTCATTTGGCTATGAAGACTGCGGTGGGCACCCCATGTGGATGGAGCCGGGGGAGTGGCATGGCAGCGTTGGCGACTATCCGCTCTCCCTGATATCGAATCAGCCGAGAACACGCCTCCATTCCCAATGGGATCAAGGTGAGACCAGCATCAAGGGCAAGGTCGACGGCAGAGAGCAACTTGCTATGACACCACGGGATGCCGCCGTGCGCGGCCTTGCTGCCGGTGATCTGGTACGAGTATTCAACGATCGTGGTGCGTGCCTGGCCGCCGTCGCGATCAGACCCGAGCTAATCGACGGTGTGGTCCAGCTGCCTACGGGTGCATGGTGGGACCCGGTAGAGGCTGGTGGGCTGTGCCGGAGCGGCAACCCGAACGTGCTCACTCATGACCGTGGCACGTCCGCGATGGCCCGCGGTCCCTCTACATCGTGTCTGGTGGAGGTCGAGAGGTATGAGGGTGAACCACCGGCCGTGCGAGCGCACGACGTCCCCTCGCTGTTGGCGGAATAGCCGGCACTAGCGGCATCGTGTATCGATCCCCAAAACGACCTTCCTGTCTGTAGCGTTGAATCTGTCGATCGGGAAGCACGATGGAGAACGAAACCCAGGTGATGGTCGAGCGAGCTGACGCGCAGCTCGAATCGGTTCGTGACAATTGGCTCGGGCGCACCGGGGTGACCGGCATAGATGTCGGGTTCCTCTGGAAGGGCGCGGTGATGTCGGATCAGGTCGGCATACGAGTCAAAGTCCAGAAGCTTCTCGAACCCGCAGATGTGCCAGAAGGTGAGCTGTTCCCCCGCTATCTCGGCGGGGTTCGGGTCCAGGTTCGCGAAGAGCCTGCGCCCGGTCTGCACGGACTCCAGTAGGCACGTAGCGACGACAATCGGTGACTCGATGATCAGGAGGGGATCCCATGCCGAGGAAGCCAGCGCAGAAGCGAATCGATGATGCGATTGAGCTGCTCAACCAACAACGCCGGGACTGGCTGCGCCGACCGGGAGTGACCGCGGTCGACGTCGGGTTCAAGATCTCGAACAACAAGATCACGGACGCTCTTGCTCTGCGGGTACATGTTGAGCGAAAGAAGCCACTGGCCGAGTTGGAGGAACACGAGATATTCAACATCTCCGGGACTGAGGCGACCACTAAGAAGAAGCCGAAGAAGGTTGGCGCGTTCCCGATTGATGTTATCGAGGCCGCCTACGAACCTTCGCCTATGGTCATCGCAGACCCTGAGGATGCCGTCGCAGTCAACGAGGCCATAGACCGCAAGGGCTTGGTTTCACCGCTGATCGGCGGGGTGAGCTGCGGCAACGCTCGGGTGACTGCTGGAACCCTTGCGTGCATCGTCTTCGACCGTGCGGACGGAAGCCCGCTGATCCTCAGCAATTGGCATGTGCTTGCCGGGAGTCGCGATGCCGTCTCTGGTGAGGAAATCTGGCAGCCTGGTCGCGTTGACGGCGGCAATTCGGGACGCACCGTTGCCCGCCTCTCCCGCTTTCGGCTCGATCGAGACATGGATGCCGCGGTCGCAGCGCTCAACACGACTCGTCCCCATGTTCGTGACATCATCGGCCTCAACCCGGTCTCGGGGATGGAGAGTCCCCAGTTGGGGATGCAGGTCGCTAAGTCGGGGCGTACCACCGGGAACACGGAAGGCATCATCGATGGAGTGAGTCTGTCGACGTCTATCAACTATGGCGCAGCCGGCGTTGTCAGTTTCCGTGACCAGATCCACATCGTTCCCCGGCCACCGTGGCCAGCGGTTGACTACGAGGTCTCGATGGGTGGCGACTCCGGGTCGGTATGGATCAACGAGGCGACCGGCAAGGCAGTAGGGCTGCATTTTGCAGGTGAAACCACCGCCTCGCCAACAGCGGAGAATGCGATCGCAAACCGGATCGTTCGGGTCGCTGAAGAGTTGAACTTCTCGTTCCTTCCGGTGATAGCACCGACTCCACCGGTCGAGCCGCCGCCTCTTCCTTCACGAAATGCGTTGCGGGCAATCCTGTGCCGGCTCCTGCCGTTCCTTTGCGGTGGCAGTCAGGGAGCACAGATGACACCGCCGCCAGCAGATCATCTTTGCTCGTGTGGCGGGCATCAGCTGCCAGAGCAGGTAGCGCCTGCCGCGGCGCCGGCGATGGCGGGCGATGTCATCGATCTGATCATCGACGCGGTCTATGCAGACCTGGCCAGTCGAGACAGGTAGGGGTCGCGCTCAGCCCGGATCTGTGACGCCGAGTTGCTACCGCTCGGGTAGAAAGCCCTGCTGCTCGAGATAGCCGAGCAGACGCTGGGAGTACTCTGCCTGGCCCTCGGGCGTGTACTTCACGACTGTGTAGACCTGGGCGAGGTTCTCGACGCCGGACTCCTCAATGAGCCGGCGCAGCTTTGGGTTGCTCATGTACCTAGTCCACCCGGCTGTCTCGCGATCCGCATAGATCGACTGGATCTCATCGTCGCTCTGGTCGTGATACGTCTCTTGGTGCACCAAGCCTGAGAACGGGAGCCGATCCCGGGGGATGGGGTCTTCGTTCGGCCAGCCGAGCGAGAAACCAACGACGGGCACCACTCCAGCCGGGAGTTCGAGGACTTCGCCCACCTGGGCTGCGTTGGCGAGAGTCGAACCCATGTAGCAGATGCCCAGACCGTGGCTCTCGGCGGCGAGTGCAACGTTCTGAGACACGAGGGTTGCATCGATAGTGGCAACCATGAACGCAAAGAAGTCGCCAAAGTTGTCGGGCGCATCGTTCAGGCGCAGCCACTTGCGCATCCGTCGGAAGTCGGCGCAGAACGTCACCAGGACCGGCGCTTCCAAGACCATGTTCTGCTCGATGTGACAGACATAGAGCCTTTCCCGCAATTCTTGACTGGTGGTGACGATGATCGAGTACGTCTGCATGTTTCCGGATGAGGATGCCCGGATGCCTGCCTCGAGTACTTCGGTGAGCAGATCATCCTGGATCGGGTCCGGTTTGTAGCTGCGGATGGAGCGGTGGCTGTGGATGGTCTCGAGTGTTTCCATATGGGGTCGGATGTTAGGCAGCAGGCAGCCGTGTCGAATTTGGGGGGTAGAACAACAAATTGCCTTGGGGGGCCCACAGCTGGTTCAATAGGCGTTGCATCATTTCAGCCAATCAACACAAGGGAAGGTGTCAGCAATGGCCGAGTTCTTCACCGAAGTCACCGAGCCCATCCGCTTCGAGGGCCCGGACACGGATAACCCGCTCGCATTCCGCACCTACGACCCCGATCGCATCGTCGGCGATCAGCGGATGGAGGATCTGCTCCGCATCGCAGTCTGCTACTGGCATTCGTTTGCATGGCCGGGCAGTGACATATTCGGTGACGGCACCTTCGACCGACCCTGGATCGGCAACACCTCGGATCCGATGGGCGCTGCACATCAGAAGATGGACGCCGCGTTCGAGTTCTTCGCCAAGCTGGGGACCCCCTACTTCTGTTTTCATGATCGAGACATTGCGCCGGACGGCGCCGACTACGGCGAGACGGTGAGCAATCTGCATGCCATGGTCGACTACGCCGCCGAGAAGATGGAACAGACCGGCGTCAAGCTGTTGTGGGGAACCGCAAACGTCTTCAGCCATCCGCGTTTTGCCGCCGGAGCATCAACCAACCCGAATCCGGAAGCCTTCGCATTTGCGGCTTCTCAGGTACGCCATGCTCTAGATGCGACCAAGCGGCTTGGTGGCGAAAGTTACGTTCTCTGGGGCGGCCGTGAAGGCTACGAGACGTTGCTCAACACCAACATGCTCCAAGAGGGAGCGCAGCTTGCCCGCTTCCTCGAGCTCGTCGCCGAACACAAGCGCAAGATCGGCTTCACCGGGCAGTTGTTCCTCGAACCAAAGCCACAGGAGCCGACCAAGCACCAGTACGACTACGACAGCGCGACCGTCCACGGCTTCCTCGAGCGGTTCGACCTGGTCGATGAGTACCAGGTGAACATCGAGGTCAACCATGCCACCCTGGCCGGTCACAGCTTCCATCACGAGGTTGCGTATGCCGTGCAGCACGGGATCTTCGGAAGCATCGACGCCAACCGCGGTGATCCGCAGAACGGGTGGGACACCGACCAGTTCCCGAACTCGGTCGAAGAGCTCGTCCCCCCGCTGCACGAGATCTTTGGAGCCGGCGGGTTCAAGAACGGTGGCTTCAACTTTGACACGAAGCTGCGTCGGCAGAGCTTGGATCGAACCGACCTCTTCCACGGTCACATCGGGGGCATCGACACGCTTGCCAAGGCCACGCTCATCGCGTTCGATCTACTGGAGAAGGAGACCTTGACCAAGGTGCGCCAGGAGCGATATGCCGGGTGGCACAGCGATCTCGGCCAGTACATCATGTCTCCCAGCGCTTCTCTCGAAGAGATCAGCGACAAAGTGCTTGCCGACGGTATCGATCCCGAACCCGTCTCCGGGCGTCAGGAAGCTCTGGAGAACCTCGTCAACCGTGCGATCTGGTCGGACAACTCCTAACTGCGACTACTGGGGGTCGGCATCGGCCCCCAGTAATCCATCCTCGCTAGATGGGGTACGCTCTCGGCTGATGAGAGGCACATTCACTCAAACCCGTCGGCTGTTCGTTGCCCTGGTGGCGCTGAGCCTGCTTTTGGTCGCGTGCGACTCGAGCACTGCAACTGAGACCAGCGTGATCGCCAAGAACGATTCCACGTCGACCACTACTACCACCACAGCGGCGCCTGCCGATTCGACGCAGACCACGGGTGCTCCGGTCGTGAACGCCAGCGATGATCTCGACCCTGCGGTCGTCGACCAGCTTGCCGCCCAGGTCACTGAGCTCATCGCGGCGACTGAGCAGGTTCGCGGGCTTCCATTCCTGAGCCCGCCCATCGTCACAATCCTCTCTCCTGAAGAGCTGGAGGCGCGCGTGCGTGCCGACCTCGAAGAGGAGATTGATCCTGCCGAGCTTGCGATCGAGGCTCGTGTGCTCCAGCTGTTTGGGTTGCTGGAAGCGGGCGATGACTACGAGGAGATGATCGTCGATCTCTACGGTGAGCAGGTTGCCGGGTTCTACGACGGCGATACCGGGGAGATGGTCATCGGCGGCCAAGCGGCCGACCTGTCTCCCTATACCAAGACCGTGGTCGTCCATGAACTCATTCATGCCCTAACCGACCAGCACTTCCTTTTCAACGACGACTACCAGGCGATGTGGGATGAGGAACGCTTCGATGAAGGTGCCGCGTTTCAGGCGTTGATCGAAGGTGATGCGACCTATTTTCAGTTCGTCTATATCCAAGAGCTTCCATTGGCCGAACAGCTGGCGATGGCTACCGAAGCGCTGGAGCTCACTAGACAGTCGACAGCTACGGCCGGGGTCCCGGATTGGTTGATCAACAGCCTTGCCTTCCCGTACGAGAGCGGTCAGCAGTTTGTCGAGGCGCTGGTCGACTCAGGTGGGATAGCAGCCGTTGACTCGGCGTATGTCGATCGGCCTGTATCAACTGAAGTAATCATGCATCCGTCGCGCTACGAGGGCGGCGAGAGCGTCTTTGCGGTCACCCCACTCGACATCACGATTGACGGTTACGAGGTCTACGAGACTTCGTCATACGGGGAGTGGGGACTCCGGCTGCTTCTCGAGGATTCTGCCGGCCCCGGAGTCGCAGCCCAGGCAGCCAACGGCTGGGGCGGCGACATCTATCAGGTACTCCACGACCCCGATGACATCGTCTTCGCTCTTGCCTACAAGGGTGATTCGGAGGACGACGCCTTCGAGCTGGCAGATGCGCTTATCCAGCTGGCGAGCGTGGAACTCGAGCTCGGTGAAGGAATCGCTGATGGAGGCGGAGTCTCGTTCACTGCTGAAGACGGTCGCTACGCACACCTAGATCGAATCGGCGATGGCTTCATCTTTGTGCTGGCAACCGACGCCATAGCGGGCGCCGCGGCCGCAGATCAAATGCGAGTCCCGTAGCCCGGCTCGAAGGTCTACTCAATCACCAACAATCGTCCTACGCTTGGGCCATGCTTCGGGCGCGTCAAAAAGACACCGAATCACATAAGCGAAAGAGCGCGGCGGATCAGCCGCGACCGGCGTTGGGGCGGCGCCCGTGATTTGCCTTACTGCGGCGGGCGCGTAGCTTGCGTCGTTTTGCCTTAGCCATAAGGCGG
>CBDUNF010000012.1:0-34519 GCA_965368515.1 uncultured bacterium
AAATCTTCAACCTGGGCATGGTCGAACGCAACGGTTTCGCGAACCACGTCATCGAAGGTGGTTGCACCCGGTCGCGGCACTCGGAATCGAACGGTCGCCGCCTCCCCCGCAGCGACCCGCACCGCAACCTCGTCTGCGGCCGGCTCGAGGCTCCCGTCGTAAGCAGGGGAACGACCCTCTTTCTGCGCCGCCTTGCGGAACTCATCAAGCTGCTCGGGGGTGGCAAAGCTGTAGTAGGCCTTCCCGTCGGCGACCAATCCGGCAACCACTTCTTGATAGCGGGATAGGCGCTCGCTCTGGCGATAGGTCTCCATCGGTCCGCCGACCTCGATACCCTCGTCCCAGTCGAGTCCCAGCCAGCGCAGGCTCTCGAGGATGTCGATCCGAAACTCGTCGGTGCTGCGGGACTCGTCTGTGTCATCGCTGCGCAGGATGAATGTGCCCCCGTTGTTGCGGGCGAATAGGTAGTTGTATAGCCCGGTCCGGCCACCGCCGACATGTAGAAAACCGGTTGGGGACGGCGCAAAGCGCACACGCACAGTCATCGGCTCTTCACCGTATTCATGAGGACTCCGATTCCTTCGATTTCGACTTCGACTTTGTCACCAGGCTCAATCGGGCCAACACCCGCGGGAGTGCCCGTGAGAATGACGTCGCCGGGCAACAGCGTCATCACGCTGCTGACATACGACAACAGCTCCGAGACGCCGAAGACCATGTCCGCGGTGGACCCGGACTGCCGCAGCTCGCCGTTGACGCGACACGTCACCTGAAGGCCTTCGAGCGGATCCAGGTCGGTGTCGATCGCCGGTCCGAGAGGGCAGAACGTGTCGAAACCCTTGGCCCGCGTCCACTGGCCGTCCGACTTCTGAAGATCTCGAGCTGTTACATCGTTGGCTGCGGTGTAGCCCATGATGTAGCCACCCGCATCTTCGATCCTCACATCCCGGGCCACTTTGCCTACGACGACGGCTAGTTCCGCCTCGTGGTGAACGTTCTCGCTTTCCTTTGGCACGCGGATCGCCTGGAGCGGCCCGATGACAGAGGTGGGCGGCTTGAGAAACAACAACGGCTCCTCTGGAACCGGATTGTCGAACTCGGTCGCATGATCCACATAGTTGCGTCCCACCGCAATGATCTTGGTCGGGATCACCGGGGCCAGAAGCCGCGCCTGATCCCAAGCCACAACGGTCTCGGTAGGCTCCCAGGCGACAAATGGACTCCCGAGATGAAGGCGAATGCCCTCGGGCTCCACAGCGCCGTAGGTGATGTCATCGACGCGGCTGTCAACCCTAACGATCTTCATTTGTGTCTCCGTGGTGAGGTCAGTGAACGATGAGTTGTGTGCCTTGCGCCATCCGGGCGCGAGCTTCCTCGGCAGTCAGCCGCAGGACGTCGGCGTCGAGAGCCGCGACGAAGTCGTGAAGGTTGGCCGGGTGATGAGCGGCGCCCGCAAACCAAGCCACGCGTTCTTTGGCCAACCCAGAGGCCAGTTCCGCAGGAATCCCCTCAGCGTCGTAGCCCAGGATTACCAGAGCGAGATCGACGTCTTGGCCCGTAGGGGCCCGGCCAAACAGCGCAGATCGCGCTGATGCCACCCAGGCGATGGCGACGGTGACGTTGCTGCGGTGCTCACCATCTGCAAGATCGAACTCTCGCTTGGCGACCAACGACAGCGCATACCCTGCATCGGGCCCGGTTGTGCCGAAGCCGGAGCCAAACTCGGCGTCTTCCGGTCCGCCCAGTTCGCCGGGACGACCCGGGGTCCAGCTGCGAGCGGGATCAGGCTTCCGGCGCGGCCGCGGCAGATCAGAGATCTCGAGTTCGATGTTCGGCTGTTGTCCCACGTCTTCCTTCCAGGTAACGGAGCAATGCTACCGCTTCCCTGAAGGTCCTAGATGAACTCGAGCCACTCGCGGTGCTTGTCAAGCTTGCCGGAGACAAGATCCGCATACAGACCTTGCGCCAGTTTGGTCACCGGACCGGGAATACCGTCGGCAACGGCCCGGTCGTCTATCTCACGCACCGGGGTCACCTCGGCGGCGGTGCCGGTGAGGAACACTTCGTCGGAGTAGTACAGATCCGATCGATCCAAAGTCCGCTCGACGATCTCATACCCCTCCTCGGCCAAGAGAGTCATTACGGCGTTGCGGGTGAGCCCATCAAGACACCCGACCGCGATCGGCGGTGTGTAGACGACGCCGTTGCGAACGACGAACAAGTTCTCGCCACTGCCTTCACTGATCACGCCATCGTGATTGAGCATGATGGCCTCGTCGTAACCCGCATCGACGGCCTCCATCTTGGCCAGAATGCTGTTGATGTACGTACCCGTGGCCTTTGCGTTCGGAAAAGCAGTGTTGGGAAAGCGACGCCATGACGACACGCGCACTCGAATCCCGTTGCGCACCCCCTCTTCACCTAGGTAGGCACCCCAGCGCCACGAGATGATCGCAGTCCTGACCTTGGCCCCGGACGGATTGAGGCCGAGGGCCCCAAGCTCCAGGAACGTGATCGGCCGCACATATCCGGATTCAAGTCCGTTGACACGGAGCGTCTCCTTGGCCGCCTCTACGAGGGTTGGCACCGACCAGTCCAGCTTCATGTTGTAGGCCTTGGCCGATTGGTGCAGCCGAGCCATATGGTCGGTCAACCGAAATACTTCGGTTCCGTCCGGTGTCTCGTAGGCGCGAATGCCCTCGAAGATGCCCGTGCCGTAATGGAGGGCATGGGAGAGCACGTGAATGTTGGCGTCAGCCCAGGGGACCATCTCGCCGTCAAACCAGATGTATTTGGTGGGTTCCATATGCCTATCTTGCCACAGTCGAAACGACGTGGCTCCAAAACATCTTCACCGCGCTTACTTCAGGTAGCGGTCGTGCCAATCGAGAATCACCTCGAAGCGCTCGACTCGGTGCTTCGGCGTTCCACTCCGGGACAGTTCGTGGCCCTCCGGAGCCGGGAACCGGACCATTTCGCTGGGTACGCCGTTCATTTGCAGCTTGACGAACATCTGCTCACCTTGCTCGATCGGAGTTCGGAAGTCGCCCTCAGAGTGGATGATCAGCGTCGGTGTGGTGATGGCATCTGCGGCTGCCAATGGACCCGAACGCCACAATGTGTCCACGTCGTCCATGGCGTCGCCGAGATACATCCGTGAGAACCATGGCCCGATGTCCGACGTTCCCGCAAAGGACATGAAGCTGAACAGACCTCGCTCGGCCACAGCCGATTTGAAGCGTCGGTCGTTGGCCAGCACGCGAGCTGTGGCGTAGCCACCGTAGGACCCACCCATCACGCCAAGACGCTCGGTGTCGAGGCGCGGGAACGAAGTAGCGGCCGCGTCGATCGTTGCGAGCAGGTCGACCATATCGGCGGAGTCATCCTCGTGCCAGGTTCCAATGATGGCGCGGACATGATCCGATCCATAGCCAGCCGAACCTCGCGGGTTGATGGCGACAACGCCATACCCGGCACCCACAAAGACCTGGAACTCGTCGAAGAACCAGTTCCCGTATGCAGATGCGGGACCGCCGTGAATGTTGAACAGAACGGGAACCTTCTCGTCGCCCGGCGGCAGATACACCCATCCTTCGATCTCGACACCATCGTGCTCGATCACGAAACCCTGCGGCTCAACCAACTCCCCGCTTGCGGTGAAGCCGTCGTTGAAGTTCGTCAGTTGCTGCTCCACGCCGGCGACGACCATATACAGCTCACCAGGGTTGGTCGGCGATGTCGATGTCATGGCAATACGGCTGCCATCGCCGTTGGGACTAGCCCCGGTAATAGCTCGCTTACCACCGAGCATGTCGGTGGTCGAGCCGTCAGCTGCCATCGCAACGAGTCGGACACATCCACGGTCCTCAACGGTCACGATCGCAGAGCCGTCCTCCAGCCACTGCGGACCAGGAGGCGAGACCAACGGTGCCTGCGGCGATAGATTACGGTCGAGGTGACCGGTTAGGTCGGTGAGCGTCCCGTCATTCTCGATTCGGTGCAGCGGCGCGATATCGGGATAACCCCACTGGTCGGGAATGCCGATCGCATACAAGTTGCCGGCGCGGTCGTAGTTGATGTGCCCCCACCCACCTACAACAGTGCGGGCGACGGCCTCGCCACCGGTAGCGGCCATCGTCCACACCTGGGAACCCGGTTCCAGACCGCGCCGCTCATGCCGCGCCGAGCCGAAAGCCAGCTCGCCGCCAGCTGGATGCCACGCGATCCCGCTTTCGTTGTACTCCCCCTCCGTGAGTTGAGTGACCTCGCCCGACGCCACGTCGATGACATGGATGTGCATCCGCCGGTCGCCCACCCAACCCATATTGTCGAAGCGATAGGGGAATCGGGTGACGCGTCGCGGTTGACGCTTGCGCTCCGAGGATTCCACATCAGCCAGCTCCGGGATCCACTCTGCGGCCACCACCGCGATACGGTCACCGCGCGGCGACCACTGGATTTCCGTCGCTCCCAGCGGGAAGTCAGTGACGATCTCAGCCTCTCCCCCAGCCATATCGAGAATCGCAACCTGTGGACTGGCCTCTTCGCCATCGGCCTTACGAAGGAACGCCAGCTTCGTTCCATCGGGTGACCAGCGTGGTGCTGTGTCGGCGGGACCGGCAGTGAGCGGTCGCGCTTCTGCACCGTCCCACAGCCAGAGGCGGCGCACGTACTTGTCGTCCTCGAGATCGAGACGAGTCACGACGAAGGCAATGCGCTCTCCATCAGAATGAAGACGCGGATCGGACGGAATCGCCAGTTCACCAAGCTGCTCGGGAAGCATGTTTTCCTCTCAATATGTCCGAGACACTCTATCGGCGCGGTCAGCAGGCTCAGCGACCCCTAGCCATGGTGCGCCCCGCAGCTAGCTTGCACACGTGCAGATCGTCCAATTCACAAACCAGTACGACCTGGCAGCACCAGCCTTCGGAATCACGCCCCACGAACTCCGCTCTCGCGACGAAGCACGAGGTGGACCGGGTGTGAGATGGCTTGCGGTCCAGGATGATGTCGCCATTGCGGCGGTTTCGGCGCGGCGCCGCCCAGACTCCCGGTTCTTCGTTTCCCTCGTGGGGCAGGACCGCACCGCTCACGAACCGCTCGTAGCGACCGCCGGCGAAGCGCTGATGAGCGCGCTACACACGTTTGTCAACGAAGCCGACTCAGACAGCATTCGTGAGCTGCGGAGGGCTGGCTTCGACGTGGAGGTGGTCGAAGAAGCTTTCCGAATCCGCTTCGACCGGGTATTGAGCCGACTGCGCCGTTCCTGGATCCCCCGCGGCATCGGTGTTCATCCGGCGGATTCCGTCGACCCGGACCGCCTGGTGAAGCTTGACAACTCGATCCGGCAGGATGTTCCCGGATGCGATGGATGGCAGGGCGACAGGACATGGCTCGCCTCCGAGCTCGCTGAGAGTCCACCGTTCGACCGGTCGGCCTATCTGGTTGCAGTCGACGAACGCAATGGTGACCACGTTGGCCTGATCAGAATCTGGCGGAACCCCGACGGCCCGCGTCTGGGGCTGGTTGGAGTTACGCGCAGCCACCGGAATACGACCCTGGCAGCCGGACTCCTCAAACAGGCTTTGACTGCGGCCTCGCGATGGGGTCATGACAGTTTTGTTGCCGAGACAAGTCCCGACAATCCCGTCGTCTACCGGCGTATGGCGTCTGTCGGGGCCGAAAGCCTCGGTCGTTTCTTTCAGATGGCTCGACCCCGGCCCGACGGATCGAACTCATCTAAGACGTGAGGTCCTCAACCTTTGTCGCTCCGAGGCTCGCAAACAGCTTCTCGGATGCTGTGTTGCCTTCGGTGATGTAGAGCGCAACACGATCTGAGCCCGCGGCAGAGAGGGCCTCGAGCGCACTCTGGGTGACCAGCCGACCAAGACCACGCTGCTTGTGGGCGGCCGCGGTCATCACGATGCCAATGAGCTGTGTGCCCTCCCAGTCCGATACAAGGACACCGGCCACGATCGACCCGTCGATCTCTGCACATCGCGAGCAATCGAGTCGAGATGTCGGGTCGTCGAGCCAGGACCCGATTTCGGCAGCAGCTTCAAGCGGCGTCTCACCTTCGTAGTCGATGGTGCCTGTGTAGGCATCAAGAATGAGGTGTGCTAATGCCTCGCTATCTGCAGCGGTAATCGTGCGTACTAAGACACCATCAATACCGTTTGGCGCGGCAGCAGAAGCCGCGCTTATCTCGTATCGCAGTTTCACTCGTTCCGGCATCCAATCACCCTACGAGGGGGCGATTGAACCAGCAATGGCCAGCGGCCGGGTGCTAGTTGCCCAGCAGCTCGAATCGCCGTCACCCATCCTGAGGTGGACAGCCGAACGCGACACGGACCACCTCGCGCATTTCCGCGGGCAGCCATGCGGAATCATCGAATGCCGCCCGTTCCTTGGTGGCATCGAATTCCCCCTGGCTGGCCCGACAGAACGCAAAGACGTCCTCGAGGACCGCATCGGCGGCCCGCCCTTCCGGCGTATCAGTCCATTGCCAATGCTCGGTGATCGAATCCAGCGACGCAACCCGCTCCTGCAGCGCCTCATCGGCAGCGGTGATCCGGCCAAAGACATCGAGCGACGACTCGTGCATTTCTGTGACGCTCTCCGGGACTCGAAGAGCTTTGATGCTCTCCAGGAAGTCGTAGCGGATTCGGAGCCGGCTGTCCCAATACTCGCGAGCCCGATCGACGGACGGTGGCTGCGACTCCCATTCCTCATCGATGGCTTCGAAACCAACCACCATGCCGGCCACCAACTGCTCAACCTCAGCCGCGTACTCGGAGACGGTCGGGGCGTCATCGCCACATCCGGCGATGGTCATAACCAGACAAGCGCAAATCAGAATCAGACGTGTCATGTCGACCGCAGAGTACCGGGTTCGAGCGCAGCGACAGATCTAGCGACGAGCGGCCTACTCACCGAACCCGCCGAACCACCGCCCGACTAGTCGTTTGGCCGTGTCGTCATCCAGATCATCGATCTCGCTTCCAAACCAAGACGTGAAAGCGTGAGCCGCAAGTATCGGCGCCCAAAGCAGCATCAGCATATGGGCCCAGTCGAGGCCAACTGTGGTTGTTGGTGTATCGGTCCCCTGGAGCCAGCCCAATGTCGCCAGGCTGAGACATCCAAAGGTGAAGAGAGCCAGGTGGACCTTCATCGCACGAGATGAGACGTGCGGCGTAATACCGGCATATGTCCTCCATCGCCTGCACACAGTTTCGCGCTGGACCCAGCACGTTTCTAGTGCAATCCGGGTCCGCGACATGCCCGCCGGGTCGCGTAAACTCGCCGCGATGGCATACAACGAACGACTCGCCGACGACATCCGGGCTCGTATAGGCAACCACCAAGCGCTCACCGAAAGAGAGATGTTCGGCGGGCTTGCATTCATGATCGGCGGCAACATGGCGGTCACCGTCAGCGGTGACGAGCTCATGGTCCGGGTTGGCAAGGATGCCCACGACGCGGCGGTTGCTCGCGCCGGTGCCCGCATCGTCGAGATGGGCAGACGACAGATGCGCGGTTGGATCAAAGTGTCGGCAGAAGGCATGGCGACCGAGGCGGACTTCAACAGCTGGGTCGACCGGGGTGTCGGATTTGCGGAGAGTCTCCCCAAGAAGTGACCACCATCATTGCCATCCGCCAAGAAGTCCGGTCGATTGGTTAGCCTCCCGGCAATGCGAAGGTTTGTTGCAACGGGGTTCGGCGCAGGGCTAATCCCCCGCAAACTATGGAAAGGCGACAACGGTGCCGGCACGTTCGGATCCGCCGTTGCTGCACTCATCGGGTGGGCACTATGGACTGCCCCATGGTGGATAGACCTCGCTGTTGCTCTGATCGCCGTCGGTCTGTCGCTATGGGCCTCGGCGCCCTTCGCCAAGAATCACGCCGATCCCAACTGGGTCGTCATCGATGAGGTCGCGGGAACGCTCATAGCCTTGATCGGACTCACCGGCGTCGGCTGGTTCGTTGCGCTGGTTGTCGCCCGACTCGGCGACATCTACAAGGTGCTACCTGGCGTTCCGCAGGCAGAACGGCTGCCGGGAGCGGTCGGCATCACCGCGGACGATGTGGTTGCCGGACTGTACGGGCTGGCCGCCGGTTGGATTGTCTTCCTGCTGTAGCTATCCCTGGAAGAAGAAGTACCAGGCCGCTACCCCGAGAATCGCGCTGTAGATCATCCACTTCACGGCACTCTTGACCACCCCGAATACGAACCCGATCACTGCAAGCACACCGATAACCAGCAGGACTTTGGTAAACGCCGAGTTGGTAGAAGCCGCCTCGAGCAGGCCCTCGGGGATCTTGTCCTGGATCGAAGCGGGCAGTTCGGAGACTACGTCGTCAGGAATCTTGTCGAGCAGGCCATCTTTGATCTGGTCGACTACGGCGGACGGGAGCTCGTCGACTACCTCAGGCGGTAGATCATCAATCTCAACCTGGGCAAGCGGGAGATACTGCGATGTATTCATGGCGGGCAGGTTAACCACAGCGCCGAGAAAAGGGACAGCAACCAGACCAGCGTGGGGTCGTCAGCTCCGTCCGAGCCACAGCAGCAGTAGGTCTGCATCAACCGCGGACACCACGGGATGGATTCCGGTGGGAAGACCCATCCGATTGACGATTACGGTGCGCAGGCCGGCCGCCGCGGCTGAGTCTGCACCCACCGCAGTGTCCTCCACAGCAACCGACGTGGCCGCGTCGATGTTCAGGCGCTCCACCGCCGACCGGTACAGGTCGGGGGCGGGCTTCCCATTTGCCACTTCGTCGCCGGCGACTGTCACCTCGAAGTAGCGACCCAGATCCAGCGCCCGCAGCTTCATGTCGAGATTGAACCGCGAGCTGGAGGAGGCAATCGCCAGCGGGACTCCCACCATCGCCAACGCCTTCACCGCATCAATTGCGTCGTCGAAGCCTCCGAGGTCGGTCGCATAGGCACGTCGCCTGTGCGCATCGACTGCGGCAAGTACCTCGGCGTATGGCGGCAGTGTCGCTCGCTTGCTGAAGTGAGCGTGGGTATCGCGGCTCGTAGTGCCGGTGCAGGCGAGAATGTCGGCATCGTCGATCGTCACCCCACAGGGAGCCAGGACATGGGCCCAGGCGTTCCATGACAGCGGCTCACTGTCAGCGATGACACCATCAAAGTCAAAGACCACGCCGTTCATTGCCTCGCCGCCTTCTCGATCCGCTCGAGCTTGGCCGTGAGACGATGCTCGACCCACCGCAACGCGATTCCGCGTGCCGCCGGCGGAACGTGGAATCTCTGCACCAGCCGCACTCTGGTAAGAATGGCATCGGATTCAACTTCAGAATGGATCGTCAACTCGAACCCCGTCGGCTCTGGCTCGGTATGAACGACGCACTTGATCCCTGAGCCGGCATCCCATGCCTCGATCTCAACCCGTCGCGGCCGGCCCCGGTACAACGGTCGCTTCGGCACAACGAAGACGTTGTGGCCCGGGCTCGGCAGCTCGGTACCCATGTAACCAACCAGCTCAAAGCCTGCCCACTCTGCAATCCGCTCGGGATCCGCGACCAATGACCACACCAGAGTCGGGTCCGCGTCAATCACGCGCTCCGCAATCGAGATGACTCGTTCCCGGCGATTCACCGGAATCAACCCTCCTGTGCTCTGCTCCGGATTAGCTCCGAGACCACTTTGGGGTCGGCCTTGCCGCGGGTCGCCTTCATCACCTGACCAACGAGAAAACCGATGGGCTTCATGTCGCCGGCGCGCAAGCGCTCCAGTACTTCGGGACTAGCTTCGAGAATCTTGTCGATCTCGACGTCGAGTGCCCCCTCGTCAGAGATCTGAGTCAGATCGTGGGCGGCAGCTACCTCACCGGGCGCTCCCTCCCCCGCCAGCACGTAACCGAGTACATCCTTGCCTGCGGTGCTGGACAGCTTGCCGGCGCCGACCAAATCGGCGAGATCGCAGAGATGATCGGGCATGAGAGCGGTCTCCGCCAAGGTCGTCTCGTTACGACGCAAATAGGCAACAACTTCACCTGTCAGCCAGTTCCCCACGAGTTTGGCGTCGGCGCCGGCCGCGACCGCGGCGTCAAACATGTCGGCCAAATCGCCGGACTCCACCATTGTGGCGGCCGTCTGCCGGTCGGTCCCGGCGGCGACAAGTCGACGTCGCCGAGCTGCCGGCAACTCCGGAAGAGATGCGAACACACGTTGCCGCCACTCGTCGTCAACGTGGAGCGGGACCAGATCAGGTTCCTGGAAGTACCGGTAGTCCTCGGACTCCTCCTTGGAACGCATGCTCGAGGTCTTGCCCGTGTTCTCGTCCCAGTGCCTGGTCTCCTGGATGATGGTTCCGCCGCCTTCGATAACCCCGATCTGGCGTTGGATCTCGAATGCGACCGCCCTTTGCAGGGACCGCAACGAGTTCATGTTCTTGACCTCAGCCCTGGTACCGAGCTTCTCCTGACCCTCCGGTCGAACCGAGATGTTGGCGTCGAAACGCACGCTCCCTTCCTCGAGACGCACATCGGAAACACCGAGGCTACGAACAACCCTCTGCAGCTCGGAGGCATATGCCCTCGCCTGTTCCGGCGAGCGAATGTCCGGCTCGCTAACTATCTCAACCAGCGGCACTCCGGCGCGATTGAAGTCCAACAGGGAGTGATCGGCATCGTGAATGCGCCCCGTCTCACTGCCGTGAACGCTCTTGCCGGTGTCCTCTTCCATATGCACGCGCGTTATCCCAATGGTGACCTCTGCACCATCAACATCCACATCGAGGTGGCCATCGATGCACAGGGGTATGTCGTACTGGGAAATCTGATAGTTCTTCGGAAGGTCCGGGTAGAAGTAGTTCTTGCGGTGAAACAGCGAATCGCTCACCAGCTCGCAACCAAAGGCGGCTCCGATTCTCAGAATGCCTTCGATTGCCTGTTCGTTCGGCACGGGGAGCGCTCCGGGCAGCGCCAGGCAGACCGGACACACTGTTGTATTGGGCTCGGCACCGAAATTGACGGCGCATCCGCAGAACATCTTCGACTTGGTTTGTAGCTCGACATGCGTCTCGATGCCGATCACGGCTTGCCAGTTCGTCATGCTGGTAGCACCTCCGACGTCGCTAGGGCGGGTCTCGCCTCGAAGCCGGCTAGACGCTCGACCTCGGCGGCGACCCGGAACAACTCGGCCTCGTGAAGCGCAGGCGCCATGATCTGAAACCCGATCGGTAGGCCACCGTCGTCGACGCCGATCGGCACCGAACTCGACGGGTCACCGGCGAGATTGCTGGCGATCGTGCAAACGTCGGCGAAGTACATGGAAAGGGGGTCAGTTGTCTTCTCGCCGATCTTGAAAGCTGTCGTCGGACTCGTTGGTGACACCAAGACATCAACGGCCTCATAGGCCGTCGCGAACTCGTTGCGAAGCAGCGTCCTTACTTTCTGGGCCTGGCCGTAGAAGGCGTCGTAGTAACCGGCGGAGAGTGCGTAGGTACCCAGCAGAATGCGTCTGGCGACCTCGGGCCCAAACCCCTCGGCACGAGTCGCCGCCATCATCTCTTCTGTCGTTTCACCGTCGACTCGCAATCCGTAGCGGACGCCGTCGAACCGGGCCAGGTTTGCAGAAGCCTCGGCCGGCGCCACCAGGTAGTACGCAGAGAGCGCGTATTCCGTTGCGGGAAGCGAGATCTCTACGAGTTCGGCACCGGCGTTGGACAGAGCGTCGTACATCCGTCTGCATGCCGACTGGACTTGATCGTCGATGCCTTCGCCGGAAAGCTCCTTGACGATGCCGATCCGCATGCCGGACACACCGCTGGCGAGCTTCGTTCCTATCTCCGGGGTTCCGCCGCGGTAGCTCGTTGCATCCCTGATGTCGAACCCGGCAATCGCCTCCAGCAATGTGGCTGCATCCTGCACAGTGCGAGCGAACGGTCCAATCTGATCGAGCGACGAGGCAAACGCAATGAGCCCGTACCGGCTCACCACGCCGTAGGTGGGCTTGACCCCAACCAGACCGCACAAAGCCGCTGGCTGACGAATCGAACCGCCGGTGTCGCTTCCGAGCGCTCCGAGCGCCGATCCAACAGAGACAGCGGCAGCCGAGCCGCCCGAGGACCCACCCGGCACCCGGTCCGTGTTCCATGGATTGCGGGTCGGCCCGTAAGCCGAATTCTCAGTTGATGACCCCATCGCAAACTCGTCGAGGTTGGTCTTGCCGAGGATGACTGCACCGCCAGCTTCGAGTCGGTCCACGACCGTGGCGTTGTACGGGGGGACATACCCGGACAGGATTTTCGATCCGGCCGTTGTCTCCATTCCCCGGGTCGACATGTTGTCCTTTAATGCAAGCGGTATGCCCTGGAGTGGACCGGCATCCTGTCCCGCGGCGAAAGCTGCATCGGCCGCCTGCGCTGCGACGCGGGCCCGATCCTGGTCCAGCGTCAAGTAGGCATGGAGATGTGACTCCGTCACTGCCGCCCTCGTCATCGTGGCGTCAGCCAGTTCCACGGCGCTGAAATCGCCGGCCCGAAGTCCGCGGCCTGCCGCTTCGATGGTCAGATCTGCGAGATCCCTCATGAGTCCCCCAGGATGCGGGGAACTCGGAAGAACTCTCCTTCGCGCAACGGCGCTTGCTCCAACACTTCTTCTCGGTCGAGCGAGGGGCGAACCTCATCCGCACGGAAGGCATTGGTCATAGGCAGCGGGTGTGCTGTCGGAGCCACACCGTCTGTGGGCAAGGCCCCCACTCGTTCGGCGTGTTCGAGGATGTCGACCAGCTGCGCCCCGTACTCTGCGAGCTCTTGTTCGGAGAGGGCGAGACGGGCGAGTTTGGCTACTTTTGCGATATCAATTTCTACGGGCATACGCCCGAGATTAACCCGGCCACGCCGGCTGGACGCCTTATGCCGACGGAACGATATCGGACTAACGTCTGGTCACCATCCCGGATTGGGCTTCGGGACTGAAAAAGCGCGTTGGATGAAGGTTCAGATTGGGTGGAGGAAGGCCGGTGTGGTGCGCCGAGCGGTAGTGCTCGGGCTCGGTTTTGTGCTGTTCACTATCCAGCCAACTCTCGGCGGTGCCGCCCTCGTCACCCATACCTACTCGCAGGCCGCGATCACAGTCACTACCGCTGTCGCCGAGTTCTACGACTACAACAGTGCCAGCACCGTTGCCTGGACGAACACAGCCGACTTTGACGGAGGATCGTACGTCTCTACCAACGCGACGGATGTTCCGGACGCGGTAGTGCTCGACCGCATTGGACCCACCGGTGTCGTCGCTCCCGATCCGGCCGTTACCTGGTGGGACACGGCTTGGACCAACCGGCGCTGCTTCGATCTCGACCACACCGCCACCAGCACGACCACCGTCACCGAGTACCAACTCCGACTGAGCTTCCCGATCGAATCGCTCGTCACAGACGGCTTCGTGCAGGCGGATCTAGGTGACCTCCGGGCGTTAGGTGCCGACGGCACAACGCCGCTGCCCCTCTGGGTTGACGACACCGAGCCGGACACGCTCTGGGTTCAGATGGACACCATCACCGCAGGAGACACGACCGACCTCTGTATCTACTACGCACACGAATCGGGGGCCGCCACCCGCCCATCCAACCACACTGAGGCCGCGGTGTTCAGCTACACCACAGCCAAGGACATCTACTACGCAGTGAGCAGCATTCATACCGCCCCGGGCACACCAGTCAATGTGGTCAGCTACACCGACTCGAATGTAATCTCCCGAGACGATGGAACATCGATACCGCTGGCGGCGGGTGACCTAGGCACGTTCGATGCAGTAGGCACGACGCCTGGATCGGTCTTCAGCGTCCTGGGGCCGATCTCGGCAACAGTGGTGGTGGACGGTGGCGACAGCCTCGTGCCGATCTCGTATGCGGGCACGTCATTCCTCGCACCGATTAGCCGCGATCTCCAGCATTTCTCGTTCGTAGCCCCGTTTGGAGATGCAAGCGTTGATCTCTACGACGGGACCACTCTCGTCGCCACGTTCAATGTCGCTTCCGGACTCCCCTACTCCCACACGGTCGGCGACATCAGGCCGGGCAATACCGCCATAATCGAGTCGGACGTACCGGTACTGGTCACGCATTTGTCCGATACGGGTGGTGACGCGATCGCTCTCTACCCGGCGCAAGCGGGCGCCTTTTATCCGGTGCGTTCCAGCTCGGTGCTCGTTGGCTACGGAACCGACACAACTGCGGTGGCCGTCGCCGGGTCTGACGGGTCACTGGCCGCTGCTCCTGCCGACCGCGGAGTCGCAATCACGATTGGCGGCGGCACGGTGGCCGGCGGCACAGCCTCGGATGGACTTCTATTGAGCGCCGATCAACCGGTAGGTGTCATCAGCCACGACGACGGCGACGGCACGGAGTCGGTCACAGTCCTCCCCAGATCCGAGCTCAACTCCCGATACTTACTCGCGACCGATTCGCAGTATGTGGCGTTCGCGTGCCCGACGGAGGAATCGACGCCCGTTTCGCTAACCGTAACTGCCCCGGGAGGGGCTGATCGTCCCGTCACGTGCAGCGGCGGGCCCGACGTCGCGTGGGCATCCGACACTGCAGATCTTCTGACAACTACCAGCGGGACGGTGGTGGCTTCCACGTCTGGATCACCATTCTGGGCGTACTACGAGGACCTTACGACCGATGACCAGATCGGGCTACTCGGCATGAAGCAGGGTCGCCAGCTGACCTGGCCCGAACCGGTTGTCACATCGGGGCCGGACGAAGGAATCTTCGAAGCCAGCGGTACGTGGGAAAGCGCAACCTTCACCACCGGGGCGGGCTCAGGGGTGTTTGGACTCGTCCGGCCCACCGGATCCACTCCCGCAGGTACGGACATTCGATTGCAGATTGCGACCATCGCGTCGGGCATCCCGACCGATTTTGTCGGCCCGGATGGCACGTCCGCCACACACTTCTCAATCGGGTCCCTGCCGGCCGTCGCCGACTTCGATCACGACGGCCAGCGCTTCCTGCGTATCCGCGCTGAGCTCGAATCGACAGATCGAGCTGCCGTAACCCCCCGGCTCGACGGCATCTCGCTCGACCATAACCTGGAGCTGCTCGATCGATCGCTGGGAGCACCCCCTCCCATCGCTCTCGTGACCACGCTCGATCCGACGGTGACTACGTCATATCTGCTGCGCGTCAAGACAGCCGATCCCGATATTGCAGGAAGCGAAGCGACCGCGGTGTACCGTGGCGCGGTCAACCTGGCCAACCTCGGCGAGGAAACGGTGCGATTCGTCAACGAACGACTAGGGGTCGATAGCGTGCAACAGTCGACCTCGACCGCAACCGACCCAGCAGAGCTGTTCCAGGTCGGTCGCCCCCACTCGATTGTGCTCGACCATTCCGCCCTTGCCTCGGGCGTCACCGAGGTGCTATTCGCCTGGCAACTCGACTACTCAGGAGCAGGATCTGTCTTCTTCGAGACGGATTTTGCAGTCGAGGTGACTGCGCCATGACCGATCGTGGCACGTTCCCCGAAGAATTCCCTCCCATTCCACTCGACGAGGTCGAGCTGACCCCGACACTCGGTGGCGACCGGGCGGAGGGAACCTACGAACGCCTCGTGCTGGTGGCGTTCTCCTCAGCACTGACCGTGCTCCTCGTGAAGATTGCCGCCGTGCTGCTTATCGGCAACCTCGTAGGCGCCACCATCACGATCCAGTTCTTCCTCGGCTTCCTGCCCTACTTCGGCATCATCGCCGACCCCAACACGTTCACGACGATCGTCACGTTCTCCACGATCGCGATGATCACGGCCGGCCTCGTGTTGCTGATGCCGCCGGTGCTCCAGGCGGGTTGGGACAGGCAGTCGATTTGGGGCAGAGGCGTTGGTCTGGCCATCGCCGCCGAAACATTCTTCCTCGAGGCCCTCCGGCATTGGGTATGGCCGGATGTTCTCAGGTGGGATTGGGCTTGGCTCGCTGGGTTCGAGCTCATTCTCGGCTTGGTGCTGCTCATCACAGCACTCAAGCAGTCGAAAGCAGGAACCGATAACGCGCACGACGCTCTAAATGGGCGCGTTGACATTACGGAGGAAATCCGATGATCAGCTCATGGACCATGACCCGTCGTTGGGCGGGGATTCTCATTGCGATGATGATGATCGCCGTACCGGCGTCTGCCGCGGTGATCACCCAGAATTTCATGAGAGCGGATGTATCGGTGAACGCCGCATGCTTCACGAAGACCGCCGGGGCCGACGCTTCCAGCGGCTCCGGATTCCTCACGTTCAACGGTGGCGCCACGATCACCGACCCAACCGGGACCGTGGATCTCATCCAGGAAACCATGTCGATGCAGGGTTTCGCCGGTGACCGGCTGATCTACACAGACGCCGTTCGCTTCAACAACGACTGCCCGGACGCGATTGCAGTCACCTTCGTCTCTGAGAACGACCCGGCCGACGGTCGTGCGATCGATCCGGCTTTTGTGGATGGTGAGTTCTGGACCGACGTGGATATCTCGCTCTACATGGCGACCGTGGGCACACCGACCGGAACCCCGGGAGTCAGCGGCGATTGGCAGGTCATGATGCGAGTGGCCGGCGGGACGGTCACCGATCAGATCTCTACCGTCAATATCCCCGATGGCGCCAGCCGGGCAATGGCGGTAGTCATCGACACCGACGATGGTGTCACCACAACCGACACCGGCACGTTGCGCTGGACATCGCAGGCAACGCACCCGTAACGGGGGTTCAGCTCTCGAGCAGTTCAGCGAGGGCGACGGACGAATCCTCCGGACCGTCGATCAAGAACTCTCGCAGTACCTCATACCCACGATCGAGATGAACCAGCGGAACCGACTCGGCCTGCTGGTGGGCTAGTCCTGGATCGCCCGGACCGTAATTGATGGCGGGGATATCTCGCTGCGTCAGCCGCGCCACATCCGTCCATCCCTGCTTTGACGACCTCTGCGCACCGGAGATCTCGAGCAACCGGGCTAGATGGGGATTGTCGGCAACGACCACCTTGCCCGAAGGGGCTCGATCCTTGACAACGATTCGATCTGCGCCTGCGGCAACCGAGTACAACCGGGCTTCGGCTTCGTCCAGTGTGTAGACCGGCGGGAATCGATAGTTCAGGTTGATACGGAGGCTCGAGGGCAGCACGTTGTTGGCAATCCCGCCTTCAGCCATCGTGACCGAAAAGACCTCACGGAATTCGAGACCATCGACGTCGAACAGTTCCGGCTCGCGGTCGTGCATCGATGCCAACCAGCTACCGGCCTTGGTCACCGCATTCTCGCCAAGCCACGGGCGGGCACTGTGCGCCGCCTTGCCATCGAAGAACACATCGGCGTTCATCGCACCGTTGCAGCCCAATTCAACACCCAGGTCCGTCGGCTCCATCACGATTGCGAACTCGCTCTGGCCAAGCCAGGGCGCCTTGTTGAGGACGTCCTCGAGTCCGTTGTCTGCCATCGGGCCTTCTTCCTTGTCATAGAAGACCCCAACAACGTCATATGGGCCGCTTCTCACTGCATCATCTTCCAGCAGATGGATCATGATGGCGAGTCCTCCCTTCATGTCGACCGTCCCTCGGCCGAACATGCGATCGCCTTTGATGATTGGCTCGCCGTTGTCTTCCACAGGGACGGTGTCGAAGTGGCCGAAGATCGAGATCAACGGCCGGCCCGTTTGCTGTCCGACAATGAGCGCGTTGCCGATGCGATCTACGCATTGCATTGTCCAGACCCTGAGTAGCCGCTCCGCCACCGCGGTACACAACCGACCCTCGTTACCGGTGACCGAATGAATGGAGACGAGTTCTTCGAGGGTGTCGTGCAGGGCGGTCATACGGGTACCTCGAAGATTCGCAGCGCGTCATTGAGTGAAGTCTTCTCATCGGTCGAAGCCGAACGTTGGCCGATTATCAACGCGCATTGCAGGTCGTACGAGCCCGAGGGGAACTCCTTGGGCCGCGTGCCGGGCACCACAATCGAACGAGCAGGTACTCGACCGCGATATTCAACTGGCTCGGCGCCGGTGATGTCGATGATGGGAGTCGACGATGTAATAGTCGTGTTGGCTCCAAGTACAGCGCCTTGTTCAACCAGCGTGCCTTCCACAACGATTGACCTGCTTCCTATAAAGGCACCGTCTTCGATAATCACGGGGCGGGCTCCGGCGGGCTCGAGTACCCCTCCGATCCCGACACCGCCGCTGAGGTGAACCCCGGTGCCAATCTGGGCGCAAGACCCTACGGTCGCCCATGTATCGACCATCGTTCCAGACCCTACGTAGGCTCCGATGTTCACGTACCCGGGCATGACAACCACTCCCGGCTCACAGAACGCGCCGTAGCGAACCGTTCCGGGAGGGACCACCCGGATACCGGCCTCAGCCAGGTTCTTCTTGGTGGGTATCTTGTCGTGATACTCAAAGGGTCCGGTATGAGTCGTCTCGAGCTTGGCGATCCGGAAATAGAGCATGATCGCCTCTTTGACCCAGACGTTCACCCGCCACTCTCCGTCCACCTTCGCCGCGACCCGGATCTGGCCCTGGTCCAGTGAGGAGATGGTTCGTTCGATAGCACCCACAGCATCATCGAGCAGGCTCAGATCGGCAAAGGCCGCCCTGATGAGTTCGCGATCGTTCGTTAGCTCAGACACGAGACCAGTACCTCCACGGCTTGTTCACACTCCTGCAGCGTAGGCACGAGCGCCAGACGCAAATACCCTTCGCCTCCTGGTCCGAAGAACCTCCCCGGTGACACGACAACGCCCGACTCCAACAGCCGCTCCGTTGCCGCCAAATCATCCTCAACGCGAACCCATAGGTATAGCCCGGCCTGCGACGCCACCACCTCGAAGCCGAGTTTGTCGAAGGCCTTGCGCAGTTCTGCCCGCTTGGCGGCAAAGATCTGGCGCCGTTCGGTGGCATGGTCGTCGTCCGACCAAGCGACTGCGGCTGCGGCCTGCACGAACTCCGGCGACGCAGTACCCGTTGCCGTGCGCAGCTTCTTGAGGGCAGCGATGGCGATTGCATCACCAACGATCGCCCCGGACCGATACCCCGTCATCCCAGACCGCTTGGACAGAGACAGGAAGGCAAGAACGCCGTGCGCACCTTCCCCTGCGATTTGCAGCGTTGACGGTGGCCCGTCGGGGTAGCTGGCCGGCTCGTAGATGTCGGCGTAACACTCATCGGAAAGGAACAACGTGTCATGCTGGCGGGCAGAAGCGAGCAGGTCCTCGAGATCGCCGCGCTCGGTTACAGCACCTGTTGGGTTATGGGGGGTGCAGGTCCAAAGCAATCGAGCTCGACGCCAGACCTCCTCTGGGATGTCCTTAGATCGCAGCACGAAATCACCACCCAAGGTGACGGGGTGAATCTCAGCCCCGGAGAACAACGCACCACGCTCGTACACGGGGTAGCCGGGGCTTCCGTAAACAACCACATCACCTGCAGCGCGGTCGATGAAGGCAAGCGGCGTGTTGAATACCGCCTCCTTGGAACCCGAAGTCGGAATGACCTGGGTATCGGGATCAATCGCAACACCAAAGCGCCGCTCTAGGTAGTCCGAGATCGCAGAGCGCAGCTCCCCAAGTCCGGCGGTGGTGGGGTACTGCGACACTGCCGGCACGGCTGCCCGGAGCGCTTCAGGGATGAACGGCGGGGTTGGCTCACGCGGATCACCAATCGAGAAATCTATGACAGTCGATCCGGCTTCACGCATCGCCCGAGCCCGCTCGTGAACGACGGCGATGGGGTAGCTACCAAGCTGTTCGAGGATGGGGTTTAGTCGCATCCGGCCACGGTACCCGAAATTCGGCCATGCACCTTATGATCCCCCCTGTGAATCGCTACAGAATTACCTACACGCTATTGGGTCTTGCCCTCGCCGCCGTTGCCATCGGCGCCATCGTCTTTGCTCCATCGGGAACGCCATCCGAGGTTCCTGAAGTCCTGGAGTCGTATTCGCCGCTTGACGGGGCGAACGTGCTGCGGCAGATCGACATAGAGATCGACCTGCCTGTCGGCTACGAGATTGTTCTCGTAGTCGATGGAGTGACCGTGCCGGAAAGCGAGATCAGCGCGACATCGCAAACCGGCCAATTCAGCTGGCGGCCCGGACCTACCACGGTCCTGCCGGACTGGACCGTCGGGCTGCACACGGTTTGGGTGCGCTGGGACCGCATCAACGGCCTCCCCGACCCCGGCGAATGGATCTGGTCGTTCCGGGTCCAGTAGGACTACCGCCCGAGAATGGCAGCCGAGCTGCGTACACGCACAAGACCCCCGGGGGGTGAATCCCGGGGGTCTTGCTTCGATGCGACAGGGAGGGACTTGTCGCAGTTATTTGATGATTGGTTACCTGGTCGTCAACTACTCGGTCGGGGGAAGGATCACAGCGTCGATGATGTGGACAACACCGTTGCTGGCCTCCACATCGGTGGTGACGACGTTGGCGCTGCCGTTCAGGACGACTCCACCATCAACGACCTCGATAGCAATGTCGGAACCCTGGACGGACGTTGCCGAGGTCAGTCCGACGACATCCGCAGCGAGCACCTTGCCGCTAACGACGTGGTAGGTGAGGATCTCGGCGAGAGCTTCCGGGTCGGCGAGCAGTGCGTCGAGTGTCCCTTCGGGCAAAGCTGCGAAGGCTTCGTCAGTGGGTGCGAAAACGGTGAACGGGCCTTCACCAGACAAGGTGTCCACCAGACCGGCAGCCTGGACTGCGGCGACGAGGGTGTTGAAGCCATTGTTGATGGCAATGTCGACAACGGTTTCGTCCATCATCTCTTCTTCCATCGCCTCAGTCGTGGTTGTCGCTGCCGCGGTGGTGGTTGTGGTCTCGTCGGCGTCATCGTCCGAGCTGCAAGCAGCTACTACGAGTACGAGTACTGCCAACAAGGCCATTAGTCGAATCTTCATGTTGTTCTCCTAGAGATTTCGCCCTGCTGGGCGTTTAGTACTAAATCCGGAGCCAACTCGAAAGTGGATTGGTTATTTCTCGAGTTTCTACCGCTCGAGCGACGATGGTCCCTCGGCTAGCAGTCGGGCAAAACCCGCTTCATCGAGAACAGGGACGCCCAGAGACTCGGCCTTGGTCAGCTTGGAACCGGGCGATGCTCCGGCGATCAGGGCGGCGGTCTTGCCCGATACGGAGCCAGTGACCTTTCCCCCCCGCTCCTCTATCGCGGCCTTGGCGTCATTCCGGCTGTAGCCATCGAGCGTTCCCGTGATCACAAAAGACATCCCGGCAAGAACCGTGCCCTCTTCCCCGCGCTCCTCCGGTTCCGGGTCGGCCAACCGGACGCCGGCCTCGCCAAGCCGTCGTATCAGTTCGACGTTGTCAGCATCGTGCGACCAGGCAACGATCGAGCCTGCGATCTCAGGCCCGATTCCGTCTATCGCCTCGATGTCTTCGACGGTGGCTGCCATCAGCGCAGACATCGAAAGGAACCTTGCCGCAAGTGTCCGGGCAACTGTCCCGCCGACGTGATCAATCCCGAGAGCTGTAAGCAATCGACCCAGCGGCCGATCCTTGGCGCCACCAATCGCTTCGAGCAAGTTGGTAACCGAGATCTCACCCCACCCCTCGAACCCAAGTAGCACCTCGCGATCCATCGTGAAGATATCCGCTGGATCGGAGATGACCCCCTCGGTAAGGAGCATGTCAACAGTCTTGTAACCGAGACCCTCGATATCCATCGCACCACGAGAGGCGAAGTGGAACAAGTACTCCCGAAGACGACTCGGGCAGGCGAACCCGCCAGTGCAGCGAGCCTTGGCTTGGCCCTCGGGTAGCACGATGGGATTGCCACAGAACGGGCAGTCCTTTGGCATTTTCCACTCTTGCAGGTCGACCGGCCTCTTCGACAGCACCGGCCCGACTACCTCCGGGATAACGTCGCCCGCCCGCCTCACGATGACAGTGTCACCGGGGCGAAGATCCTTGCGGTGCAACTCCCCCTCATTGTGCAGCGTCGCATTCGTCACGGTGACGCCGCCGACGAACACAGGATCAAGCACGGCGTACGGCGTCACCGCACCAGTCCTACCGACGTTGATCCTGATCTCTTCCAGAGTGGTCGTCTTCTCCTCTGGCGGCAGCTTGTAGGCAACTGCCCACCGTGGGCTCTTGGCGGTGTAGCTAAGGGTGGCCTGCTCGCCTAGATCATCCACTTTGACGACTACGCCGTCGATCTCGTAGTCGTTGACATGCCGATCCCTTTGTGCCGCAGCGACGAACGCCTCGACGCCATCTAGATCATCGAGCCGCTCGCTGGCCGGGTTGACCCGCAATCCGAGTTCAGCAAGCCATTGCAAGGAATCCCAATGACTGGTGAATGTTGGCCCTCCCGTCACCTGGCCCATCTGATAGAGCCAGATCGATAGGGATCGCTCCGCGGTCTTTGCCGGGTCCTTTTGTCGCACCGACCCCGCCGCCGTGTTGCGCGGATTCACGTATGGCCGCTGGCCCGCTTCTGCCTGCCGGGCGTTCAGCTCCGCAAAGGCGCTAACCGGCATGTAGATCTCTCCGCGTACCTCGATCAGCCGGGGCGGCGCACCCTGGAGCCGCAGCGGGACCGATTCGATGGTCCGGACATTGGCGGTGATGTCTTCACCAACCGTGCCATCCCCACGAGTTGCCGCTCGCACCAGCCGCCCATCCTCGTAGGTGATCGAGACTGCCAAACCGTCGATCTTCAACTCACATACATACCCGGACGGCTCCCTCCCCAGCACGCGAGCCAGGCGGGCATGCCAGGCTTCGAGTTCTTCCTCCGACTCCACATTGTCGAGCGAAAACATCCGCTCCAGATGAGTAACGGGGGCAAACGCGGTACTGACCGGGTGTCCGATTCGCTGGGTGGGCGAATCGGAAACCACAAGATCAGGATGTTCCTGCTCGATCGCAACGAGCTCCCGCATCATGGCGTCGTACTCGGCATCGGCTATCTCGGGATCGTCGAGCACGTAGTAGCGATGATTGGCGCGGTGCAACGCAGTTCGCAGTTCCTCGACTCTCGACTTCAGATCACCAGCCACTCTCCACCTCTCCGACGACTTCATCGAGTAGTTCAGTCACAGCTGCGGCGTCGCTCACAGTGAGACCCGCCAGGCCACAGGCAGGTGTGAACCACGCTGCGCTCTTCAAACCCTCAAACGGAGCGCCTGCAACGACCAGATTCGCAACAGCCGTACCGTACCTTGCAAGCAAGACATACGGGTCGGGCAACGGGCCGACGGTCGTGGGAACCATGCCCCACATGACCCTGGTCCCCGCCCCAACCGCCCGGGCGATGCGGTCGACGCCGTGAGAGAAGCCCGCACCAAGGGCGCTCAGATCCCAGGAAAGCCAGTCGAACCCGATTTCCGCAAGACCACCCCAGTCGGTGTCTCCGCAACAGTGCAGCCCGACCTCGGCGTCCATAGAGTCGACCACCTTCCCCAATGCCTGGCGAGCCACGCCGGGTAAATCCGTCCCATCGGCTCCCAACGCGGCAAGGGCTGGTTCATCAATCATCACCACCAGCCTCTCCACATCGACCTCGCCACGGATCCACT
Organism: uncultured bacterium; assembly: GCA_965368515.1. GTDB lineage: Bacteria > Actinomycetota > Acidimicrobiia > Spongiisociales > UBA5794 > JAAETI01. Next base: position 23,546 of record CBDUNF010000012.1, read on the forward strand.
CGAGATGGCGGCTTATCCGAACTAGCAGCTCATCTGTGACCGTCTGGATCAGGTTGGGTACCTGCACTCCACCAGCGCGGAGCGCGGCGGCGAGAGTCACCGGACCAGTGGCCTGCGTTTTCAGAGTCGATCCGCTGAAGTCGCGAAGCATCGCAGCCGCACCTTGGAAGGCCTGTGTCGGATCGCCACCAAGTTGCCCAACAGTCAGACTGGGGCCGTCGGATCCGGCTCCAGCGATGCCACTGCCCCACTGCACCAGCATCGACTCCTGCGGGTGCCTGTTTGGCAGTTGCGGCAGATAGGGGACGTCGCTCGTCCGCAGGACAAATGAGACCGCATCGTCGACGTTCTCATGCGGAAGGCTGCCGACGCCCGTACGAAGCAGCGTCAACGCAAGGCCTCGCTAATCGTGCCGCCACCGAGCACCTCGTCGTCGTCGTAGAACACCGCAGCCTGGCCAGGCGCAACCGCGTGCTGCGGTGTCTCGAATCGCACCGTCCACGACCCAGCTGGATCCGGGACGAGCTGCGCCGGGACTGGCTCCGATCGATACCTGATCTTCACCTGAACGGCTGGGTTCACCGGCGTCGTTCCCGATACGAAAGACACTTCCTCCACAACACATCCGGCCGCGAGCAACTCGTCCCTCGTGCCCAGCGTCACGGTTGAGGTGGTCGGTTCGATGTCAACCACGTAGCGACGGTCCCCGAGCGACACACCCAGCCCGCGCCGTTGCCCGATCGTGAAATCCACCATGCCATCGTGTTCGGCCAGCACCGTCCCGTCACTGAGCACCAGCGGGCCTGGTCGAGCGGCTTCAGGGAACCGCGATCGAATGAAATCCCGGTACGAACCCTCTCCGACGAAACACAGATCCTGGCTATCCGGCTTGGCCGCCGTTCGCAGCCCCATGTTGGCCGCATACTCCCTGACCTTGGTCTTGGTCATCTCGCCGATCGGCAATCGAACCCGGGCCAGATCACTTTGACCAAGCATGTGCAGCACATACGACTGATCCTTGGTCCCATCGACCGCACGAACCAAGTGATAGCCGGAATCGTCGTGACGAATACGGGCGTGGTGTCCCGTTACGAGGACATCGCAACCCAACGCTGCGGTACGTTCAAGCAGAACGCTGAATCGAACGCGACGATTGCACTCGATGCAGGGGTTTGGAGTCTTGCCGGCTGCATACATCTCGCCGAAGTGGTCGACGACCTTCTCCGTGAACTCTTCCACGTAGTCCAGTACGTAGTAGGGAACGTCGAGTTGGGACGCCACTCGTCTGGCGTCCTCGGAATCAGACACCGTGCAACAGCCGGCGAGGGGCATCTGGCCGTCCGCGCCTTCCCACTGCTTCAGGGTCACTCCGATGACCTCGTAGCCCTGATCGAGCATGAGGGCGGCGGCAACCGAACTGTCCACGCCACCCGACATCGCCACAAGCGCCTTCATCGCAGTTCCCCAACGACGGCGGCGACCCGTCTTGCCGCCCTGACGCCGTCGCCAGGATCGGACGACCACCCGAAGCTGAATCTCACACACTCCGCCGCTTCGGTCTCCCCCATGCCCATCGCGGCCAAGACGTGTGATACGTCAATAGCTCCGCTGTTGCAGGCGGAACCGGCCGCGGCCGCGATGCCTCCCTGGTCGAGCCTGATCAGCAGTGTCTCGGCAGCAACCCGCGGAATGCGGACGTGGCTGTGTTGCACCAAACGTGCGTTGTCCCGGCCGTTGATCTCGAGATCAGGTAGCGCAGCCAGCAACGTCGCCTCAAACTCGTCTCGGATGGTCGCAACCCGAGATCGAAGCCCGGCTCGGTCGGTGACGGTCGCGTTCATCGCGGCGACCATTCCGACAATCGCGGCGACGTTGTGGGTTCCCGAACGGCGGCCCAGCTCCTGGCCGCCACCGTGGACAACCGGTTCGAGCCGAACCTCGCGAGGCACATAGAGCAGCCCTACTCCTTTGGGCCCACCAAACTTGTGCCCGGCCAGCGAGATCATGTCGGCTCCCGTAGCTGCGACCGTGATCTCCTCAGACACAAAAGCCTGCACAGCGTCGGTATGGATCAACGCGTCAGGCGCGGCATCCCGGACCGCTTCAGCGATCTCGCGGACCGGGTACAGCACGCCCGTCTCATTGTTGGCAGTCATCACCGAAACCACGGCCGTATCCTCTTCGACCCGAGACACCAGCTCATCGATATCGAGTCTGCCGGTCGTGTCCACACCGACGCGATCGACACGACAGCCAAGCCTCTCGAGAAAAGACACCGACTCCAGCACTGCCTCGTGCTCAACCGCCGTCGTCACCACAGAACCCCGGTTGCCGTCCGCAAGGGCTGCCCCAACGACTGCAAGGTTGTCGGCTTCTGTCCCACCGCCGGTGAAGACAATCTCGAGCGGGTGGGCCGCACCGAGAAGTGCAGCGGCTTCTTCGCGAGCTGTCTCCAACGCATTCTTCGCGTCACGAGATATCCCGTGGATGCCAGAGGGATTGCCAAACACACCGTCGAGCAGCGGAGCCATCGCGGTGCGGGTCTCGGGGCGAACCATTGTCGTTGCGGCATGATCGAGATAAAGCATGAGGACGCCAGTTTCGCAGACCGCAGTAGCCTCAGCGGCGACTAACGAGGAGACCCATGCGAGCACTGCAACTGATCGCACCCGGCGCACCGCTCGAACTGCGTGACATCGATGAGCCCACGCCGTCCGCCGATGACGTCGTCATCAAGGTAGCTGCAGCTGGGATCTGCCGATCTGATGTCCACTACCGAGCCGGTTTCCCTAGGGTCGGGCCGCTGCCGTTGACCATCGGTCACGAAGTCGCCGGGATCGTGAGCGCCATCGGTGGCGCAGTCACAGCCTTCGGAATCGGTGATCGGGTGTGCGTCCACTACCAGGTGGGGTGTGGCAAGTGCCGTTTCTGTCAGCGTGGGTTTGAGCAGTTCTGCGCCAAGGGAAAGATGATCGGCAATGGTCGTCCCGGGGGGTATGCCGACTACATCATGGTTCCAGCCCGAAATGTGATCTCGGTGCCGGCCGCGGTGCCGCTGGACCACGCGGCTGTGATGATGTGCTCATCTGCGACCTCGCTCCACGCCCTCCGCAAAGGGCGGCTGGCCGAGGGCGAAACGGTGGCAGTGTTCGGCGCAGGGGGCCTTGGCATGTCCGCCATCCAGTTGGCATTCATCGAAGGGGCCGCCACCGTCTACGCCATTGACATCAGCCGTCGCAAGCTGGAAGCCGCAGGTGCGTTCGGGGCTATCCCGATCGATGCAACGGGTGACCCGCTGCCACCACTCTTGACGGGCGGAGGTGTTGATGTCGCCTTGGATCTCGTTGGGTCTGCCGCCGTCATGGAACAGTGCCTCCGCTCGTTAGCTCCGATGGGGCGCGCCGTCGCTGTGGGCCTCACCCCCGACACCATCCCGATCGGGCCGTACACCGATCTGGTCAACGGCGAATCGGAGCTGATTGGCGCTTCCGACCATCTCACCAGCGAGATCGTCGAGCTACTGGAACTTGCCGCTTCCGGGCGGTTGGCGCTCGGCGGCATCGTCGAGCGTTCGGTTCCGTTGGACGCTGGTGCAGTCAACGCAGCACTAGATGGACTGGAAAAGTTCGGTGACACGGTTCGCACCGTCATCAACCCCGACTAGAAGTCGGTGGCGGTTACTTCTTCGAGGAACTCTGCCACGGCCGCGTTGTATCGCTCAGGATCGATGTTCCAAAGCTCGGTGCGCAGCGCACCTTCGAAGCGCTCGTAGCGGACCAAATCGGGCAACGATGCGGCGAACTCATCGGCCGTCTCCACGGGGGCCACATCGTCTTCGGTTCCCTGGAGAAGGAGCATCGGCACGTCGAACTGATCGATCCGGCTGGTCTGATCCAGCTTCGCCCATTCCAGGCCAAACCGGACGCGGGCAACAGCCTTGGCGGCGCTGCTCACCAGGGCGGGGATTCCGCGTTCCGTGGCGATGTCGTCGACTACGGCACCAAGGTCCAGGACTGGTGAATCAAGGACCACACCGAGTACGTCACTCGTGGAGTCGGACTCGTGAACGTGTGTCATCGCGATCGTCCCCCCCATCCCAAAACCGTATAGAACGAAGCTCTCGGCAGGCGTGGCGGCGAGGCCGCCTTTGGCATAGGTGAGCGCAGCTTCAATATCCCGCCACTCCGCCAAACCCCACCGGTAGTAGCCCCCATCATCAGGAGCTGCGGAATCGTTGCGATACGTCACAACCAACACCGGATAGCCCGCTTCTTCGAGAACGGGCAGGATGCGCAGCGCCTGCGCTCTCTCGTCGAAGCCCTCGCCGTGGATGAGGATGACCCAGGTCGGGCTCTCACCTGGGACAAACCACGCGGGATTGACACCTAGGTCTCCGGGGACCCGCACCTCGCTGAAGTCGATCGCAAATGCCTCCATCGGATCGGCGCCGACGGCATAGGCATCAAAGGTGACGGACTCGCCCGCGATGAAGCGACCGGTGAACGTTCGGAACGAGCGCTCAATCGTCTCGGCGTCCTTCGATATGACTGCCGCGATCTGCCCGTAGGCACCGGTGCCGTTGGAGACACCCCAGATCCCCTCCGTCTCCGTGACTTCGTTTCGCGGTAGGACAATCCGGCCCGCCCCCACCAGAACAATCTCGAACTGTGGACCGGGTTCGCTGAGGCCGGGAGACAGCAGATCGGTCGCGATCACCGAAGAGCCACGAAACGACCCGATGAGGGTCGCAAGTAGCAGACCCACGATGATGGCGGCCGTTATGCGTTTGAGCCAGTATCCGAGCTTGCTTTCTTCCACCTGTTGAGGCTACCTCGCTTGCAAAGATGGGCGACTACATAAGAGGCGGATCGGACTCTCGAGGGAGGCCGCCAACGGGTGAGCTACGAGCCGCTGAACTCTGCGCTCTCCTTGTTCACGAATGCCAGGATCCCGGCCTTGGCATCGGCGGTAGTAAAGACTTCTTCGAAAGCCTCGCGCTCGACGCTCAGCGCCGATTCCAAGGCCAGTCCGTTCCCCTCGCCCATTGCCTTCTTGATCGCCCAGTAGGCGCGAGTCGGCCCCGCAGCCCAGGTCGCTGCGTCTGCCATAGCGGTCGCCACGAGCTCGTCCGGCTCCACGACCTTATCGGCGAGATGGATGCGCTTGGCTTCTTCAGCTGTGATGTGGCGTCCAGAGAAATTCAGTTCCTTGGCAGCCCGAAACCCAACGATGCGCGGCAACCGTTGTGTGCCCCCCGCCCCAGGGATTATGCCGAGGAGAATCTCCGGCTGGCCGACCTTTGCGTCGGTAGCCAGGTATCGGAAATCAGCACCCATCGCCAGCTCGAGTCCGCCTCCCAGCGCATATCCGTTGATCGCGGCAATGGTTGGCTTCTGGAGTGCCTCGAACCGTAGAACCACCGCCCCCAAACCCGAGGCCAGCGGCTCCTGGGTGTCGCTATCGAACGCATCTACGAATCGCTTGATGTCGGCTCCCGCCGCAAAGTGTTTCGTGCCGTGAATCACGACTGCGCGTATGGCAGGGTCTTCGGCTAGAGCGACCGCGGCGTCGATGTCGGCGATCAACTCACCGTTCAACGCGTTGACCGGTGGACGATTCAGGGTTATCTGCGCTACTGCTCCTGTAACTGCATAGTCGACCAGACTCATAACGGCCTCCTCTTTTTGTTACTCCGAGGCTACTCCGAGTGTGCGTAGAACCTGCGACGCCGCATCCCATGGATCGATCCGACGCCCCGCCACGCTCTCGGTCAGCCTTGTCCACTCCGCATCCGGCAATGAGGCTCTGACCCGTAGCCCTAGCTCGGCCATCAGAGCAGCCTCCATCTCGCTCACCAGCCGCTGGCGGCGTTTTGAATGCAATTCACCGGATGATTCCAAATGCTGGCGGTGAGCTTCGACTGCTTCCCAAAGGATATCGATACCTTCCCCGGTGGAGGCGACGGTCGGAATGATGGGCGGCGACCAGTCACGCTCACCCCCAAGTTCGAGCATCTGGGTCAGGTCGCGCATGGTCTCGTGCACACCGGGCCGGTCCGCTTTGTTGACGACGAACACATCGCCGATCTCGAGCAGACCCGCCTTGGCAGCTTGCACGCTGTCTCCCCATCCAGGGTTGACTACCACGATGGTCGTATCGGTGTTGCCGGCGATTTCGACCTCTGCCTGGCCAACCCCGACCGTCTCAACCGCTACCTCGGCGAATCCGATCCCGTCCAGAAGAGCAATCACCCGTGGTGTAGCGGCGGCGATCCCACCCAGGTGACCGCGGCTGGCCATGGAGCGGATATAGACGCCGTCATCATCGATGTGATCCTGCATGCGAACCCGATCGCCGAGAACGGCACCACCGCTGAAGGGACTGGATGGATCGACGGCCACGACGGCGATCTCGGATCCGTCGCTCCTGACCCGGCCGATGAGCCGATCGGTCAGCGTGGACTTACCAGCCCCGGGGGCGCCCGTCAGACCGGTTGTCCATGCTCGGCCCCCGCTTGGGAAGACCTCGGCAAGAATGGCAGCCGCTTCCGGACCACGATTCTCGACAATGGTGATGAGACGTGCCAACGACCGGCGATCGCCGGTGCGGGCGTTCGGGATCAGAATCGTGGGATCAGAGGTGCGGGCCATCGTCGCTGGAGGTTAGAGCATCCACCTGCCCGAGGTGTTGCCCCCGCCCGGTCGGGGCCGAGATGTGTGCAGATTGCCACTGACCCGGGGACACCGAGTGTGCTTTCGCAAACTCGAAGCCGCCCCTCCGGAAACGCAGCCGGAGTTTGCAAAGCAAACTCCAACATGTCCCTTCGGGACACGTTTATACCGAGACGACCTCGGTCACACCGGGGACACGGTCCTGGAGGATCCGTTCGATCCCGGCGGTGAGAGTCATCGTCGACAGCGGACATCCGCCGCACGCTCCGACCATCTGCAGCGTCACCTTCCCGCCTTGGGTTCCCAACAAGATGAGATCGCCACCGTCGGCTTGAAGCGCCGGCCGGATGTACTCGAGGGTCTCGTTGAGGAGATCGGGATCGATCGCACTCGTTCCAGGCGCATCGAAGCTGACGTCGGTTGGCGAAGCCACTTCGATGATGGAACTCTGCTGGTCGGTGCTCATGTCTTCTTCAATCGTGTTGGTGTGCGATTCATTCCCGATTCGCACTATCAGTGTAGGGGAAAATACATCGCCGATTCCCAGTTCGTGCGCCCCTTCGATGATCTCGTCGTCGGTCAGGCTGCCGGCAATCAATTGGGCCTTGTCCGGTGCATGCGCCCGGTACAGGTGATACCAATGTCGGAGGGGAACAAGCGGCACGACCGTGTCCCCGACCCCGGCCTGTTGCTCGCTGGCCAGAGGAAACACGGCTCTCCGACCGTCGAGCGTCATGACCAAGCCCCCGATTACATCGATCCCAACTTTCGCATCCCCCTGGCTCCACTCTGTCCGGAGAAACCAATCTGATTGCCAAGGTTCAACCGCGGTTCGTCGCGCCGTTGCTTCGAAGATCTCCTCAACAACGGCCCGCGACTCCGCGGCGACCACGAGATCGATATCGCCGACGGGTACCTCGAAGCCAGCCAAGTCCAGCATCGCACTGCCTCCCAGGCAGTACTCGATTCCCGCGTCACGAAGGCGACGTGCGACCGCTGCCAGTGCACTCTCAATTGATTCAGGAAGCATCGTTACCTCGGTTGCCACCGCACCCGGCGGAAGAGCGGTGAATCGTACACTCCCCCACCCGAGCCAACGATTACCAAACCGTCACCCGAACGTCGGAATATCCACGCCCCCGCAGGCAACTCAACGGTGTCGAAACCCGGCGCCGACAATTCGAACATGCCGTCGGCGGTGACGGTGATCTGCGACTGCTCGACAAGTAATCCGACTCGCACCTCGTCCGGAAGCATTTCGGCTGCACCAACTGGATCCAAGCCGTAGTAGTGGTCGAGGATCGACTCGTAGGTCTCACCCGCACTCCCCATCGCCATTGCCCCCCATTGGCTCATCCCAACGCCATGTCCCCAACCTTCGCCAACAACCGTCAGCCCGCCCGTCGCTCCAGTCTCGCCCGGTGGTAGCAACGGATGACCGGCATCACGGGGCGGGTCGAAGCTGACCGAGAAACTGTACGACAGGATCGTTTGCGGCCATCGGCCGCTAGTAGGCCGTGGCGCCGGCATGAGTCCCGGATACAGGTCCGGACCATGGACATTGAAGATCGCTCGGAAGCGAGTGGCCGGGATCGCGGTGACACCTTGTTCGGTGTGAACTTCGACTGCTTCGGGACCAGCTCCCTCGCCCGGGCTCCGCAGTGTGACGTCGTCGATTCTCGACCCGAACGAGTAGCCGCCCCGAGAAAACACCCGCTCGAAGACATCGGCGGAAACGGAAAGCTCCCACCGCTCATAGGGCGTGTACACCAGTTCCGGAGAGTCCACGGCTTGCAGGTACGGCACGCCGCCGCCACCCCAGATGTCCTGTACCGACCGAGTCCTGGCACCGGCGCTCGACGAATAGAGTGCCTGGGCGGGGCTACCTTCGAAGACCATGATCTGATTGCTTGTTCTGATTACAGCTGCGGCCCACGCCTCGGCGGCCCCGCCGGGACCGCGGTACACCTGGCAGAACTGCGATGCGCAGATGTCGTAGTCGTACTTGGTGCCGTTGATCGAGCGTCCCCGAAACAGGGTCCATGCAAGGTACGTCCTGGCCGCGACCGCTTGGGCTGCGAGCGTCTCATCTGGCCAGGACGCAGGCACCTCGGTGATGCCGAGTAGGTAGCGGTCGATCGTCGTTTCCTCCACGGCAGCCAGGCCTGCCTGATACGCCCCAATCTCGAGCGTGCCCTCGTAGCCGCCTCGCGCCATCGCCAACGTCGTGCCCGCGGCAGGCGTCAAGGTCACCGACTCGACTGGTTGCGAAACGATCGGAGACGGCGGCGAGCCTGCGGCCTGTGCCGCGATCAACATCAGGGTCAGGAGAAACTGGATAGCGATCGTCTCCTAACGGTCGATGTCCGCCCCGAGCGAGGACAGCACGTCGACAAACCCGTCGTAGCCACGATCGATGTGCTCCGCATCACGAATGATCGTCTCCCCGTCGGCGGACAGCCCGGCGATCGTCAACGCCGCCGCGGCCCGAATATCACAACCATCCACCTCGCAACCGCTGAGATCCTCGACGCCGCGAATGACGACGTGCTGGCCGTCCGCGTGCACGTCTGCGCCCATGCGATTGAGTTCGCCGATATAGCGGAATCGTGCCGCATACACATTCTCGGTAACAAGCGAGGTCCCGCTCGCTCGGGCTAGAAACGCGACCATCTGCGGGTGCATGTCTGTATGAAATCCTGGGAAAGGGAGCGTGGCGATGTCCTGGGCAGTTGGCCGCTCCGGCCCGGCGACTGAGAACCAGTCCTCGCCCCGCGTGACCGAGCATCCGGCTGCCTCCATCTTGCGCAGTTCCATGCGCAGGAAATCGGGGTTGCACTTGTTGACCTCTAGCGTGCCACCGGTGGCCGCGGCGGCAAGTGCATATGTGCCGGCAACGAGCCGGTCGGCAACGACGGTGTGATCGGCCGGATGCAGTTCCGGCACACCAACAACCTCGATGGTGGACGTCCCGGCATTGCGGACGTCCGCACCCATCGCGTTGAGCAGCGCCGCCAGATCCGCCAGCTCCGGCTCCCGGGCTGCGTTCCCGATGACGGTGCGGCCCTTGGCCAACACTGCAGCCAGCAGCAGATTCTCGGTCGCTCCCACGCTGGGGAATTCGAGAAAGATCTCCGTACCGTGGAGACCATCGGGAGCGGTTGCGTTGAGCACACCGTGACGTAGCTCGAATTCAGCTCCCATCTGCTCGAGACCCTCGACGTGCATGCCGATTGGTCGCGAACCGAAGTCATCCCCGCCCGGCAAGGCCACCCGAGCCGATCCGACGCGAGCGAGCAGCGCTCCCAGGATGAGGATAGAGGCGCGCATCCTCCGCACCAGGTCGAGAGGGGCTTCCGGGTTGAGCTTGTCGGGGACGTTGACCTCGATCACGGAGCCCTTTCGGGTACACGCGGCGCCAACATGGTCGAGGACCTCGCCCATGATGTCGACGTCGAGTATCCCGGGCACATTGTCGAGCCGGTATTGACCCGGCGCCAGGAGCATCGCCACCATGTGCTTGAGGACGGCGTTCTTGGCCCCGTGCACGGTGACCTTCCCCGATATGGGGTTCCCTCCGACAACTCTGATGGAATCCATCAGCGGAGTCTACGAGAGAGGCTCGAGTATGCGGCGGACTGGCCTCCGGCCAGTTCGTTGGAGTTCCGCTTGCGGAACTCCCGCTAGGCGGCGAGGGAACGATCAGAGCCCGCGGTCTCCAGGTCAGCTGAAACGACGTGCTGTTTCCTCGACCTCGTCTCGGTACGCCGCCCACCAAGCCTTGTCCGGTTCGGGCAGATTCTCTCGACCCGGCAGCAGACCCGCCGAACTATCGATCAGCTCCCGGACGATGTCGGCATGTCCGGCGTGGCGATGGGTTTCGGTGGCAACGTGGATGAGGATCCGGTGCAGGCTCACTTCGCCATCGGGCCCCCACCACGGAACCCGCCCCAGCGACTCCAAATCGAGCTCATCGATGGTGGCATCGGCATGCTTTGCCGCACGTTCATAGAGCGTCAAGATGTCGTCCCGAGACTCGTCAGCTGTCGCCCACATGTCCGCATTCGGCGCCGCATCTCCGGTCAACCACGGAAGCGCCTCACCATGGGGCCTGCCAAAGCAATCCCCGAAGTAGCCGAGCTCGATGGAGGCGAGGTGCTTCACAAGACCCAGGAGATTCGTCCCAGTAGGGACGAGCGGGCGACGAATGTCGTATTCGGCAAGACCATCCAACTTCCACAGCACGGCTTCCCGCCCGGCCTTGAGGTAGCGATGGAGATCGTGTTTCGCACTAGACATACCC
>CBDUNF010000013.1:0-32716 GCA_965368515.1 uncultured bacterium
CGCCGCCGTCGGATGCAGCAGCTGTCTGCGGAACCGTCGACTCGGGTGCCTCGAGATCACCCGATATCTCGTCAAAAGCGGCGGAGATCTCCCCACCCGAGTCATCACTGTCCCCACTACAAGCTGCCAGAACCAGCACCAGCGCCAGAAGCAGCGGGCCGATCGATTTCCATCGGTTGATAATCATTGCTGGGTCTCCCCGGTTTGGTGCCCATTGGACGCGTAAGGTACCGACATTGGTTCCCGAGTGGTCTCACGTCATTTGATCACATAGCCTACGATTGGAGTGAGGAGGCGACCAATGGGCGACGAAGAACAGCAACAAGGCCGTACCAACTATGACTGGGTCAACGGGATGCGAGTGGGCTTCATCGTGGGTGCCATTATCGGGCTACTACTCGGCTGGGCGCTCAGTTGGGCACCCTTCGTCCTGATGCTCATCGGCGCATTTGGTGGTGCCTACCTAGGAGCCAAACTCGCCGAGCGGTGGTAACCCCGACTAGTTACCGTCCGGGGTACGCGGTACCCTGAGGTCAGCGACACTGCCGACGAGAGGAGCTCCACGTGTCTGTTGCGAAGGTGATTGAGATCACGTCTACCTCACCCGGGTCCTTTGAAGACGCTATCCGCAAGGGTATCTCCAAAGCACAGCGCACCATCGATGGTATTCGAGGGGCCTGGATTTCAGAGCAGAAGGTCGTGCTTGCCGACGACGGAACCATCAAGCACTTCCGGGTAGATATGAAGCTCACCTTCATATTGGAGGACTGAAGACACTTGCTCGAGGCTGGCGCATGTCCAGCAAGGTTCAGACGCGATCGAGGCCCCCGCATTGCGGGGGCCTCGTCATTGTCCTGAAGGGGCTTCACACCTGAGAGCTTGCGAAGCAACCTCCGTTGCGTGGCGAAGCCAGCGACGTCTACATTCCCTTTTCGAACTCGTCCTCGAATGAGACAACGGTCCGGTTGGCGTTGTCGCGACGGTCATCGCGCTTTTCGCGACCACCACGATCGCCACCGCTGCGGCTGCGGCTACGACCACGATCACGACCGCCACGGTCGCCACGATCACGATCACGACCACCGCGGTCGCCACGATCACGATCACGGTCACCGCCACCCTCCTTAACGGGGGTGTTCTCGTCGACCAACTGGACACCGTCGGCGAGGTCAAGACTGACCTTGCCTCGGTCGTCAATCTCGCGAACGAGAACGTTGACCTTGTCGCCGAGGGCAAGCACGTCTTCGACCTTGTCGATTCGCTTGCCGCCGCCCATCTTGGAGATGTGGAGCAAACCGTCACGACCAGGCAGGATATTCACGAACGCACCAAATTTGGTGATGTTCACAACCTCGCCCTCGTAGGTCTCCCCAACGTGAGCCTCCGGCGGGAAACCGATCGCCAGAATGCGCTCCCGGGCGAGTTCCATCGAGGAGGTGTCGGCGGCGCCGACTCTGACGATGCCTTCATCGTCAATCTCGATGGTGGCACCGGTCTCTTCTTCGAGCTCACGGATGGTCTTGCCCTTGGGGCCGATGACCTCACCGATCTTGTCCTTGGGGATCTCGATCGCTTCGATCTTCGGTGCGTTGGCAGCCAGTTCCTCACGGGGACCGGCAAGCGCCTCTTCCATCTTGTCGAGGATGAAGTGACGGGCTTCACGGGCCTGTCCCATCGCCTGGACAAGAACCTCGGCCGGGAGGCTCTCGATCTTGGTGTCGAGCTGGAGCGCCGTGATCATGTCACGGGTACCGGCCACCTTGAAGTCCATATCGCCGAGGTGATCTTCGGCACCGAGGATGTCAGTCAGCGTGACGTACTTGCCGTCCTGCTCAATGAGACCCATCGCGATGCCTGCGACGGGAGCCGCAATCGGAACACCGGCGTCCATGAGGGACATCGATGAACCGCAGACCGAAGCCATTGAGCTCGATCCGTTGGACATCAACACCTCAGATACGAGGCGGTATGCATACGGGAAGTCCTCCACCGGCGGAATCACCGGGAGCAGGGCCTTTTCAGCCAACGCCCCGTGCCCGATCTCGCGACGCTTGGGACCACGCATGAAGCCGGTCTCGCCCGTCGAATACGGTGGGAAGTTGTAGTGGTGCATGTAGCGCTTCGACTCTTCGAGATCGATCGTGTCGAGCATCTGCTCCATACGAAGCATGCCGAGCGTCGTGGTGTTGAGCACCTGGGTCTCGCCACGCTTGAACAAGGCGGAACCGTGTGCTTGGCCGAGCAGGCCAACCTCGATGTCGATCGGGCGGACCTGAGTGAGGTCACGTCCGTCCATGCGAACCCCTTCGTTCACGACGCGGGACCGCATGACCTTCTTCTGAACTGCCTTTACCGCACTCTTGGCGGCCTTCAGCGCGTCCTCATCATCCTCGGCGAGTCCGAGAGCGGCGAGCGTCTCCTCGGCAACGGTTGCCTCGGCGTTCTGCCGCTCGTGCTTGTCGACGATGGTCCCAAGCGCCTCATACTTGGGCTTAGCTATGCCTTCGACCTGTGCAAACAGCTCGTCGCTGTACGCAGCTTCGACGGGAAACTCAGCCTCAGCGATCTCGCCGACCTGGGCACGGAGTTCGACCTGCATGTCGATGATCTGACCGATGTATCCCTTGGCCTCTTCGAGACCGCGAGTGATCGTGTCCTCGTCGCTGGCCGGCTGGCCACCTTCGACCATGCGATGACCGTGCTCGGTGGCACCGGCCTCAACCATGGCGATATCGACCTCACCAGCAGCGTTGCGCTTGCCGGCGACAACGAGCTGAAAGACAGACTCTTCGAGCTCTTCGAACGTCGGGAACGGAATCCACTCACCATTGCTCAAGGCGAGCTTGACAGCACCGAGAGGTCCCAGGAACGGGATCGGGCTGACGGTGAGTGCGGCAGAAGCAGCGTTCAGGGCCGGAACGTCGTAGTCGTTGGCGAGATCGGCCGAAAGAATAGTTGCAACTACGTGGGTCTCATAGAGAAACCCGTCGGGGAAGGACGGACGAAGCGGCCGGTCAATCAACCGTGCCGTCAGCGTTGCCTTCTCTGTGGCGCGTCCTTCACGACGGAAGAACGATCCTGGGATGCGCCCTACGGCGTACATCCTTTCTTCAACATCCACTGTGAGTGGGAAGAAGCTTTGCCCCTCGCGCAGGTTACGGCTAGATGTAGCCGTAACCAGGACGTCCGTATCACCAATGCTGGCTACTACGGCACCGTCTGCGAGGAGCGCAAGTTTGCCCGTCGAAAAGACGAGCTCTTTGTCGCCAATGCGACCGCGTACTGTGGTCTCTGCCACGCGCGTCTCCTTAGTTATGGGAGGAGAGCGGACAATTGGCAGTGGTCGAGCTTCGGGGCCTGCAGGTTCCGGGAGCATTTGGCGAAACCCGACCACTGACAACTGAGAGCTGTCCCCCGCTGGTTTGTGTCGCGGGAGCTTGCGCTCCCCATTAATCGGGGAGGTATTCCCCGATGGAACGTGTAGAAGGCGGCCGATGGCCGCCTTCCAGGGTTCTCTATCGTCTCAGACCAAGACTGGCGATAAGGCTGCGATACCTCTCGACATCCTGATTTCTGAGGTACTTGAGAAGCCGTCGGCGCTTGCCAACCATCATCAACAGACCTCGCCGACTGTGATGGTCCTTTTTGTTGACCTTCAAATGCTCGGTGAGGTGGCTGATGCGCTCGCTGAGCAGCGCAACCTGGACCTCGGGCGAACCCGTGTCCGAGTCGTGGTGCCCATGTTCTTCGATAATCGTCTTCGTGTCTTTCACGCAGAAGTTTCCTTTGAGAAAAGAAAGCGCGGACGAACGTCCGGCGCTGATTGTAACACGCTATCTCGATGTGCCAACCCCGGATTCACGAACCACCCCGAAAGGTACCCGCACCGTGGTCTTTGGTGACCCCGGGAAACCGCAATACCTTGTTGTGCATCGCAACGTAGACCGCCGATTCGACAAGTCGAACGGCGACGAGCGCCTCTGTCAGATTCTGCATCGCGTCGGTATCGCGAAGCTCGTAGGGGCGCATCGCACCGGTGAATATGATCGGCGCCGCGGGCTCCCCCATGGCGTGTGTCGCTTCACCACTGTCCGCAAGACGGTCGGTGCCATGGACTACGACGACGCCGTCACTCCGCTCGGCAGCCTCGAGAGCAGCGCCGGCAATCCGGGCGTGGTCGGCTGCGTCCATCTCGAGGCTGTCCTTGTTCATCAGGCGGATCCGTTCGATCTGTAGCTCCGGTACCTGAATCTGAGCCAACATGTGATCAAGAACGCTGGTCTCATTGCGAAGCTCACCCGATCGGGACTGATAGGTCTTTTCGATTGTGCCGCCGGTCGAAATCAGAGCCAGCCGGAACGTCTTTTCCTCAGATGCGATCAATGGTCAGTGCTTCCGCCTCGAGTTCGACCTTCCAGGACGGGTCGAGAAGCCCGGCAACCACCACCATCGTCGCGACAGGCCGGGCAGCGCCAAACAGCTCCCCGTGCGCCCGTCCAACCTCGTCAGCATCGGCGGCGTCGGTGATGTACATCCTTGTTCTCACCACTTCCTCTGCGGAACTGCCCATTTGCTCCAGAGCTTTGATAACGATCTCGCCGCAACGCAGCATCTGCCCGTATGCGGTCGGAGCCACGGATTGACCCGAAGCCGGTATCGGAGCAGTACCCGCAATCTCGACTCGCCTCCCCCGGCGCAGCCCACGCGAAAATCCGTACAGCTTCTCGTACGGCGAACCTGATTCAACCTGCATCCTCGTCATGAAACCTCCAACACCCGTCTCGCGCTCGTCACATCTTTGCGGATCGCGGCAACCAGCTCCTCAACGCCGGCGAACTTCTGCTCGGAACGCAGGCGCTCGACAAAGTCGACGGCAAGCGTCTTCCCGTATAGATCACCGGCGTAGTCGAGAACATGAGCCTCGACTACCGACTCAGTGCCCCCAAAGGTCGGCCTCTTCCCAACGTTCACGACACCGGGGTGGGTCTCGCCATCCCAAATGATCCGAACCGCGTAGACACCTGACCCGGGGACGATCAGATTTTCGGCAACCGCCAGATTTGCGGTTGGAAACCCAATCGTTCTGCCCCGCCGGTCTCCCGGCACAACGGTGCCGACAAGACGAAAAGGTCGGCCCAGCAGACGACGTGCGGCCGCTGCGTGACCTTCCTTGAGGAGAGCCCGGATAACTGTCGACCGTACCGGAACACCCTCTTCGAGAATGTCGACATCGTCGACTACAAATCCATGACGCTGCCCGAGACTACGCAGGAGTGCGATGTCGCCAAGTTGCTGATGTCCGAACCGAAAACCACGGCCGACGGCCACCCGTTCTGCACGGAGCACTGCGACAAGGATCTTCTCCACAAACTCCTCTGCCGGTATCCGACGGAACTCGTCGTTGAACTCCAAGAGCGCGGCGGCGACGGCGCCGTAACTCTCGAGCAACTCCAGACGCTGCTCAACCGTGGTGAGCAGCGGTGGCGCCGCAGCCGGAGCGATCACCCGAACGGGATGCTCACGGAACGTAGCGACCACAACTGGGAGACCGCTGGCACGCAGCGAGCGCAGCACGTGCTGATGGCCGAGGTGTACGCCGTCGTACACCCCGATTGTGACTGCAGTCGGCCCGGGCAGCGGCTGCCAGGTGCGGTAATCGCCTTCGAGCACCCTCATACGATGACCACCTCAGGAAACGCCTTGCCCTCCTCGACCCGATAGACGGCGACAAGCCGGCCGTCTTGGTTGATTACTCGCACCGGACCTTCGACGGCAACGTCACGACGCACAGCCGAAAGCGGAAAGGAGAGGCCGTTACCGACACCGGCAGCGAGTTCATCGGCAACTACCAGTTCGGGGAGATCCGGCAGACCGTTCCTGGCCGAAAGCACGAGATCGACTGCCTTGCCTTCGTTCGCAGCGGCTTCGATATCGGCGATCTGCACCGCCTCGTCCACGAGCAGCGACCCATTGCGAACGCGGCGCAATGCGCTGAGGTGGGCCCGACCGCCGAGCGACCCGGCAATGTCGTCGCCGAGCGTGCGCACATAGGTACCGGTGCTGCAGACCGTCCGGAAGGTCACCTCCGGGTACTTCGAGGGAGCGAAGTCGATCAGGTCGAGCGAGTAGATCTCGACCTCACGAGATTCCCGTTCGATCTCGATGCCCTCGCGGGCAAGTTCATAGAGCTTGCGACCGTCGACCTTACGGGCAGACACCATCGGCGGGATCTGTGCGATGGTACCGACGAATCGCTCCATGGCGGCTTCAACCTCGGCCTGGGTGACCTCCATCTCAGATCTCGCGAGAATCGCTCCGTCAGCATCAAGGGAGTCAGTCGCCACCCCGAACACGGCCTTTGCGATGTACTCCTTCGGGGCGCCCTGGACAAACCGAAGTAGGCGTGTTGCGCGTCCGAGACCGACAACGACCAGGCCCGTCGCCATTGGGTCCAACGTCCCCGCATGGCCGACCTTCTTCATTCGCATGAGATTGCGGACTTTGGCGACAACATCGTGTGAGGTCCAACCTGAAGGCTTGTCAACCAGCAGGAACCCGGCGTCGACCCCGATGGTCACGTCAGCGCTGCCCGAATCTTGGCAATCACCGCTTCGGCAGATCCCTCTGCGATGAAACCAGCGGCGTTGTGGTGACCACCGCCGCCGAACAATCCGGCAATCGCACTCACGTCGACCCGGCCCCGCGACCGCAAGCTCCCCTTGTGCTTGGCATCGCCAATCTCACGGAGAAGACAGGCAACATCCGATTCCTCTGCGATTCTGATCAGATCGATGAGGCCATCAGCGTCCTCGTACTTGAGGCTCTCGCTCGCCAGGTCTTCACGGGTGAGCACAGACCAAACGAGCTTCATATCGGGATCGAGCTGAGCTCGACTCAGCACCGACCCTGCCACGTGGAGATAGGAGAACGGCGACTCTTCGTAAACATGCCGGCCGATGGTCGGCGGCTCAACACCAGCCTCGAGGAGGGACGCGGTAATACGATGAATCTCAGGACTGGTCGCCGAGTACTGGAATCGGCCCGTGTCGGTCACAATTCCGGTGTATAGAGCGGCAGCAATCTCCGCGTCGACTTCCCAGCCGAGCTCCACCAGTAGGCGGTAGACCACCTGCGCTGCGGCTCCCGCGGTCGTGTCGACCACGCGGATATCACCAAGATCGCCGTCTTGTGCCAGATGGTGATCGAGTACAACGACCTGTTTTGCCCTCGCCGCAATCGGAAGAGCACTCCCCAGACGAGAAGGCACCGAGGTGTCAACCACTACCACGACGTCGATCTCCTCCGGGACTTCACGCGGCGGGACCAAAACGGAGGTATCGAGGAATCGAAACTGCTTGCCGACAACGAACGGCTCACCAAAAGTTGCATACGCACTCTTCCCGGCGTTTCTAGCGGCTCGGGCGACAGCCAGCATCGAGCCGAGCGCGTCGCCATCGGGACCGATGTGACCCATCGTCACAATCGTTTCGGCCTCTCGCAGCGTGGTTGCGGCGTGGCGCAGCTCGTCACTCACCATCTTGGCTCTCTTCCTCATTGATCTGTTGCAGCAGCGCATCGATACGACGCGCCTGTTCGATGGCCGGATCGGACCGGAACTCCAAAACGGGCGTGTACTTCAGCCGGGTCTGAGTACCGATTGCGGCTTGAAAGCGCTTGGCCGCGCTTGCCAGTGCCGCCGCGGTCTCTTTTTGCTCCGTTTCGTCGCCCAGCACCGAGTAGAAGACACGTGCGGTGCGCAGGTTGGGGGCCGTGTCAACGCCGGTGATCGTCAGGAAGCCAATCCGTGGATCCTTGAGCTGGGCAGCCTCTTCGGCGATGACCTCGCGGACGAGTTCATTGACCTTGCGCATTCTGGGTGAAGGCGGCTTGCTCATTCTGGGCTCTCCAAGTGGCTGACGCTGACGCCGATCAGCTCGATGTCGTGACGCTCTCTCATGTGTCGTTGTACCGAGTGCAGGATACGGTCAAGCTGGGACGCCTGCGGCGCAACGGCAGCAATCCCCAAAGTGGCGCGATTCCACAGTTCCTGATGATCCACCTCCGAAACCGCGACACCAAATGTCCTACCAACATAACTCGCTACGGACTTGACGACGTGCCGCTTCTCCTTGAGAGAATGGGCATCCCGAATCCGAAGCTCGAGACGCATGGCAGCTGCGTACATCATGCTCCGGCTCAGACGCGAGCGATCTCACGGACCTCGAAGGACTCGATCGTGTCGCCTTCCTTGATGTCACGGAAGTTTTCGAGACCGATACCGCATTCGAACCCGGCGGCAACCGACGGAACATCGTCCTTGAACCGCCGCAACGACACGATGCGGCCTTCGTAGACCACAACACCGTCACGCACCACGCGGGCCTTGGCATTACGGTTGATCTCGCCCTCAGTCACATGGCAGCCGGCGACCTTGCCAAGACGTGGCGCCCGGAAGACCTCACGCACATCGGCGACACCCAGGAACGATTCGACTTCCTCGGGTGCCAACTCGCCGAGCAGCATGCCTTCGATGTCGTCGAGGAGCTCGTAGATGATCGAGAAT
Organism: uncultured bacterium; assembly: GCA_965368515.1. GTDB lineage: Bacteria > Actinomycetota > Acidimicrobiia > Spongiisociales > UBA5794 > JAAETI01. The sequence continues at coordinate 8,564 of CBDUNF010000013.1, forward strand.
GTCCTGATGTCGATGCCGGTGTCCTTGGCGGCGGCACGAGCAGCAGTATCTGGCCGGGCGTTGAACCCGTAGATAATCGCATCCGAAGCCTCGGCCAGCATTACATCGTTGGCGGTTACACCACCGACTGCACCCTGGATGATCGTAACCTTGCCGTCTTCGCGGGTGATCTTCCGTACCGAATCCCGGATTGCCTCCAGTGACCCCATCGCATCGGCGCGAACCACGATCCGAAGCTCGGCATGATCTGCGGTGCGCAGGTTCTCGAGCAGTGTTTCGAGCCGCTCTGTCGCGGTGGGAACGATATGGGTGGACGACCGGACTAGATGCTTGCGCTCGTCGGCGAGCTTGCGAGCGGTGCGGTCGTTCTTGACCACCTCGAACATGTCACCTGCGCTGGGAACATCATCCCAGCCCATGACGACCACGGGGGTTGACGGACCAGCCGTCTTCACCTGCTTCTCCTGGTCGTCGAACATGGCGCGGACTCGGCCCGATACCCCGCCGGCAACGATCGAGCTTCCCTGCTTGAGGGTGCCCCGCTGGACGATGATCGTCGCCACCGGGCCACGACCGACCTCCAGACGGGACTCGATGACCGTGCCGACCGCGGGAGCGTTCGGATTGGCCTTCAGTTCTTCGACTTCAGCGACCAACGAGACCATCTCGAGGAGGTCTTCGACGCCATCGCCCTTGAGTGCGGAGATCTCGGCTGCGACCACGTCGCCACCCAGGTCTTCGACGACGATCCCGTGCTGGGTCAGCGCAGCGCGCACAGTGTTCGGATCGGCGGTCTCGAGGTCCATCTTGTTGATCGCAATGATGATCGGGACGTCGGCGGCCTGGGCGTGGGCAATTGCCTCGGCAGTTTGCGGCATGACGCCGTCGTTGGCAGCAACCACGATGATGGCAATGTCGGTGACGTTGGCACCTCGGGCTCGCAGCGCGGTGAATGCCTCGTGACCCGGAGTGTCCAAGAACGTGATCTTGCTCCCGTTCCGATCGACCTGATAGGCGCCGATGTGCTGGGTGATGCCACCAGCCTCTCCAGCAATGACGTTCGCCTTACGGATCGTGTCGAGCAGCTGAGTCTTACCGTGATCGACGTGTCCCATGACGGTGACTACGGGCGGGCGGGGTACCAGACTGGCGGGGTCGTCTTCATAAGCGACCATGTGCCGTTCGAGGGTCGGATCCTCTTCTTCGGGTTCCTTATCGTCAACGAGGACCTCGTAGCCAAAAATCTTGCCGAGGTCTTCGAGGGCGTGCTGAGGAATGGTGCCGCCCCCGGGGACCATTTCCCCCATTCCCATGAGCTCTTTGACAACATTGCCGGTACGCTCGCCGATCTCGGTTGCGAACTCCGCCACGGTGATCCCAGCCGTAACCGCAATGATCTTTTCGTCGGTGTCGTCCGCCTCTACGACCACCGCCTCTGACGCCGGTGCAGCTGGCTCCGGTGCAGGCTTGGGCTCCGGCTTGGGCTCCGGCTTGGGCTCCGGCTTGGGCTCCGGCTTGGGCTCCGGCTTTGGCTCCGGCTTGGGCTCCGGCTTTGGCTCCGGCTCAGGCTTGGGAGCCGGTTTGGGCTCGGCTGCAGGTTCTGGAGCGGCCTTTGTCGCCGGCTTGGCGCTGGCTTCCTTGTAGGAGTTCTGCACCAGCGTTGCGGCATCCTCATCGAGGCCGGAAGAGGCGGTTTTCACCTCGAAACCAAGCTCGCGGGCGCGCTCAAGCACGTCCTTGGACTCCAATCCAAGATCTCGTGCCAACTCGTAAACGCGCTTCTTAGCCAACTGTCACCTCCGGGATGCCCATTCTTGCAGGCGGTTAGACCGCCGAATCGTCTTCGTCTGCGGGGGCATCCGCCTCGTCATCTTCTGTTACTTCTTCGGCGGCCACCGCAACGACGGCCTCTTCGGTATCTACCTCCGCAGCAGCCTCGGCTTCAGGCTCTACCTCATCGGTGGTTTCCGTCAATTCTTCTGCAACCGGTGCTTCATCTACCGGTGCTTCACCGACCGGTGAATCACCGACCTCGACTACCGCCTCGACGGTAGACGCTGCCACCGGCGCCACTTCCTCAGAAACGGCCTCCTCGGGTGCGTCCTCAACCGGCAGACCGGTGTCCTCATCGATATCGAGGCCGAGATCCTGGCTCTCGGAGCGGATATCGATCTTGTATCCGGTGAGCCGAGCCGCAAGCCTGGCGTTCTGGCCTTCCTTGCCGATCGCCAGCGACAGCTGATGGTCCGGGACGATCACTGTCGCGATCTTCTCTTCCTCATCCAGACGGACTTCCTTCACCCGTGCCGGGCTCAGCGCCTCGGAGATAAACGCCCGCGTATCGTCACGCCATTCGACAATATCTACCTTCTCGCCGCGCAACTCGTTGACGACCTGGCGAACCCGGGAACCGCGAGCACCAACACAGGCGCCGACGGGATCAACATTCGGGTCATGGGACAACACAGCGATCTTGGTCCGATGCCCAGGCTCCCGAGCAATCGCCTTGATTTCGACGTCGCCGTCTACCAACTCAGGTACTTCGAGTTCAAACAGCGAGCGGATGAATTCCGGGTGGCTGCGAGAGACAACGATCTGAGGTCCCTTGCCTTCGCCTCTCACCTCGAGAATGTATGCCTTGATGCGATTACCGCGTTCCAGGCGCTCGTAGGGAATCCGCTCGGAGCCGGGCATGATCGCCTCGGCGTTACCCAGGTCGAGCATCGCATAGCGATGATCTGAGCTTTGCACGATGCCGGTCACGAGATCGCCCTCACGGCCGTCATAGAGATCGAACACCTGCTCGCGCTTGGCGTCACGAAGCCGCTGGGTGATGACCTGCTTCGCCGTCTGGACTGCGATTCGCCCAAAGTCGTCCGGGGTGTCGACCCACTCACGGACCACATTGCCGTCTTCGTCCAATTCCTGGCCGTAGACCGTGATCTCGCCGGTGTCGGCGTCGATGGTGACCCTGGCCTCCTCAGCAGCGCCGGGCGTCCTCTTGTACGCCGACACAAAGGCATTGGCGAGCGCGTCGAGGATGGTCTCGATAGGAACGCCCTTTTCGCGCGCGACTCCATCGAGCGCATCGAGCATCAGATTGAAATCCATTGCGGGTCCTCTCTCACCGTTTCCCAGGCTTTGCAGCCTTTTCCCACGCAAAGACCGTGCGGGCCGATACAACATCGCCGTAGGCGATTTCTCGCTTCTCTCCGTCTACTTCTACAACAAAACTCTGGTCATCGGCACTGATCAGTACGCCCCGATGGCCATACTCGCCGCTTATCTCGGTGCGAGTCTTCAGTTTCACATCTCTTCCGAGTGACTTCTCGTAGTGAGACGGCCTCCGTAGCTTCCGTTCCAGACCGGGTGACGACACCTCCAGGGTGTAGGCACCAACAACCGGCTCCTCATCATCGAGGAGTCGGGACAGACGTCGTGACACCTCAGCAAGCCGGTCGACGCCGACGCCACCATCGGCGTCCAGTATCACCCGCACCACGACTCCAGGCGTTTTCCCGACGATCTCGAGATCGTCGAGTTCAATGCCCTCAGCCGCGACGTAAGGTTCGATCACGGCCCACAGCCGCTCGACCTTGCCCGTCACCCTTCTCCTCCTAAACACATGCACACAAAACGAGGCGGGCACAGGCCCACCTCGAGAGAAATATTCTCCGTTGGACACGCGAGCATAGCACCTGAGGTAGTCACGCCATCAGCTGCGATCGATTACTTCTGCTAGGTGCGAGCGGCTGCAATCCTCTCGGAAACCGTCTCGACCGCCTCGGTCACGACAACGCTCTCGGTCGTACCGGTCGCACGCTCAGTCACCTCGACAATCCCATCGACGAGACCCCGAGGACCAACTGTGATTCGGTACGGGATGCCCACCAGTTCCGCGTCATTGAACTTGACTCCGGGCCGCTCCTTGCGATCATCGATGATGACATCAACACCCGCGTTGCGCAGCTCGGTGTAGATCGTCTCGGCAGCCGCCAGCGTCTCCTCGTCCAGTTTCAGCACCGTAACGACGACCTCGTAGGGGGCAACGGTCACCGGCCACACCATCCCCTTGTCATCGTGATGGGTCTCCACGATTGCAGCAAGGTTCCGCTCCAGCCCGATCCCGTACGAACCCATGTACACGGGCCGCATTTTGCCATTCTGATCAAGAACCATGGCGCCAAGAGGTTCCGAGTACCTCGTGCCCAGCTTGAATATGTGGCCGCATTCGATTGCTCGGAATACATCGATCGGCTCGCCGCATCCGACGCACGCCTCTCCTGCCCTGACCTCGCGCACGTCCACCCACCTGGTGACAGCGATGTCTCTCTCAACCGCCACACCCCGAAGATGGAAGTCGTCGTCATTAGCGCCCGTGGTCATGTTGGTGCGCCCACGCAACGCCTCATCAGCGAAGATAGGTACGTCGACAACACCAACAGCTCCGAGGCTCCCGGCATCAGCACCAAGGAGTTGCCGAATCTCCTCGGGATGCGCGGGCCGGAACTCGGTCGACCCCGTTTGGTCTTGTAGCTTCTGCTCCTGCAGGGGGTGATCCCCGCGCAGAAGGACCAACGCCGGATCACCGTCGAGGATGTAGACGAGGGTTTTGATCTGGCTTGCCGCGACCGCTCCACCGGCAAACCCGGCCAGATCTTCGATGGTCCTGACTCCCGGCGTGGGGAATTTCTCGGTCGTCGTCGGCCCCGGACCATCGTCGATAGCCTCGACTCGGGACGTTGCCGTCTCGACATTTGCGGCATAACCACAATCGGCGCAGTGCGCCACGAGGTCCTCCCCCGCGGAGGACCGAACCATGAACTCAACGGATCCGCTTCCGCCCATCGCCCCAGAAGAGGCCTCCACCGGAACCGCTTCGAGGCCGATCCTGGCAAAGATCCGCTTGTACGCCGCATAATGCGCGTCAAAGGCCCGATCCAAACCGTCCTGATCGATATCAAAGCTGTACGAGTCCTTCATTGTGAATTCACGTACGCGAAGCAGACCGGATTTTGGCCGCGGCACGTCGCGGAATTTCGTGTTGATCTGATACCACATCTGTGGCAGTTGCTTGTACGAAGTGAGTTCCGTCGCAACCGTCGTAAAGATCTCCTCGTGGGTCATGCCAAGTACGACCTCACCGGATTTGCGATCGAACAGGCGGAACATCTCGTCGCCCATTACGTCGAGACGACCCGACTTTCGCCATATCTCCGCAGGATGCAGGGACGGAAACAGGAACTGCTGGCCGCCGATAGCTTCGATCTCTTCTTCGATGATCCGGCGGATCTTGCGGCGGGAGCGATACGCCAACGGCAAGAGCGTGTATACGCCTGCCATCAGTTGGCGAATGAACGCCGCACGGACAAGCAGCTTATGGCTCACCGCCTCAGCATCGGTGGGATCGTCACGAAGGGTCGGTATGAATGCTTGGGACCAGCGCACAATTGCTCCGGGATTGGTTGCGAACGCAGGAGGATACTTCGTTTCCCGGCGGGAAACTCGGGTCGCGGGTTTCGGATCCGGGTTATCTCGTGACAACCATGTAGCCGGCGACGGTGGAGCGGGAGCTTTCCAACGCGATGATGTGGCGTCCGGCTTGCGCGCTCACGAACTCGGCTGTCGCGTTGTTTCCGATGAAACCAGAGAAGTCTGTGTCTTCGGTCAGCAGCGTCCCATCGGGGCCATAGATTGTGAGCCGGGTTCGTGCGGCCGATTCAATCGTTATCGCGACGGTCTCGCCCGCATCGAGCTCGAGATAGAAGAAATCGCGGTCACCGCCGATCTCGTACATGCCGGCAATCATTCCGACTCGGGGGGCGGTTATGCCGTGGTCGGGATCCTCATATGCGATTAAGGGCAGCGAACTCTCGAGCGTGCCCGTAGAACCATCGCCGGCAGCGGCGGTAACCACAATCGGAAACGCGACGACGGGGTCGATGTCGATCGAGTCGCTGCCGGTAGCGATCTCTGATCCCCCAATAGTCACCGCGGTCAGATCCCCGGAGCCATCGACCCAGTCAATTGCGACCGCCGCATCGGCCAAGAACCATCCACCCAAGAGCTGCTGGTCCCACTCCCCCTCCAGTTCGACGGGGTTACTCAGCCGAGCGCCATCATGGGGAATCAGGCGGGGCTCCAGACCCCGAACTCGCGGCGATGACAGCATTCGATCGACTTCTGCGACGACATCGTCAATCGAAATCGACGTCAGGGACGAAGTGCTGCCGAACGTGCTGATACCGACCGCTCGCCCATACTGGTCGACAACTGCTCCGCCGCTCTGGCCGCCGATTGCCGGCGCCTCGATTGTGAACCACCCGACCCCGGTGAACTCCCAGTCGGTGAAGTCGAGAATGTCGCCGGCATCGACTGTCGGCTCAGGGGTGAACTCGTCTGGAGCCGGATAGCCAACCACATACAACTCATCTCCGATCGAAAGATCGTCAATGCTGCCTATGGAGATCGGCGGCGGCTTGCGGCTCAGCTGGCTGATGTCGACGACGGCCAGGTCGATAAATGGGTCGACCGCCACAACTCGACCTTGAAAGGTTGCGCCGTTTCGGAAGACCAAAGAGACAGTTCGATCCGGCCAGGCGACATGTGCGTTTGTGACCAGGATATCCTCGCTGATCACGACGCCGCTGCCGGTTCCCTGCTGCGACAGCACAAACGCGACCGACTCCGCGACCTCGTCCGCAAGGGCTGCAACAGAGAGAGGGATCAAAGCTTCGATGGGTGGCACCGTTGTCGCCGTCGGGGTTGTTGTGGTCGGGAATGTTGTGGTCGACTCCAGCATCGTGGAAGAAGTTGCGGGCAGTGTCGCTGAAACAACATCGTCGGCTCGGTCGGGCGAACCCGCGACCACCAGCAGTCCGATTGACAGGACGGCGACAAGTAGAAGGACACGTCGCTTCCAACTGCGGCTGGGAGTCACTCTCCGGCCACGTCGGCAACGGCCGCCCGGCGGGCGGCCGTCCGGTTTACATCACCGCGCAGAGATCGCAGCTCGATCGCCTCTTCCTCCGCAAGGTCGGCGGCAGTGACGTCGGCGGCAGCAAGCCGCGCCTCAACACCTTCCTTGTGTAGACGGCGGGCTTCATCCACCAGCGCCGAAACCATCTCGTCTTCCTTGACGACCCGAACAACCTGTCCCTTGATGAAAAGATGACCCTTCTTGCGACCGGCGGCAATGCCGATGTCGGCCTCGCGAGCCTCTCCCGGTCCGTTCACCACGCAACCCATGACGGCAACCTGGATCGGCAATCCCTCGGCTTCCAGGGCAGCTTCCGCCTCACGAACGACTTCTATGACGTCAACTTCCGCCCGGCCGCACGATGGACATGCAATGAGATCCAGGCCCTTGCGCTCCCGCAGCCCGAGGATCTCGAGCAGTTTGCGCCCCGCTTTCGCCTCCTCGACGGGGTCGGCCGTGAGCGAGAAGCGAATAGTGTCGCCAATGCCCTCGAGCAGCAGAGTCGAGATGCCGGCGACAGACTTGATCAGCCCCCCGGGGGGTGGGCCTGCTTCGGTGACTCCGAGGTGCAATGGGTATTCGATCCTCTCGGCCAATAGGCGGTAGGACTCGACCATCGATGGCACATTCGAGTGCTTCACTGAGATCTTGATGTCGTGGAAACCGACGTCCTCGAGATATGCGATCTCCTGAAGTGCTGAGTCGACAAGCGCCTGCGGAACGGGGGCGCCGTACTTTTCGAGGAGATCTTTGTCGAGCGACCCTGCGTTGACGCCAACCCGGATCGGGATTCCGGCCTCACCTGCGCTCCGAGCTACCGCCTTGATGTGCTCCTCTTTGCGGATATTGCCGGGATTGAGGCGCAGACCGGCGACCCCGGCCTCGATCGAGGCCAAAGCGAGCCGGTATTGGAAGTGGATGTCGGCGATGATCGGCACCGGCGACCGCGGGACAATCTCGGCTAGACCCTGGGCCGCGGCGACGTCGTTGCAGGTGATCCGGACGATGTCGGCCCCGGCTCCGGCCAGAGCGTAGACCTGGCTGAGGGTGCCATCGACATCAGCAGTCTTGGTTGTTGTCATCGACTGCACCGTCACGGGGCTTTCCCCACCGACAGGTACGTCTCCTACGTGGAGGAGACGCGAAGAGCGACGTTTGATGGTCATGGTGTCCTCATGCTATCTGCCGGCTAACGGTTGAGGTTGATCGGGTCAACGATGTCGAAGTAGATACCCAGCACGCCGAGCAGCATGATGAAGATGAAGACTGCGGCGGCAACCGGGATCAGAGGCCGCACGTCGGCTTCTCGGCCACGAATCTTCTCGTACAGGGCCACCGAGAAGTGCCCGCCGTCGAGGGGATACAGCGGAATGAAGTTGAGCGTGCCGACAAAGATGTTGACATAGGCCAGAATTGCCAATGCCGACTGAGGACCTGATGCGACTCGAGCGATACCGATCACGCTGACCGGACGTGCTTCCTCCAACACGGACGCATCCTGGCCGACCGCAGCGCCAACGAGCTCTGGAGCGCGGCGCACCATGGTCCACAAGCCCTCGAGCGAGAGCCAGGTTGTGCTCCGGACCTCGGACGCAGCCAAGCCGAACCCGTCAAGCAGGCCGTAGTCGATGTCCTTCACCGCGGGTCCCACGCCCAGGAACCCGACGATCTCGCCGTCGAGATTGCGGCGTGACAAAACCACATCGCTGGCAATGATCTCACCGGCCCGCTCGATTTCGACGGTAGCGGTGACACCGGGTCGATCGTGAGCCAACTCGACAAACCGTTCCCAGCTGTCGATTTCGAAACCATCAATCGCAACCAACCGGTCCCCAGGCTGGATACCCATCACGAACGAGGGAGCCGCGACCACGTTGTCGTTGGTCTCGAATGACAGCTCCCCTCCGTCACGTTCGATAACGACGGTGACAACGTCATCCGGCGCCTTGGTTGTCGTTGTCAACAGTTCTGAAAGCGGAATGCCGTCAACAGACAGAACACGATCACCCTCCAAGAGCTCGAGAGGGAGCTCGTCGGTCGCACCGCTGGCGGTGACCAGGACGTCGCTCACGTTGTCGACCTCGGTGGTGATCTCCGGGACGTCCCAGCTGACCAGGACGATGTAGAACAGGAAGAAGCCAATAACGAAGTGGCTGGCAATGCCGGCAAGAACCACGACTGTCTTCTGCCAGAAGGGCTTGAACCGATAGGTCCGGTGCTCTTCCTCGGCCGGGACCTCCTCAAATGGGTTCATTCCGACTATGCGAACATATCCACCCAGTGGAATCGCCTTGATCCCATACTCGGTCTCACCCCGAGTCGTTGTCCAGATTCGAGGACCAAAACCGAAGAACGCCTCCGTCGCCTTCATGTCGAAGAATTTGGCCGCGACAAAGTGACCTGCTTCGTGAATGACGATCATCAGCAGCATGCCGACGATGACGATTATCGATCCCATTGATCCTGTCCTGCTTCTTGCGGGCTCTTCACGCTACCCAGCTCTCACGTTTACTTCGACATACTCGGCCGCCACCTTACGAGCCTCGGCGTCGACGGCGAGAACGTCGGCCACCGTCACCATGTCGACGACCGGTACGTGATTGAGCGTGGCCTCCACAATGCGAGCAATTGCCAGGAACGGGATCCTCCCTAGGAGAAACGCTGCGACCGCAACCTCGTCTGACGCGTTCAACACCGCGGTCGCCGAGCGGCCGGTGCGGCCGGCGGCGTAGCCCAGCTCCAAACACGGGAAAGCGTCGCGATCTGGCTTCTCGAATTGCAGCGGTGACGCAGTCAGGTCGAACGGCGGCAGGTGCCCCGATCGGCGCTCCGGGTAGGTGATGGCGTATTGGATGGGGACTCGCATGTCGGGGTCCCCTAGTTCGGCCTTCAGTGTGCCGTCGACGAACTCGACGAGAGAGTGCACGATGCTCTGGGGGTGCACGACCACGTCGATCTGATCATATGGGATGGCGTACAGATAGTGCGCCTCGATGACCTCGAAGGCCTTGTTCATCAGCGTCGCCGAGTCGACGGTGATGCGGGGACCCATTGACCAGGTTGGATGGTCGAGCGCCTGTTCGACAGTGACCTGATCCATGAACTCTCTTGTCTTTCCGCGAAACGGACCGCCAGAGGCGGTTAGGACGAGCCGGCGCACCGACTCAGCGGTTTCGCCGACAAGACACTGCCATAGTGCCGAGTGTTCGCTATCTACCGGGATTATCTCGCCCGGTCCCCCACTCGCTGCCGCAACGACCACAGGGCCCCCTGCGATAAGCGTCTCTTTGTTGGCGAGGGCAACACGATTCCCGGCGTCGAGAGCAGCGATCGTCGGCGCCAAACCGGCGGCTCCAACGATGCCATTGACTGTGATCGTGTGGGGTGTGGCCGCCATCTCGAGCAATGCTTCCTCACCAAAACTGACCCGTTCACCGAGTGTCGTCTGCAGCCGAGTGGCTTCCTCCGCGGTCGGGTTCACTGCGACCACAGGGGCATCCGGTACCTGCTGAGCGGCGGCGATCAACTCATCGGAGCCACGGTTTGCGGCGACGCCAACGACCGGGACCCGCATGCGCTCGGCAACATCGAGCGTTTGCCTACCGATGGAGCCGGTAACCCCGAGAACGATTAGCGGCTTCAGTTGAGAAGCCCCATCCACGAGTAGGCGATCCACAGCGCGGGAATAGTGATGATCATCGCGTCGAGCCGGTCGAGCACCCCACCATGACCCGGAAGGATGTACCCCATGTCCTTGACGCCGAGCGCCCGTTTGACAACTGACACGGCGAGGTCACCGAGTGGACTCACGATCGCGACAACGACACCGATCAGCAGGCCGTCGGCCATCTCGAAAGGCTCGGCCCATGCGAATGCCGCCCCGACCGTGATCGCAACGATGATGCCGGCGACGTAGCCCTCAACCGTCTTTTTTGGTGACACAACGGGTGCTAGTTGCCGCCGCCCGAGGCGCCGCCCGATGAAGTATTGACCCACATCCATGGCGGCCACCGTCACCACGAGACCCAACACCAGCCACACATAGTCGTCGGAGTCGAGCAGGTCGAACGCAAATGCGCCGAGGCCGCCTATCCATGCCGTGACCATGATCGTCAGCGCGGCGTTCTCGAGAGCAGAACGTCGCCCCGGCACTGTGGCGTAGAACAGGAATACCGCAACCGCCGTCAGCAGCAGCGCGATGGGAATGGCCACTGGTCCCGCAAGCCAGGTCCCAATGAATGCTCCCCCGATACCAAGGAAACCGAAAAGTGACAGCGGCCGGTAGTTGCCCCGGATAAGCGCTGCGAACATCTCGCCGGCAGCGATACCGAGAACGGCAAAGATCAGCGCTCCGATCCCGTATGGCGAGAGCAGAGATGCGCCAAAGAGAACCAACAGCCCAACGGCAGTCAACACCCGCATCGAGAGATCCGAGCTCGTCGGGGGTTCGATGATATCGGCGGTCGCTGCGCCGGTCTCTGCGGACATAACGTCATCGAGACCGACTATCCCGCTCTCCAGACCGGGAATCTCTGCCGCCACCGCGATCTGCTGCGTGCCCTCTTCTTCGGCCCTGGCCACGGCTTCGGCGAGACCTGCGTACTCGCGGGTGGTTGCCTGTAGGTAGTCCTCGCTGGTGTAAGCCGCGAAGTCGACGACGTCGTCGCCGGGATCCTCGTCCTCCTGTGGCCCCCAAAGGTCTGCGAATGACTGCGTACCTGCCGCTCCCGGCGGACTGGTCTTCGGGGCGGCAGTCGGATCTTCCTCGCCGGCCGACTCGTCCACGGTCTCGTCCTCGGCAGCGGGGATGGCGACCTCATCCGGGTGCGAGTCCTCTGGCTCCGCCGGCTCAGTCGCTGTCTGCTCTTCGGCCGGAGGCCCGTCCGCGATTTCCACGGCGGGGAACACACCCAGCTCTTCGGGGTCGGGGTCCTCCAGGTCGGCTGGAGAGGGTCCGGGGTCCTCGATCAGCGGTTCGCCGGATACATCTGCCGCTGCCTCGAGAGCCTCTTCACCGTTGGACTTGCGCCCAAACATGCGGCCCATCCAGCCCGACTTGCCACCCTCGTCGTCGTCGGCTGGTCCGGCTGCGGTTTCCTCTGCCCAGTCACGAAACTCGTCCTCAAAAGAGGACCCATCATCGCCGGACGCGGTCATCCCGCTTCCATCGTCATCGCGACGACCCACGTGTTTCCTCCAGTGCCAGGCTCAGACGAGGTCCTAGACCTCGAGCAGCTCTTCTTCCTTCTTTTGCAGCAGATCGTCGATCTTGTGGACATGAGCATCTGTCATTTCCTGCAAGACCTTCTCGGCCCGGCGCACATCATCCTCGGAGACATCACCTTCGAGAGACTCGATGTCGTCCTTGATGTGTCTGCGGACGTTGCGGATAGCGACTCTGCCATCCTCGGCGAGGTGCCGCACCATACGGATCAGTTCCCGGCGGCGCTCCTCGGTGAGCTGTGGGAATGCCAGCCTGATGATGTTGCCGTCGTTCGACGGGTTGAGACCGAGATCGGCTTTCATGATCGCCTTCTCAATCGCAGTGATCGAGGTCTTGTCGTACGGCTGGACTACAAGCATGCGCGCTTCGGGAACACTGAACCCCGCTATCTGCTGCAACGGCGTCGGTGTTCCGTAATAATCAACGGTGATGCGGTGGAGCAGGCCGGGATTAGCCCGGCCGGTACGAATCGTGCCGAATTCATCGATCGTGTGCGAAATCGCCTGATCCATCTTGCTCGTTGCTTCTGCCAGTAGTTCGTCGATCACAGCCTCACCTCAGTGAACTCGGGTTCCGATCGATTTGCCGCGCACAGCCGATGCGATGTTCCCGGCCTTAGCAAGGTTGAACACACGAATCGGTATCGCGTTTTCCATACACATCGTAATGGCAGTGGAGTCCATCACCCTCAGTTGTCGGTTCATGACCTCCATGTAGGTCAGATTCTCGTACAACTCAGCACCCGGGTTCTTGACCGGATCGGCGCTGTAGACACCATCAACCTTCGTTGCCTTGAGGACCGCCTCGGCTCCGACTTCAGCCGCTCGCAGCGCGGCTGTGGTGTCGGTCGTAAAGAACGGATTGCCCGTTCCTGCGGCAAAGATGACGACGCGACCTTTCTCCAAATGCCTGATGGCACGCAGCCGAATGTAGGGCTCGGCGACTTCTTGGATGTTGATCGCAGTCTGCACCCGGGTCGGCGCACCTGCACGCTCGAGAGAATCACGCAACGCAAGCGCATTGATCACCGTGGCCAGCATGCCCATGTAGTCGGCGTTGGCGCGATCCATCCCCTTGGCTGCAGAGCTGAGCCCCCTGAAGATGTTGCCGCCACCGACAACAATTGCGATCTGATAGCCCTCAGCGGCTACTTGGGCGATTTCGACAGCGACCCGGTCAACGATGACCGGGTCGATGCCGTAGTTCAGTTCCTGATCCGCAAACGCTTCACCGGACAGCTTGAGTACTACTCGTCGCATGGCGGTTACTCGACTGATTCGCCGACCTGAATTCGTTCGAACCTGTTGACGGAGATGTTCTCCCCTAATGAAGAGGCGAGCCCCTTCACCATGTCGCCAACAGTTCCGTCGAATTTCTCGGCCCGGACGAACACCTGATCGTTGAGAACGTTCTCTTTGTAGAAGGAGTTGATGCGCCCGTCGACGATACGTTCGACGATGTTGTCGGGCTTGCCTTCATTGCGCGCCTGCGCTGCAATGAGTTCCTTCTCCTTGTCGACGATATCCGCCGGCACATCCTCGGAGGTGATCCAGCCGGGGCGGGCGGCTGCAATGTGCATGGCGATATCGTTGGCGGCTTCCTGGAAGCCTTCCGTCTTTGCAACGAAGTCGGTCTCACAGGCGAGTTCCACCATGACGCCAATGACCGGCCGACCGGACTGCATATGCAGATACGATCCGATGATGCCTTGCGTCTGGGTCCGCTCGGACCGCTTTGCCGCCGAAGCCAGCCCACGCTCGCGAAGTAGATCCTTGGCCTTCTCGATGTCACCGTCGGTGTCTTGGAGGGCTCGCTTTGCATCCATCATGCCTGTGCCGGTTTCCAGGCGGAGGGCCTGGATGTCCTTGGCTGTGATGTTGGCCATTACTCGCTACTCCTTGGGTGCATCGGCTTTGGCAGCCGGAGCGGCCTTGGCCTGTTTTTTGGGTTCTTTGTCCTTCTTGGCGGCATGGAAGAGTTCTTGACCCTTCGTTGCAGCCTCGGCCATGGCGTTCGACAGCAGATAGGCGGCACGGATTGCGTCGTCATTGCCGGGAATGACCAGGTCGATGAGATCTGGATCACAGTTCGTGTCGACGAGAGCGATGATCGGGATGTTGAGACGTGCTGCCTCAGCCACCGCAATGTGCTCCTCGTTGATATCGATCATGAATACGACATCCGGTGTCTTGTGCATGTCGCGCACGCCACCGAGCACTGCTTGTAGCTTGCCCATCTCACGGCGGAGCCGAAGCCGTTCCTTCTTGGGCAGAACTTCCATCTCGCCCGAGCTGTCCATGCGCTCTAATTCGCGCATATACATGATCCGACGATGGATGGTCTGGAAGTTGGTGAGCATTCCGCCCAGCCAGCGATGGTTGACGTACGGCATGCCGCAAGACTGCGCTGCCTTCTGGACGGCATCCTGAGCCTGCTTCTTGGTGCCAACGAATAGAATCGTCCCACCTTTTGTGGTCTTGTCGAGAACCAGCTGGTACGCCCGTTCCGCCTGGGAAACGGTCATACGAAGATCGACGATGTGGATCCCGTTCCGCTCGGTGAAGATGTACGGACGCATCTTCGGATTCCAACGACGGGTCTGATGCCCGAAATGGACGCCAGCCTCGAGCAGCTCGCGCATAGAAACTGCCATGCGATTCCTCCTGTTTGGTTAGTCCTCCGACCACCCTGCGAGCGCAGTAAGGATGCTCTCGTGCCTCCGCGGGGCGAACCCCGACCTTCGGAGATTGCAGTGGCCGTGCGTATTAGGGCGCAGAGTGTACTCAGACTCGGGCGAAACAGCCAGGTGCGGTTCGAGTGTGGGTACGCCGAACATCGGCTGCCCAACTGCCTACGTCCGGCTGGGGGGCTCCATCAGGCGGTTGCGGAGGCTCATTACGGCCTTGGTGTGGATCTGGCAGACACGCGATTCGGTGACGGAAAGCACTTTCCCGATTTCGGCCAGCGTCAAGCCCTCGTAGTAATACAGGGTAACGACCAGCCGCTCACGGTCAGAGAGCCGGTTGACAGCATCGACCAGCAGGTAGCGGGTCTCTTCTTGCTCGAACGATCCACTGGGATCAGCTGCGGTCGGATCGGCGAGCAGATCACCCATGGTCGATGAATCCCGTTCGCCCGGGTTGAGGAGATCATCAAGGGCCATGATGCCCAAAGTGGCGATCTCGCCCAGACGGTCCTGGAGAACCTCAGTCTCCATGTTCATGTGTGCAGCCAGCTCTTCGTCGGTCGGGCTGCGTTGCATACGGTGCTCGAGTTCCCCAAGACTCCTTTGAATCTCCCGAGCCCGTGCCCGTACCGAACGTGGCACCCAGTCCAGGGCTCGCAACTCGTCGAGAATCGCTCCCTTGATACGGTTGACGGCGTAGGTCTCGAACTTGTAGCCGCGCTCCGGCTCGAACTTGTCGATTGCGTCGATCAGTCCAAAGGTCCCGTATGAAACCAGGTCCTGGGGATCAACGCTCCGAGGAAGACCTGCCTTGAGACGGCCTGCAACGAATTTGACCAGAGCCGAATAGTGAAGGATCAGGCCTTCACGTGCGGCAGGATTAGCGTTGTCTTTGAATTTTTTCCAGAGATCCTGGAGTTCGTGTTCGGCGCGTTCAAGCACGCGGATGGCTTCTTTCGTAGGTCGCTCGGAGATGTCGGCGCGAGACGGAAGTGTAAATCTGGGTTGTCGCAAGTTCAACGTGGCCTAGCAATTCCTGGACTGACCGCAGGTCAGCACCGCCCTCGAGTAAATGGGTGGCAAAGGAATGACGCAGTGCGTGCGGGAAAGTTCCCAATCTTTTTTGCACCACCCGTCTCACTCCTCTTGTGTCGAGGGGCCCGCCACGAACACCGACCCACAAGGCAGAGTATGCCTGATCTCCGGCAAGTTCTGGGCGACCATTCTCCAAATACTTGGAGACGGCGGTGCGTGCCGACCGACTCACCGGCACCATCCGGGTTTTTCCGCCCTTGCCCAGCACACGAAGCAGGTCCCCATCGGTCATGTCTGCGACCTGGAGAGACGCGAGCTCAGATACGCGTAGGCCGGATGCGTACAGCACCTCAAGGATGGCCCGATCACGCATGTCCTCGGGTGTATCGCCAATGAGACCGTCCAGCACCTCGATCAAGCCTCGCGACGGCAACGCCTTCGGCAGAGGGGCGGGTCGCTTGGGCTGCCGGACACCTTGGGCCGGATTGGCCGGGACCATTCCCCGCTTCGAGGCATCTGTGAAGAACGACCGAACCGAAGAGATCTTTCGGGCGATAGACCGCCGGGAATACCCGCGTGTGGTCAGCTGCGACATGTAACGACGGATCATGCGGCGCGTAACGGCAGTTAGTTCGATAGCTCCCGTTCGCTCACAGAATGTGGCGAATTGCTCGAGGTCACGTTGGTAAGCACTGATCGTATGTGGCGATAGCCCACGCTCAACTTCAATTCGATGAACGAAGTCGGCGGCTGCGTCGGCGAGGGTGGTCGTCTGTTCCATCGACCACACATCGTCGCCGCTAGCGCGCGCGACGTCAACGACCTACGGGGCAAACCCGTCTCAGCCGATCGTGTAGCGACCCGGACCGTCGCCGCGGATACCGCCGGCGAGCTCGAGTCGGCCGAGAGCAGCCAACACCGTGCCCGGCTTGGCACCGGCAGCGGCGATGAGTGCGTCGACCTCGTCGACCCCGGACCGAACCAGCTCGACCAGACGGTGATCAAGCCCGCTGCGGGCGACTCCAACACTGGGTTGGCTCTTAGCCTGCGGAGCCGGGCCCAGCACCAGCTCCAACGACTCAATGAGGTCATCGGGATCATGAACAGGTGCGGCGCCATCTCGGATCAGCAAGTTGCAGCCTGCCGATGACGCCCGCCCGACGTCACCGGGGACCGCAAAGACTTGACCGCCATGCCGGAGGGCTGCCTCAGCTGTGATCAATGCTCCCCCTTTCACCGTCGCCTCCACAACGACAACGGCTTCGGCTAGGCCGCTGATGATTCGGTTGCGGGGCGGAAACCTCCATGCTTCTGGTGGTGTACCCGGTGGCGACTCGCTGACCACCGCACCGCCGTTCCCAATCAAGCCGAGGGCGAGGTCGGCGTGTTCTAGCGGGTACATGACGTCGATACCCGATCCGAGAACGGCAACGCCTCGTCCCCCGGCCGCCACGGTGCCGGTGTGCGCCGCTCCGTCGATACCCCGCGCCAACCCGCTCACGAGTGGCCACCCGGCTGCGGCGATGGCCCGCCCGTAGTCGTTGGCGATGCGCCGACCGTAGGCAGTGCAGCGTCGGGTCCCGACCACAGCCACCGCAGGAGACGCCGGAACCTGCCCGCGAACGAATAGCAGGTCGGGCGAGTCCGGCATCTGGGCCAGCCGCAGGGGGAATTCTGGCTCGCCCTTGTAGATCGCCGCAATCCCTGCTGCGGCCAATTGCTCGCGGCGGACGGCCGCGGGAATCGAGACCTCACGTCTGATCCGGTCGGTGGTCTTGATTGCGCCGCCAATAAGACGAGACAGCGCCCGCGCCGGCCCAGTCTCCGCGCACAACGCTCGGACCCGATCGGGATGGAGTCCCCCGAAGGCGAGCTGAAGCCTGGCGTCGTTCATCGTTGTCCTCGATAGGCAAGTGCCTCTGCAACGTGTGTGTCGAGGATCAAGTCGGCCTCGTCGAGATCGGCGATAGTCGCCGCCACCCGGCGAACCCGATCCCAGCCACGCGCCGTCAACGCCGAGTGCCGCATAGCGCTTTCGAGCATTCCGATGACGCCGTCGTGCCAATGCAGCCGGTCGAGATCGGTACGGCCGAGCCGAGCGTTGCGTCGCCCCCGCGCCACCTGCCTCTTTCGCGCCGCGGCTACCCGGGCCGCAACCTGAGCGCTGCTCTCGCCCTCGGCGCCGGCCATCTCCCCGGACTCAACCCGGGGAACCCGCACTGCTATGTCGAATCGGTCGATGAGGGGCCCGGATAGTCGCCGCTTGTACCTATTGACGGCGCGCGGCTGACACGTGCACTGTCGCAACCGATCGCCGTCGTAGCCACACGGACACGGATTCGTCGCAGCGACGACCTGGAACTCCGTCTTGAAGCGAACTGATGCTCCCTTGCGGGCAACCACGACGTGGCCCTCCTCCATCGGCTGCCGCAGCGAGTCGAGAAGGTGAACCGGGAACTCCCCGAGTTCGTCCAGTAAGAGCACGCCCTTATGGGCCAGGGCGATCTCGCCGGGCACCGGGATGCCGGAGCCGCCACCGATCAAAGCCGCGAGTGACGCTGAATGGTGGGGCGACCGAAACGGAGCAAGCGTAGGGTCCGGGCGAGCCACCCCAGCAGCCGCCCAGGTAAGTGCAGTCTCACCCACTTCTGTGCCCACAAGGCGAGGCAGTATGCCGGGGAGGCAGCGTGCCAACATCGTCTTGCCCGCGCCCGGCGGTCCGGTCATGAGCATGTGATGACCCCCGGCCGCAGCTATCTCGAGTGCCCGGCGCACCAGTAGTTGTCCACGCACTTCAGCGAGGTCGGCAACGGGAACGGAATCGGCAGCCAACTCGGGAACGGGTGCCCCAGCACGCTCGCCACGGGCCACTGCCACGGCGGCCCGGAGGTTTTCGACCGCCAGAACAGACGGAGCCTCGCCGAGAGCCAGCGCCTCAGCTGCAGACTCTGGCGGCAGTAGACAGGGCAAACCCAGCCCCTCAGCGACCATCGCTGCTCCCAGTCCCCCGCGCACCGACCGCACGCTGCCATCGAGAGCAAGTTCACCCAACGCGACCACGTTGGCTGCTTCCCGCGGAAGGATGTTCGACGCCGCCAGTACGCCCAGCGCGATCGGCAGGTCATAGGCGGATCCTCCCTTGGGTACATCGGCAGGGGCCAGGTTCACGATCACCCGCCTTCCTGGGAAGTTGTACCCCGAGGCTTGGATGGCCGCTTGCACACGTTGCGTCGCTTCGCGAACGGCGGCGTCCGGTAGCCCAACGATGAGCAATCGAGGTTGCCCCCCGCCGACGAACACCTCGACGCTGACCCGTCGCGGCTCGGCTCCAATAAGAACAACAGAAGTAACACAAGAAAGCATGACCCCAACGTATGGGGTGGCTGTGACATGGATTGGATGACCCTGTCGACCCTTGATTTGCCAGCAACGCGCCACCAGAACAAACTGCCTCCCAGCTCATCCGATCCAGGGAGGACATGTGCGTTATCGGGTCGCCATCGCTCTGTTGGTCACGGCGCTCGGCGCAGCCGCTTGCTCCAACAACTCGCCCGCTATATCTACCGCGGCACCAACCACGGAGGCTCCCGCAGTCACCCCTGAGACACCAGATGCTGTCGAGGTGTTCACCAAGGTTTCGCCGGCCATCGCCTTCGTCGAAACCGACATCGCTACCGGCAGTGGAATCCTCATCGAACGGGACATCTTGCTGACCGCGGCCCATGTGGTCTGGCCGCAACGCAACGTTCGGGTCGCCTTTCCTGGTGGCGGTTCGACCGTTGCCGGCCAGGTGATCGGCACCGATCTGCTTGCCGACCTCGCTCTGGTCGATGTGAGCGGGATCTCTGACCAGCCCGATCCCGTGACGCTGGGGAACGGAGAGGAGCTGCCCATCGGCAGCACCGTCTACATGGTGGGCTACCCCGCCGAGCCGGAGCGCAATCCCGAGCCGACCATTTCGGAGGGAATCCTCTCCCGGGTCCGTGAGTGGCGGTCTGAAGGCTGGACATTCCTGCAGTCGGACGCTGCCGTCGTTGGCGGTCAGAGCGGCGGCGCCCTGGTCGACGCCGACGGCAACGTCATCGGAGTGACCAACTTCCAACTAGCTACCGAATACGGAATCTCCGGGTCTATTACGGACGTGAATGAGCGCATCGAAGCTATGAAGACGGACACCGACCGATCTGAGATTGGTGATCGGCTCCCTCCGACCAGCGGCGCTGATGAGACGCACCAGGTTCGGCTCGCACACTTCTGGGACCAGCAGGTGTTTACATTCGAGGCTCCGCTGTTCACCGAGGTCGAGGTCTCCACAAATGGCGGTGGCGATACCGCTGTGGAGATCATGACGATCGATGGTTTCCAGCTCGCCTATGCCGACGAAACCGCCGGCGGCGGCGAGACAGCGATTGCCCAGACGTCGCTCCTAGGGCCGCACCTTGCTGTGGTCACGACGTTCCAGGCAGGCGAGATTTCTGAACTGGTTGTCGGTTCCGAGGAGCTGATCCCTTGGGATGACCCCGACGATGGCTTGATCCTCGACAAGCCGGACAAGATCTACGGAAACATTGATTTCCCGGGCGACATCGACTGGTACTGGCTCGATCTAGGCGATGGTCAGGCCGTTACGGTCGAGGTGGACACAGTCACCGTCGATCCCGCGATCTATATCGACTCGGTCGAAAATCTGAGCGAGTTTGCGTTGGCCTACGACGATGACTCCGGCGGCGGCCCCTTCGGCACCAACCCGCGACTTGTCTTCACGGCCGCGGAGTTCGGGTCATACCTGATCATCGTGGCGGATTCACTTCGTACCGGACCCGGCGCCTACGTACTCACCGTCGAGTAGCCGCTAGTCCGCCGGGTTGTAGTCGAAGGATGCTTTGACGATGGCGTGGTCCGACACGTGCTTGGCCTCGACCATGTCGTCAAGGTGATCGTTATACACGCGCATCTCGTTGAATGAGAAAATCCGATTGTCGGAGTAGTCGTAGAAGTGCTGCGAGACCAGGACGTGGTCCAGGGACTCTCGAATGCCCTGCCATATGTGGGTGTAATACACATCGCGGAGACTCCGATATTCCTGCATGGTTGCTGTCAGGTAGAGCCCATTCGATGATCGGCTCCCCACCCGTGACGCGGCGAACAGCCGGTACTTGGGTTGATCGGACAAGATGTTGACGGTGTTGGAAAGCTGCCCATCGTTGATGTCACCCATCACCACTACCGGCACAGAAGCCGTTGCCATCGCCGAGTTCACGACCATGCGCAGTGCCGCCGCCTCTGCTGTTCGCCGGATCGTCGACAGGGCCGCGCCGAGCGCACGCCGGTCGGGGGCAGTTAGACCGGGCAGGTTGCGGTCTTGCGAATCGAGGTCTGTGGGGCGTTTCGATTTCAGGTGCGTGGCGAAGATGACAATCGCAGGAGCATCGGGCGCGCCTTCGAGGTTCGGTTGGACGGTGACCCGCAGCACCGGGCGTGAGAAGTTGTCAATCGACACACCGATCTTGAGGTCGGGATTGTCACCCGTTGCCCCGCCGCGCTTCTTGAGAATGAAGTCATCCGGGAAGTCCTCAATCCACGTGGAGAAGGTCCTCTGGTGGGGGCTTCTAATCGCGACGGCGTTGCCGATTCTGC
Organism: uncultured bacterium; assembly: GCA_965368515.1. Classification (GTDB taxonomy): domain Bacteria; phylum Actinomycetota; class Acidimicrobiia; order Spongiisociales; family UBA5794; genus JAAETI01. The sequence goes on from CBDUNF010000013.1 coordinate 30,125, forward strand.
CGGTCTGGTCTGACGTCACTCGGTCGTAGTTATCGGCGAGGCCGGCGCGGGCGAACACATCGTCGAGCGCATCGCTGTTCCACAGTTCCTGGAACGCAATGACGTCGGCATCCACCTCCCGCAGCTTGTCCGCCGCCCAGTCGACCTTTGCGTCGTACTGCGCCTGGGTAAGCGGCCTGGTTCCGGGGTAGGTAAAGGCCCCCGGTAGTTGCAGGTTGCGAAGGTTGAACGTCGCAAAACTCATCCTTGGCTTGGCCATTGGATTCCCCTCGTCGCTAAATCCTCAGATCAACATACTGACATGACCCGCTCCACAGGCCTGAGATACATCGGCTAGTTGCCCTCGAAAGTGGGATCCCGCCGCTCGAGGAAAGCAGCTACACCTTCACGGAGATCGTTGGAGGCCAAAAGCGCAGCCTGGGCCTGGTCTTCATACGAGATGGACTGCTCGAATGTCATGTCCAGAGATCTGCTGAGACCGGTCTTGATGAATCGTTGCGCCAGCGGGGCGCCCGCAGCTAGCTGGGTGGCAATCTCGTTCGCCTCCGATTCGAGATCGGGCGGCGCCACGATACGAGCGACCAAGCCGATCCGAAGCGCCTCATCTGCCTCGACAATGCGCCCGGTGAGTGCAATCTCCCGGGCTCGAGCGAGCCCGACCAAACGTGGCAGCAACCACGTCCCGCCAAAATCAAGCGCCAGCCCTCGCTTTACAAACACCTCGGAGAACCTCACTCGGTTGGTTGCGATGACGATGTCGCATCCCAGGGCCAGGTTCATCCCGGCGCCAACCGCTACTCCGTCAACGGCTGCGATCGAAGGCTTGGCGAGGCGATGCAATGCAGTGGCTGCCCCACCGGGACGCTTCATGTACTCGCGGCCAATAGCCGGACTGCGCAGCTCGTCGAGCTCATCGAGGTTGAGGTCGGCGCCGGAGCAGAAGTCATCACCGGCACCCCAAATGACGACAACCTTTTGATCAGAACTCGCAAACTCGTTGAGAGCGGCCGCAAGTTCGCCCCAGCCGCTACTCGGCACGGCGTTCTTGCGCTGCGGCTGATTCAACGTGAGCCACCGGACGGGGCCACGATCATTTACCAGGACATAAGCGTTCATCGGCTAGACAATACAGAGCAGCTACGCTGCGGCGCCGTGGGATTCAATCCATTTCGCCAGCAGGACAAGACCCGGACCGACGTCGTCGTCGTTGTCACTTTCATTGTGATCACGGTGCTGGTCGTGCTGTGGGCGTTGTTTGGCGGTTGACGATGGAAGACTCCCCTCTCGGCCCGCTGGTGGTGAAGCCGATCCAGCCGTATCAGGCAAGGAAGATCTACGCCTGCCCGGGCTGTGGTGGCAACATCGAGTCCGGGATTGGCCATCTGGTCGTCGTACCAGAGCATGCTCCCGATCTGCGTCGCCACTGGCACCGTGGCTGCTGGTTCAAAGAGATGCGACGTCTTGGCGGCTACTCAGGCGATACGGGGCAGCCAGTGCACCATGACCCCGTTGGCTGACACAGCCACACCGACATAGTCGACTCTTCGCAGACCACGTTGCGTCGCCAGCGAGCGAACCTGTCGTTGCTTGGGCTCATCGAAGTGATAGATCGGGTCCGAAGCGATTCCGCCCGTCTTTACCTCGACCGCAGCGCGTTCTCCTCCAATGCGGATTATCAAGTCGAGTTCGCCGCGCCCAACCCTGGCGTTGCGCTCGACAATCCTGGCCCCGCGATCCTGTAAGAACCGGGCGGCAACAGATTCGCCGAGACGACCGAGTGTCTTGCGATGAGACTCGCCCGGGCCAAGACGGCCCGATAGGAAGGCTACAGAGCGGAAGTTGGCTCGAGCTCTTCGATGTTCACGTCGCGGAACGTCATCACCTTGACGGTCTTGACGAACCGGGCCGGCCGGTACATGTCCCATACCCATGCGTCGTTCAACTCCAGCTCGAAGTAGACCGACCCTTCGGAACGCCGTGTGTGCAACTCGACCTCGTTAGCGAGGTAGAAGCGCCGCTCGGTCTCGATGACGTAGCGGAACATCGGGAGCACATCTCGGTACTCCTTGTAGATCCGCAGCTCTACATCGGTTTCGTAGCGTTCGAGGTCTTCCTCGCCCATTGGCTCTCCTGCCCGTTCCTGTGAAGCGAGTCGCATACTAAGCGCATCTTGGCCGGTAGGTGGTCTCTTCTTCGGAATACCACCCACAGTGAGTATGCAACACCGCAGTGACACAGAGCGCACCCGTCCGGCACCGTCAGGTGAGGCTTCGACCCCGTTTCAGGAGGTAGGAGTGCCACAACATACGCGCTGCCACCGATCGCCACGGATGCCAAGCCGCGGCCAGCACATCCGCATCGGTGTAGCTGGGTATCTCGTCAAGCGGCAAGCTTTCGGCCATCGACACCACCAGAGCCCGATCACCTGTCGGCCACACATCGGGTCTCCGGAGAACAAAAAGCAGGTAGACATCCGCAGTCCACGGGCCAATGCCTTTGATAGCCGTCAATCGCTCGTGAGCCGTCTCGTCATTCAAAGAGTCGAGTTCGTCGAGATCGATGGAGCCATCGAGAACCCCCGAGGCGATACCG
>CBDUNF010000014.1:0-31384 GCA_965368515.1 uncultured bacterium
AGCGCGGATCATCTCCTCGACCATGTCCATGATGTCGGTGTAGTCAGCAAAAGCCTCGTAGGACTCGAGCATCGTGAACTCGGGATTGTGAGTCGAGTCCACGCCCTCATTGCGGAAGATCCGACCGATCTCAAAGACACGCTCCAACCCGCCGACCACTAGCCGCTTCAAATAGAGCTCGGTGGCGATCCGCAGGTACATGTCCTGTTCGAGGGCGTTGTGGTGCGTTCGGAACGGCTTGGCCAGCGCCCCGGTTGCCTGGCTGAGCAGGACCGGTGTCTCCACCTCGACATAACCACGCGCCTCAAACTGATGACGCAACTCACTGACGATCTTGGCCCGCATCAACGCGGTATGGCGAGCATCATCGTTGACCATTAGGTCGACGTAGCGGCGTCTGCTGCGCATTTCTGTGTCCTGGAGGCCATGCCACTTGTCGGGTAGGGGTCGCAGCGCACGAGACAGGAGCTGGAAGCGATCGATACGGACACTGACCTCGCCCTTTTTGGTAGTGATCACCACACCGGATGCGCCAACCCAGTCGCCGATACCGAGATCATCGAACTCCGCAAACCCTTCGTCGCCAAGGGTTCGCTTGTCAACGAACAGCTGGATCCGGCCGGTGGTGTCCTGCAGCACGGCAAATATCAGCTTGCCCATCCGTCGCATCGCCATGAGACGGCCGGCCACTGCAGCATGATCGTCGGTCTCGCTACCCGGCTCTAGCGCTCCATAGGTCTCGTGCAGGTCAGCGGCGTGATGCGACCTAACGAACCGATATGGGTAGCCATCTCCTGCGAGGGTCGCCTCGTGCTTGGCGAGGCGTTGTGCAGTCAGCGGATGGTCGGCCAAGCCCCCTTCGGGACTTGGCTCTTGGATCTCTTGGTCATCTGTCATGTGGTGTTCAATTCGTAGATTCTGCGGAGCCCCTCGAGCGTGAGGTACTCATCGATGGTGGACACGCTCGAACAATGGGGGACGATGGTAGATGCCAGGCCCCCAGTGGCAACCCGGGTGACCTCGCCACCGAGTTCTGCGGCGACTCTTTCCATGATCCCGTCCACCAGACCGGCGTGCCCGTAGAGGGCACCACTCTGGATTGCCTCCACAGTGCCCTTGCCGATCGGCGACCGTGGCGGCACGTACTCGACGCGGCGCAGCGCCGCCGTCCCGGAGATCAGTGCGTTGGTCGCGATGTGCAGCCCGGGAGAGATAACCCCGCCGAGGTACTCGCCACCGTCGCTGACGACATCGAAATTCGTGGATGTGCCGAAGTCAACGACCACAACAGGAGTCCCGTAGCGGTCGCGCGCGGCGACGGCGTTAGCGATGCGGTCGGCACCAACCTCTCGCGGATTGTCGATGAGGATTGGCATGCCGGTCTTGACACCGGGTCCAACGACGATCACAGGACCGTCCGTGATCGAGTGGCCGACGGTCCGAAACGCCGCGGTCAGCGCAGGAACGACGCTGGAGACGGCTACCCCGGAGATGTCCCGAAGCCTGTATCCCTCCAGGCTGAAGAGTCCCTGGAGCGAGATACGGAGTTCGTCTTCGGTCTGCTCCGCGATCGTCGTCAACCGCCAGTGAGCGACCACCTCCTCGCCGTCGAGAAGACCAAGGGCGGTCTGCGTGTTGCCGATGTCGATGGTGAGCAGCATCAATTCTCTCCTGTTTCGTACAGAACGCTGGGCTCGACCAGCCGGGTCCCCCGGTCGGCAATGTATCCATCACCGTCCCTGTCCAGGTGCACATTGTCGATCAGCCGGGTTTTGCCGGACCAGGCCGCCAGAGCAACAAACGCGGGGCGATCGAGTGACGTAAGCGGTTGGACCAGGTCTTGTCCTGCCAGCGCTACGTATTCGACCTCGAGGGCATCGCCGATTTCGAAATAGACGGCGTTCGTGATCGCCTTGGCATCACGCTCCCCCGACTCAACGAGATCGGCCGCCGCCATGAGACCACGGCTCAGACCGAGTGCCTCCACCCGCTGCTCGGTGGTGAGGAAGATGTTGCGGCTCGACAGCGCCAGCCCGTCACCTTCACGAACGATCGGCACGCCTAGGACCTCGATCGGCAACGACAGATCCGATGCCATCCGGCGCACGATGGCGAGTTGCTGGGCATCCTTGCGCCCAAAGTAGGACCGCTGCGGTTGGACACCCGCAAACAGCTTGGCGACGACAGTGGCGACGCCCTCAAAGTGTCCGGGCCGGTTTGGGCCTTCCAACTCATCGCTGAGTCCGGTCACATTGACCCGGGTCAGTTGCTCGCCCGGATACATCTCCTCGACGTCTGGGGCGAACACGATGTCGGCACCGGCGTCCCCTGCCAACGCCACATCACGCTCGAGATCGCGTGGATACCGAACAAGATCGTCCTCGCGATCGAACTGGAGCGGATTAACGAACAACGACATGACAACGGTGTCGCTTGACCGGCGTGCCGCTTTGATCAGCGAGAGATGTCCCTCGTGTAGGAAGCCCATTGTGGGAACGAACCCGACGCTGCCGGCGCAGGCGTTTCGCGTCTCTGCGAATGACTTGGTGATCCTCATGTGGTTGATTCCTCGTTGTTGAGCACTGACTCAAACTCGTCCGCTCGACCGGTCAGCCCAGCCAACGTCTCGACGAAGCGAGCAAAGGAGGTCCGCCATTCTGGTGTGCCGGCGGCGACGGCCCGCAATTGGGCGGCCACCGTTTCGATATCTCCGCGGGCCACGGGCCCGGTCAAAGCCGCCCGCGGGCCCATATCGAAGGCGGTGGCCACGACGGCTTCGAACAAGGGCCGCGCTGCTTCCCAGGGCACACCGGCAGCGGCGAACATGTCTGCAGACATGGTGAGAGCCGCCAGCGGGAAGTTCGCGGCTGCTGCGGCTGCGGCGTGATAGAGCGGCTTGGCCTCATCGGCAAGTGGAAACGGGATTGCGCCCAGATCGCCAGCCAATGATTCCAGGCGCTGCCGCAGAGGTGGGTCGGCGGTGATCGCTATGTGGGAACCGGCGAGTCGCGCTGCACCCGTCTCAGGGGTGGGCAAGGTCTGCAACGGGTGGAAGGAGCCGGTCATGATTCCCGCCGCGGCGAGCGGGGCCAGGGCCCCAACCGGGGTGAGTCCTGACAGGTGAACAGCACCCTCGATGTCGGGAACCTTGGTTGCGAGTTGGGTGGCGATGGCACCGATGACAGCATCACGCGTCGCCAGCATCAGCAGGTCTGCCGGAGGAAGTTCGTTGGCGAGGGTTAGCGCGGTCGAATTGACGAGTGCCGCACCGCGCTCGGCGGAATCAAAACTCCGTCCGACAACGGCAACAACTTCGTGGTTCGCCGCCGTTGCGGCGATTGCTAGCGACATTCCGGCCCTGCCGGGACCAACCAGGACAATTCTCATGGCGCCGATTGTAGGAACAGGACAAGCCCCGCTCCGCCCAGCGGTACTTCCCCCCCAAAAGGGGCACTAACAAACCCTGCAGTTGCACAGCAACTGCGAACGAACTCACGAAGTGAGTTCGCCCCTGCCCCGAGTTCGATTGCATCGAACTCGTAGGTGATTTCATCACCCGTAGTCAGGAAGCCTGCGGAATCGGGTGTGCTCAAAGATGATCGAGGTCTCAATGTGGGCGACTTCAGGTTGCGCTGTGAATGCGCCCATGGCGATGTCGCGCAGGTGATCCGAGTCCCGCACCACTACATGGACCAGGAAATCGTTGGTTCCGGCCATGTGATAGAAGGCGACAACTTCCGGTAGCTGCTCGGCGTACTTGCGGAATCGGGCGACCTGAGTCGTCTCGTGTCGATGGAGCCGGACCGCAATCATTGCCTGGAGGCCGACACCGAGAACCGCCGGGTCCACATCCGCATGGAACCCACGAAAGACGCCTGCGGTTTCCAGCCGACGAATCCGCTCCGAGCAGGTCGACTGGGCGATCCCTACCCGACCGGCGATCTCCTTGTTGGACAGGCGCGCATTGTCCTGGAGAAGGGCCACGATGGCGCGATCTGTTCGGTCAAGCATCGGAAATGACACCATTTGCCGAATACCTTTCACTATGTATTGACCCTGTCCGCACAAAACATAGTATCGATCCCAGATCCACGAAGAATGCGCCGAGAGAACGGTGCGCAGACGAAAGGCAATCGCATGAGCCGTCGCAGCTGGGCCGAGCCGTACAAGATCAAGGTCGTTGAGCCGATCCGCATGACAACCCGCGAAGAGCGTGTTGCCGCAATCAAGGAAGCTGGGTACAACTCCTTCCTGCTGCGCTCTGACGATGTCTACATCGACCTGCTCACCGACTCCGGCACCTCTGCGATGTCCGACTATCAGTGGGCCGGCATGATGGTCGGCGACGAGGCCTATGCGGGTAGCAAGAGCTACTACAACCTGGCCAGCGCCATGTTTGACGTCTACGGCTACGAGGAACTCGTCCCCACACACCAGGGCCGGGGCGCAGAGCACATCTTGAGCCAGATCCTCATCAAGGACGGCGACTACATCCCCGGCAACATGTACTTCACCACCACCCGGTTCCACCAGGAGCATGCCGGTGGCAAGTTTGTCGACGTCATCATCGACGAAGCACATGACCCGACCAGCCTGCACCCGTTCAAGGGGAACATCGACCTCGACAAGCTGCAAAAGCTGATCGACGAGGTCGGCGGCGACAAGATCCCGTACATCTCGGTCGAAACCAACGTAAATATGGCCGGCGGTCAGCCGCTTTCGATGGCCAACCTCAAGGCAACTGCCGAGCTGTGTCACCGGCACGGCATCCTCGTGATGCTCGATGCCACCCGTGCGGTTGAGAACGCCTGGTTTATCAAGCAGCGCGAAGCCGGTTACGCCGACAAGTCGGTCGGCGAGATCATGAAGGAGATTTGCTCCTATTCCGATGGCGCAACGGTCTCGTCTAAGAAGGACAATCTGGTGAACATCGGCGGCTTTCTGGCTCTGCGGGATCCCGAGCTCGCCAAGCAGGCTCGTGCCCTGCTCGTAGCGTTCGAAGGCCTCCATACTTATGGCGGCATGTCCGGTCGCGACATGGAGGCGCTTGCCCGAGGCATTCGTGAAATGGTGGCAACCGATGATCACGTCCATGCCCGGGTCGGTCAGGTCGAGTACCTCGGCGATGCGTTGATCAAGGCCGGCGTGCCGATCATTCGCCCAGTTGGTGGCCACGGTGTCTTCCTCGACGCAAAGGCGATCCTGCGTCACATCCCACACAACCAGTTCCCGGCGCAGGCGCTGACGGCAGCCCTGTACGTCGAGTCCGGCGTACGGGGCATGGAGAGAGGTGTCGTCTCGGCAGGCCGCGACAAAGCCACCGGAGATCATCACTACCCGAAGCTGGAGCTGGTGCGGCTGGCGATCCCTCGCCGGGTCTACACCCAGGCCCATATGGACGTCACTGCCGAGGCCGTTGTCGACGTCTTGGAACACCCCGAAGCAGTGACCGGTCTCCAGTTCACATACGAGCCCGAGTCGCTGCGGTTCTTCCAGGCTCGATTCGAGCCCGTCGCCTAGCCTGGGACTTGTTGCCAGGTCGCGTTAAAAATCCACTGTTTATGCGGGTTTCGGGTGTAACTTTGTCGCTTGCAAAGCGGGGAAACACGTCCCGAAGGTTTGTCAAGATAGGGAGTTCCACTGTGAACAAGACAGAGATGGCGAAGAAGCTCGCCAAGAAGGCTGATCTCAGCCAGGCCAAGGCCGCCGAGGTCATTGACATCATTTTCAGCTCCGAGTCCGGCGCCGGCATTATCGCCGTCGAGCTCGACGCCGACCGTGAGGTCAGCGTCAGTGGCTTTGGCAAGTTCTACACCAGCCGTTCCAAGGCTCGCACCGGGCGCAACCCGGCCACCGGCGAGACCATCCAGATCGCTGCCAAGAAGCATGCCAAGTTCAAGCCGGCCAAGGGTCTCAAGGACCGCGTAGCTGTATAGCTCACCCGGATTAGCCAGACATGCAAAAAAGCCCCGCTGCGGCGGGGCTTTTTGCATGTCTGGAGGTGGTCCCGGGTTGGCCTAGATGGCACGGGGCGCCGTGAGGAAGTGGCGGACCAGGAGAGCCGCCCATGCGGCGGCTTCCGCTTCGAGGCGGCGCGCCACGTTGTCCATCGCCCGCACCAGGAACGATGCTGCCTGGGCGCGGCTCACCTCCACATCGGGACAGAAGAGCTCCGTATCGCATCCGTATGTAATGCCGGCCTCGGCCAGCGCGTTGACATGACCTTGAAACGGAGACTCATCGTCATCGGCGAAGTGGTCGCGGCTCGATTGCGGCAGGTTGAGAGCGCGACTCAAGAAGGCGGCTAGCTCTGCCCGGCTCACCAATTCACCGGGACAGAACGCATCGGACGCACACCCGCTGGTTATGCCAACGTCCGCTATTGCGTTGATTGCCGACTCATAGACAGAACCCTCATCGTCGCTGAAGTAGTCCACCTGTGAGGCAGGTAGCTGCAACGCCCGGACCAGCAACTTCGCTAGCTGACCGCGCGTCAGGCTGTCTCCAGGGCAGTAGGCATCACCGTTGACATTGCATCCATCGGTTATGCCCGCCGCTCGCAACAACTCGATGTCACCTTCGTGGATTGATCCCTCGTCATCGAAGAACTCGCCGCTGAATCCACGCTCCAGCGAGTCGTCACAGCCGAGACGCTCGGCCCCAAAGCTCAGGGAGTCGAAGTCGATCGAGAGCGATGTGCTCGCCGGCTCGCGACCACCGAAGTACACGTCAAACCAGAAGCTGTCGACGTTCACCCCGGTCTCGTCAGCTCGGCGGAAGCGGAGGTCATCGCGGCTAAACGCTTCTTCCCCGTTCACCCATCCCCGCAGCAAACCATCGCTTTCGCCGGGGGTGTTCACGCCAACAAAGCCCTCGACGCAATACCAGCGGCCATGCTCGAGCGTGGCGACCGGATCCGCCCAGGGAAGAAGATCTCCATGATTCTCAGCCTGATCCAGGTGGTAGACGTAGTACCCAATTCGGGTGTGCGTCGCATCCCGCTCGTCGTAGGTTGGCGTGAACAGCATCCGTGCCGACCACCCTGGTGAGGCCGGGGTCGATGGGATATTGCCGCGAGCACTCTGCGAGTAGAGCCCGGCCGGACCGGGGAGCTTGCCCTTGCCGATGTTCCGGTTCCTGGAGTGCGTTGTCGGCGAACCGCCACCGCATCGCTGCCCCGAAGTGCTCGTTGGTATCGATGTTGATCTTGACACCGGTGCCGACATGCCCATCGATATCGGTGATGTTGTTGCGCGGGCCCAATGTGGCGTCACGCCAGGAGTCATTCCAGTCGAGCGGATCGTTCTGATACTCGTTGGTGAGATAGCGTCCGTCTTCCTGGGCAACGGCCGCAGGAACACCGAACCATAGGACGCCGAGGGCGAGCACGACTATGGCAAAGCGATGAGACACAGGGGCATTATCGGCGAGGTCCAGAGTTATGCGTGTCAAAGCGACTATCTCAGTGGAACTCCCCAGGATGTAGCAAGGCGAGTCCCCGCCTACTTCTTTGCCGCCTCGTAATAGGGGTTGTCGCCGCCGGCATGGTCTGTGACATCGAGGACTTTGCTGATCTCGGGCACCATCTCGACCAGCGTTGCCTCAATCCCCTGGGAAAGAGTCACAGACGCCATTCCACAACCCTGACAACCACCGCCGAAGCGGATGTACGCAACTCCGTCCTCGACACCGGCGATTTCGGCTCGCCCACCGTGCGAGGCAATCGAAGGATTGATCATGGCATCCACTACCTGGGTAGCTCGCTCGGCAACGGATCCCGCTAGTTCTATCGAACTATGGTCGCCGAGAATCTGCGGACTGGGGCCGTTCGGGTTGTCGAGGACCAGGCCGGGCTGCAAGAGGTTGGACGACATTTTGAGGGTGGCCCCCCGGAGATTGGCAATGTCAGCATCGGGGACGATGAGGGCGAGATCCCCGTCTCTGATGATGTGATCGGTCGGAGCGACATCCTCGATACGCATCATCGCCAAGTTGTATTTGAAACCGGTGCCATCGATGCCGGCGATGCTCACCACCAGGCCCAGCTCGGCACCATCAGGCTCCTCGGCCAGCACACCGAGGATCGTTGCTTTGGCGTTCTCGTGGATCGTGACGGCCGGCTCAAAAGTTGGTGACATCGGCGTATCGTAGAGGCTCCCCTCCACCCAGAAGGACGTTGATGAAGAGTGTTGCCATCGTGGCAGGTCGTTCGAGCTATCGGACTCGCGACTTTCTCGAGGCTGCTTCGCTCCTGCGCATCGAAGCGTTTGTCGTCGGGGACGGAGAGATCCCTACGGGACAATTCGGTCTGGACTTGTGTCTTGACGAGCCAGAGGCCGCGGCTCAGAAGCTGGTAGACCGGTTCCCGCAAATCGACGCAGTTGTCGGGGTCGACGATCAGGCTGTCGCTACAGCCGCCAGGGCGGCTGAGCTGCTGGGCCTCGATCACAACTCCCCAGAGTCAGTCGCCGCGACGAGGGACAAGGGCCGACTCAGGCGAACGCTTGCCGACCATGGCGTGCGGCAACCCGACTTCCAGATGGTGCCCCCCGGAGCGGCGATCGCAGCTGCCGGCGAGCTTGGGTATCCGGTAGTACTGAAGCCGACGGGGCTATCCGCCAGTCGCGGCGTAATCCGAGCCGATAGCCCGAATGAAGCGGCTGTCGCCGAGAACCGGATCCGCTCTATCCTCAATGCAGCCGGTCTTCCCGCTACCCAGCCTCTACTCGTCGAGCGATACGTTCCCGGCGACGAGATCGTTGTCGAGGGTCTGCTGGGTGAAAACGGAATCGAAGTGTTGGCAATCATCGACAAGCCCGATCCGCTGGTCGGTCCGTTCTTCGAAGAAACTCTGTATGTGACGCCATCTCGCCACACGCGTGAGACGCAGGATCGGGCGATCAGCGTGGTCGAAGAAGCAGTCGATGCAATCGGCCTGAGCACCGGACCCATCCATGCCGAAGTTCGGATCGCGCCTGACGGCGAGTGCTACCTCATCGAGATCGCCGCACGCAGCATCGGCGGTCTTTGTGGAAGGGCGTTCAGCTTCGGACTGCTGGGAGAGTCTCTCGAGGTGCTCATCCTGCGGAGTGCCCTCAGAATGCGCTCACCGGACGTGTCCCCGGCTCGGCCGGCAACTGGTGTCTTGATGCTGCCGATACCGGCATCGGGCACTCTCACGGGTGTTGAAGGGCTGGAGGCAGCGCGACAGGTTCCCGGCATCGATGATGTTGTGATCACAGTCGCCACGGGCCGCGAGGTGCAAGCGCTCCCCGAGGGGGACCGCTACCTCGGATTCGTGTTCGCCGGCGGCCCAGATCCGGCATCGGTCGAGACGTCACTGCGACAAGCAGGCAATGAACTCGCAATCACGGTCGACGGTGAAGACATTCGACCGCCGACGGCATTGAGCTAGGCGTCGGGGACACTCACCGCGACGTCCCGCTCACAGCAGCCAGTCCCCTACCCACCAGATCGTGAGCGCGCCGACGGCAACGAGCAGAAACAACACGAGTGATGTCATGCGATTCGGCACGATTGACTCCAACTTGCGGACCTTCTGGTCAGAGACCGCAGCCGTGAACCCAGCCAGAGGTCGACCGTCGGGCAAGGCCGCATCCGGCCACGCTTCAAGCAGCGGTTCCAGCACGAAGCGGCGTTGCGTCATCCGCGGGTGCGGCACGGTCAGGTCATCGGCAGCAACGATCTCGTCGCCGTAGAGCAGTATGTCGAGATCGAGGGTCCGGGGTCCCCAGCGTTCGCGCCGCTCCCTGCCGTGTTCCCTTTCAATCTCCAAACAGAGAGCGAGGAGCTCGGCCACCGGAAGGTCGGTTTCCACGACGGCAACAGCATTCAAGTAGGGACCCTGCTTCGGCCCACCGACCGGAGCTGTCTCGTAGAGGGAAGACACCCGAACCAGAGTGCACGCACGAGCAAGAGATCCGACGGCGTCGGCGATGTGGCGGGCTCGGTCGCCCAGATTGGAACCGAGGCCGATAGCGGCCCGGACCATGGCTACTTGGCGTCCGGAATGAGGCTGCGGCCTTCGGGGCCGAGCGGACGACCGGAGATCTCCTGGATAACCGACGTGGCAACAATCGGATCCTTGATCAGGTCCGAATGCACCAGGTATCCGCCCATCAGACCGACCAGCAGGTCGTCGATCAACTCCCGGTGCACCAGCACCGACGCATCTGGGAAGTCAAGCGCCTCGTCAAGTATCGCAAAGACCTTGTCGACCTCTTCGGGATCGAGATCGTCTTCGATCGGATAGTGAAAGAACCGGAGGGTGGCACCTTCGTAAGCAGCTTGGTTCTGATTGCCCGGCATCAGCGAAACGACCGTGTTCACCCCGCGCTCGGCAAGCCAGATGATCTCTTCCTCGCGCCGCACCCGGCGATGCTGGAAGCCGTAGCCGCCAATACGCTCAGATATCGCCAGACGCCCGGCGATGACCCACTTGAACCCCCTCGGTTCCAGACCTGCCACTTCTCAGTTCCTCCGTTGTAAGGCTCGCACCATAGCGTCAGCGGTTCGCGCTGCTTGGATGCCATGGCCCACATTGTGTACCCGGAGGACCGACGCCCCGTCACGCACTGCGAGCGCAACCGTAGCCGCTGTAGCGGCGTCTCGCTCCCCAGCAGCCGTCTCCATCCCGGCTTCCCTGAGGATCGTTCCCAGAAAACCCTTTCGGGAGGTGCCAACAAGCACCGGCACATCGAACGCCACAAAACGACCAAGAGCATTGAGCAACGCCAGGTTGTGATCGAAGGTCTTTCCAAAGCCGATGCCGGGATCAATACAGAGATGGGAGCGCTCAACACCAGCAGCCACAGCGAGTCGGATTTTGCCCTCGAGGTATGCAGCGACCTCGGCGACGACATCGTCGTAATGGGGGTCTTGCTGCATCGTTTGAGGATCACCTTGCATGTGCATGAGGACAAGGCCAACACCGCTCTCGGCACACAGTGCCGCCATATTCGGATCGGACAGCGATGTCACGTCGTTGACGATATGCGCGCCGGCGGAGATCGCTTCGGCGGCGACAGCGGCCTTCATCGTGTCGATGCTCACGACGACACCCCGGTCGACGAGAGTACCGATGACCGGTACGACTCGGGATATCTCCTCGAATGCTGACACCGGCACGGCGCCCGGCCGGGTCGACTCTCCGCCGACGTCAACGATGTCAGCACCCTGGTCCCAGAGCGCCAGACCATGAGCCACCGCAGATTCCGCTGCTGAGTAACGCCCGCCGTCGGAGAATGAGTCGGGCGTTGTGTTGACAATCCCCATCACCAGCGTGTGGTCATCGGTGGAGAGGACGCGGCCCCGGATGCTCCAGTTCTTCACGGAGAACTTTGCTCAGGCCCTCGGCGGCGGTTGCGGGTCATCGGTCGGGGACGACGACGCCACCCGCCCCTCGGTCATCGCCGAGTGTTCCGGCAAGCGAATCCGCAGGGCGCCGACCTCGGTGTGCTCCCACTTGGGGACGTCGGCAAAGATCTCGGCAACCTCTTCGGAGTCGACCGTCTCATTCTCCAGAAGAACCTCAGCGATCCGGTCGAGTGCGGCCCGGTGGGTTGTGATGATCGAGCGGGCCTCTTCATGGGCCTGATTGATCAGCATGCGAATCTCGTTGTCGATGGCTGAGGCGACGTCATCCGACATTTCCTGACCCCGCGTGTAGTCGCGACCGAGGAAAACCTGCGACTCCGGGCGACCGTAGCGAAGCGGGCCGAGCCGATCGCTCATCCCATACTCCATGACCATCTTGCGAGCCAGGTCTGTTGCCTTCTCGATGTCGTTCGATGCTCCGGTACTGGGGTCGCCAAACACCTGCTCTTCGGCGGTGCGTCCTCCGAGGGCGTATGCCAGCTGGTCAACCAACTCGCTGCGCTTGGCGTAGCTCTTGTCCTCAACGGGTAGCGCCAATGTGTAGCCACCGGCCCGCCCACGGGGGATGATCGTGACCTTGTGGATAGGGTCGAGATTCGGCAGTGCAAACCCGACCAACGCATGGCCACCCTCGTGATATGCCGTCAACTTGCGCTCGTCCTCTGACATGACTCGGCTCTTGCGCTCCGGCCCGGCAATGACTCTGTCGATAGCCTCTTCGAGTTCGTACATCGAAATGAGCTTCTTGTCGCGCCTCGCCGACAGCAGTGCCGCTTCATTGATGAGGTTGGCTAGGTCCGCACCGGTGAAGCCGGGGGTCTGCCGGGCCAGTGCCGCAAGATCGATGCCTTCATCGAACGGCTTGCCTTTGGCATGGACCTCCAGGATCGCCTCTCGACCCTTCAGGTCGGGACGGTCCACAACGACCTGACGGTCGAAACGGCCGGGACGCAACAGCGCCGGATCGAGGATGTCGGGGCGGTTGGTGGCTGCGATGACGATGACGCCCGTATTCACGTCGAACCCGTCAAGCTCGACGAGCAGCTGGTTCAGTGTCTGTTCCCGCTCGTCGTGGCCGCCTCCAAGACCGGCACCACGATGCCGACCGACGGCGTCAATCTCATCGATGAACACGATCGCAGGACCGTTCTGCTTGGCCTGTTCGAATAGGTCCCGAACGCGGGAGGCGCCCACGCCGACAAACATCTCGACAAAGTCGGACCCGGAGATGCTGAAGAAGGGCACACCTGCCTCACCGGCCACGGCGCGAGCCAGCAATGTCTTGCCGGTGCCGGGAGGGCCAAACAGCAAGACACCGCGAGGGATCTTGGCTCCGATCGCCCGGAACTTGCCGGGACTCTCGAGGAACTCCTTGATCTCTTCGAGTTCTTCGACGGCCTCGTCGGCGCCGGCAACATCTTTGAAGGACACCTTGGGGGCATCCTTGCTGACCTGCTTGGCCTTTGCTTTGCCGAACTGCATGACGCGGTTGCCACCGCCCTGCATCTGCGACAGGAAGAAGATGAAAACACCAAAGATCAACAGGTAGGGGAAGATCGTAGTGAAGAACCATGACAGTGCCGAAGGATTCTCTGCGTTGACAGTGAACTCCTCGATGCCGGTCTCATCGATGAGGATCGTCAGCTCATCCTCAAACTCGGCGGGATAAACCGTGCGAAAGTCGGAGCTGGCGCCGGCGACGACGGCATCTTCGGTAAACAGACCAACGATCTCGTCGGAGCGGGTCTTCATTTCGAGACTGGCGATGTCCCCGGCGACGAGCTTCGTCTGGAATTCGCTGAGCGAGAGATCCTCAGGCTCGTTGGCGCCCTGTAGAAACACGTTCACAGCCATCATGACGAGGATGGCCACAACCATGTATACGAGGATGGTGCGGGCGGTACGGTTCACTTCGCTCCTTGAGTGCTGCAGTCAGTATTGGCCGATAACGCTGGGCCATCGGGGCGTCCCATGATATGCGATCAACAACGTTAGTTCGCCAGGTATTCGCGATCTGGGCAAATGGGGTCAGTCGGCGAGTTTGAAGCCCTCTTGGACATCGGTCGGTGATGAGGTCGAATCGGTATCCATTATCCCGATATACGGCAGGTTTCGGTACTGCTCGTTGTAGTCCAGGCCGTAGCCCACGACAAACTCATTCGGAATATGGAACCCCTCGTACTGGATGTCGAAGTGCGGGCGATCGACATCATCCTTTATGAGCAGCGAGGCCAGGGACAGTGTCTTGGGCTTACGGACGGCCAGCGTCCGCAGCAGGTATTTGAGGGTGTGACCGGTGTCGATGATGTCCTCGACGATGAGGATGTTGCGCCCTTCGATCTCCTGGTCGAGATCCTTGAGGATGCGGACCACGCCGGAGCTGTGGGTGCCCCCGTGATAGGACGAGACCGCCATGAAATCGGTCTCCACGGGAAGGCGGATGTGGCGGGCAAGATCGGCAAGGACGACAAAGGCACCCTTGAGGATGCCGATCATCAGGAGATCCTTGCCTTCGTAATCCCGGGTGATGGCCGCACCCATCTCAGCCAGCTTGGCGTCGATCTCCTCGGCTGAAATGAGGACTCTTGCAACCTTCACGCTGTCTGCCTTTCGAATTCGATCCACGTACTCAGCGACGTTTCGACCCTGGTCCATGACGCCACCCGAACACCCGCTACCCAAGCGATTCTGCCACGGCACTCGACCACCGGCCAAGCCGGCCGTTTTCGGAGGGGAACACCAGCCTCTCCAAGTGCGTCGCTTACCTTCTTGCTGCCCGTCCCAATATCGACTCGATCTCCAGTTTGCGGGGCTCGGACCACGATGGTGCCGTTCGGCAAGGCCAACCGGCACCAGTCATGCGACATGCTCGACCTCTCACCGGATCTGGCCTCCATGGCGCGGATGACATGCTCTCCAAACTGCGCCCGTCCGGGCACGGGCAGTTCGACCGGCTCTGGGACGACGACCTCAGTCGGCTGGTAGATAGCAACGTACGGACCTTCTCGCTCCACGACATACCCGTCCCCAAGGTCCCGCCGAGGCACCGCGCCAAGAGTGACGGCGAGGACCGCGTCGACCTCACGGCTGGTCCCAGGATATGGGGGGTGGGCCTCCCGCAGCGCGGCCCGAATCGCTCTCTTCGCCAGAACCGCTGGTGCCGTCACCAGTGGTGCAACTGCGACCAACGTCACGTCGCCATCCGCCGCGGCCAGCTGCAACGGTGTCATGTCATCGAGATACGCATCCTCGGCGGCTAGATGCCGGGCGCTTCTGCCGACCACGCTCACGAGGTCGCCATCGATATGACTGTTCAGCTCCGGGAGAATCTCATGGCGGATCAGATTGCGACGGAGAGTGCGGTCTTCGTTGCTGGGGTCGTCGATGAAAGGCAGGTCGAGTTCGGTAGCCAGCTCCCTGAGATCAATCCTCCGCATACCGAGTAGAGGCCGGACAAACGGATATCGCTCAGGTGCGATCCCGGCGAGACCGGTAGCGCCTGCACCACGCAGCAGATTTCCGACAACTGTTTCCGCTGCATCATCCGCGTGGTGACCCATGACGATTAGGGCACCATCGGCCCGTGCAGCCAGAGCACCCAGACGTGCCTCACGTGCCGCCCCTTCGGGAGATGGTCCAGCGGCGGGTACTACTGCGACGGCCTCGAACGGGAGTTCAAGCTTCGCCGCGATGGCCGCAGCAGCGGCTTCGAGCTGTGTGGAAGCCGGCCAGCCATGGTTGACATGCAGGGCTCGAACCGTTCCCTCGGGGCGGGTCATCGCACAGGCCCAGGCGGCAACCGCCGAGTCCGCTCCTCCGCTGAGGGCTACGACCAGCGACTCCCCCTCCAGATCCGCCACGGCTTGACACGCGGCGGCGCCTGTTGGTGTCAGCCCACCCGGTACAGCCATGACACCGGGTCTCCGATCTCTTCGAGAGTTGGGAGGTTCGACGGTCTCAGCCAGGCGGCGTCGAGAGCGTTCCATCCCGCTTGTCGCTCCACCCCTTCGATGAACTTGGCCCCCATCTCGTACTGCTTCATCTTCATTTCGAGACCAACGAGACGCATGAACATCGCCGTCCGGGGGTCGTTGCGACGTGAAGCAAGGATGCGGGACATACGAGCCTGGCTCACGAGTTCACGTTCGCCGATCCGATCCATGACGACATGGCCATGGCCTTCGAGAAGCGACATGAGGGCTTGCACCTTGTTGATCACTTCGCGTTGATCGGGGGTGGCGAGAAGACCAAACAGTCCCTGCTCGTCGACAAGAGGTCGTCCGTGTTCTGCGGCGTCCCGAAGTTCGTCGGCCAACCGAGAGACTCTGCCGGACTCAGGCTTCGATGCGGCTACCAGTTCTTCAACCAGGCCAAGGAAATAGGATCGCAGCCACGGCACTCCCTGGAATTGGAGACGGTGCGTCGACTCATGTAGCGCCACCCAGAATCGGAACTCCGACGGGCGGAACTCAAAACGCCGCTCCATCGCCAGCACGTTGGCGCCGACAAACATGACCGTGTCACCATCACCGCCGTCGGAGGTAGGAAGCACAAGCTCGTACTGCCCGAGAACCCGTCGCGACAAGAACCCGAGCACTGCTCCCAATTCGGCCGACATGATCCGCCCGGCGACGCCTTTGCCGACCTTGCGATCCTCACCGAGCCGATCCGTCACCGGGGCCATCAGCGCCGAGAAGGAGGCAATGTTGTTCTCGACCCACTCGGTCCGACTCACTACGGCGACATCAGGATGACCGGGAGCCTCCAGACCCGTCTCGGCGGAGACAAGTGCAGTCGCTCGCTCTACGAGCAGCGGGGCTTGACGAGCGAAACGGGCCTCGTGATAGGTCCCTTCGAGAGGATATCTGCCCGCAAAACGGCGAGCGATCGAAACAGCTGAATCCCAGGTTGCGGTGGACATGCGAAGCAAAGTACTACGACTGAGGACCGTTTAGGTCGAGAACGTGTCGATTAGACGACGCGGTAGCGTCCCCGGATCCGCACGACGTAGTAGGACGCTGACGCCCCAATTGCCACCACTGCGATGACCACAACGGCCGGGGCGAGGAACCTCGCTGTCCAGGGATCCTCAGCTTCTTCCTCGGCTGCCTCCGGCACAACCACGGCCGGCTCAGCAGCCATGATCTGGACCGGTTCTGCGACGGCGGGCGGCGTGCCGACCACGGCGAGGGGTGCGGGGACAAACAGCAACATGACCGCAAGGGCACGAACGAAATTGGCTACTGACTGCTTCATCCAGCGGGACGATAGCAGCAGCGAGACAGTGCCCGAGTTCGCACAGCAAAGCCCTGGCGCTCGCCTGAGTCCGATTCCATCGAGCCCAAGGTCTGAGCAAGGCCTGAGCACCGGCCTGAGTTCGATGCCATCGAACCCGGGACCTCCCCTATCACCGACCTGAGTTCGATTCCATCGAACTCAAAGCCGATTTCATCGGCCTAGGCCTCGGGTACTACGCGGCCACGTAGGCGGGGGAACTTGGTGGGAGCGTGGGCGTAGCAGTACTCACGCCGGTTGTAGCGAGAGAGAGTCGTCTTGCACTCGGATTTGGCGCAGGTGCGCTGCTCACTGGTGCTCTTGGGCGGCCGGGCCGTCTCCAAGATTCGCTTGCCCTTCAGTGTGTTATCAGCCATTTTGATGCGTTCCTTTTCTCAATCCGTCACCACGGATTGGGTGGACGCTGCCGGTCATTCGTCCTGGCCACCGGCAGCCTCTTGATCTATCAACGCACGGATGCGGTCGAAAAGTTCCTGGGATGGTTCGTCTCGACCGCACTCTTTCATGCGTTCTTTCAGACGTGCTTCGAAATCGAAAGCCTCTACGCAGGGGCCGCAGCGTCTCAGGTGCCACCGTATTCGGAGGCGACGGGACCAGGTGAGTTCCTGGTCAATGTATTGGTACAAGTAATCAACTGCGTGATCACATTCAGCTTTCATTGGCTTGGCCCCGTAAGTCCGCGTTGTTCAGCTAATGACCACAACTTCTTTTGCAGCGCTTTTCTTCCACGATGTAGCCGGGACATGACAGTCCCAATCGGCACGTCGAGAATCTCAGCGATTTCCTTGTACGAAAACCCTTCAACGTCGGCGAGGAGCACCGGCATTCGGAACCGCTCTGGAAGCGACTCGAGCGCGGCTTTGATGTCAGTGTCGACCATCGACTCCAGAACAGATTCTTCAGTGCTCCGCTCTGCCCCGGACGCCTCACCGAGGCGTCTGAAAAGGTAGAGATCCTGGAGTTCCCCGAGTTCCACCTCAGCCGGACGCCGCTGCTGCTTGCGATAACGGTTTATGTAGGTGTTGGTGAGGATTCGATACAGCCACGCTTTGAGGTTTGTTCCCTCTTTGAACGTGTGATACGCCCGGTAGGCCTTGAGATATGTTTCCTGAACAACATCCTCGGCATCGGCCGGGTTGCGGGTCATGCGCAGCGCGGCTGAGTACAGCTGCTGTGCGTATTGCATTGCGTCTTGTTCGAAGTTGGCTTGCTCAGCCATCGACGCTCCTCGGGTGGTCGACAAAGAAAGTAGTGGAGGAATATGAGAATCTGGTGAATAGAGCGAACCCCCTGCCCCGCTCACCACAGTACCGGCCTCCAAGGCCGGTACCAAGAAGAGCTGCGTCGAGTCCGAAAAGGACTCGAAAGCGGCTCGACCGTCGCCAATCCCGGCCGGAACGGCCGGGCCGCGACCATGAAACACTGCCTTCTGGAGCCGGAGACGGGAATCGAACCCGTGACCTACGCATTACGAGTGCGTCGCTCTACCGACTGAGCTACCCCGGCAAACGGGGGGCAATAGTAGCGCAGCGCCACGGTCATTGATCTAGCACCGCCCGCAGCGCGGATTCGATGTCGGTGTGCTCAAAGTGGAAGCCTGATTCTTCGAGTTTGGATGGCATAACGCGGACCGAGGTGAACAGCAGTGCTTCCGCCAGCTCTTTGCCCAACAGCAGATTCAGGGCAAAACGTGGGATCGGGAGAAGGGTTGGCCGGCGGAGCACACGCCCTAGTGCCTTGGTCACCTCAGCGTTCTTGGCGGGCTTCGGCCCCGTCGAATTCACCGGACCGACGAGTGGCTGCTCGATCGCGTGCCGGATGGCTCGGATGTGGTCGGCAATCGAGATCCAGCTCCACCAGGTCTGACCCCCTCCCAGTCTGCCGCCGATCCCCAACCGGAATGGCAGCAGCATCTTGCCCAGCGCCCCACCCTCCTCTGCGAGAACGATGCCGGTGCGAAGGTGGACTGTGCGAATGCCCGCATCCTCTGCGGGCTGGGTGGCTTGTTCCCATGCGACGCAGACCTCGGATAGGAAGTCGGGCGTGGGAGCCGGGCCATCGTCCTCATCGACCGGATCAGCTCTGTCTCCATAGAATCCAATTGCAGAAGCAGAGATCAGCACTGCGGGCTTTTGCTTGGCCGAGGCAATCCGTGAAGCCAGCAGGGTGGTCCCGTTGACGCGCGAATCGAGGATCTCCCCTTTGCGGCGGTCCGTCCAGCGCCGGTCACCGATACCGGCACCAGCGAGGTGTACGACGGCATCGAAACCCTCGACTGCGTCCTGATCTAACCGGCCGCCTGCGGGGTCCCAGGACCGCTCATCGGGACCAGAGGCTTGGCGGCGAACCAGGCTCACTACGTCGACTCCATCGCCATCCAGGGACTTTCGCAACGCGGTACCGATAAGACCGCTTGATCCAGTCATCAGTACACGCATTGCCTACTCCTCGTGTTTCCAATGATCGAGCTGGCTGTCGATCACTTCGACCCAGTCGTTCATCATCGCCCTGAGAGGGTCTTCTCTATCTATGTACGAGCCAGGCTCGATTGCCGGATGAAGTGCGAGCTTCACCGAGGGGATGCGGAACCTAGGTTCTGCCAGGCTCATCGTTGCCTCGGTTCCCAGGACAGAACACGGCACTATCGGTGCCCCGGTTGCGAGCGACAGCCACGCGGCCCCCTTCTTGATGGTCCGCTCCCCCCAGTAGAGGGCCCTTGCACCTTCCGGAAAGATCCCGAGAATCTCGTCGTTTTCGAGAACTGCCAGGGAATGCTGGAGTGCGCCGAGCGGGGGCCGATCGCGTGAAACAGGGATCGCACCGAAGTAGAGCATCGACTGATCAAGAACCTTGGTCTGGCCAAATAGCTCATCGAGAGCAAGGAAGCGGACGAGCCGACCGACCACAAGGGACACGAGAACGGGATCGAGCAAAGACAAGTGGTTGGCGGTGACGATGTACGCACCGGACGCAGGGAGGTGCTGTTGCCCGCTCAGATCACCGTCAAAGAGCCAGCGCGCCGCTAGCTCGAGCGGATGCCGCATCACACTGGCTACTGCTCGCGCTCCCGGTCCCGGATCCCGATACACGCTATGACCCGCCGATATCGGCGAAGAGCGCTGCCAACGCAAGCTGTGGTCGCTGATTGGCCTCGATTGCTTCGATGGCTTCGAGAATGCGGTCGGCGCTACGGACCGCACGGCGCGGGCTCAACCTCGTCAGGGCGGGCGCAGGAATGTCGGGGTTGCGAACCGGAGCTCCCAATTGGGCCGCGGCGACATCTCGATAGAAGCCCGACAGGATTTCGAGACCGGAGACATGTAGAGCGATTGCTGCACGCTTCAGTTCTCGTGCTCGCCGTTGCTCGACAGCCTTGCTCAATCCACCTTCTTTCTCCAGGGTGGCAGCTTCATCCGCTTGCCGCTCCTTCAACGCCGCCAGCAGAGGCTCGGTCGCGGCAGTGACCTCATCAGCGAGCCGGTAGCCGTCCCCGGGGTGCTCGGATAGACGGAGCGGCACGCTCAACCATACGTTGCGGAAGGCGGCGACATCCGCCCTGGTCGCCAACGAGATGGCGAGTCCAGGACGGCCTCCGGAAATCCGTGCGGCCTGTTCGGCCCGCTCGACCGAGACACCCTGTGATTCGAGGCCGGTGGCGACGTCATCTTCTGGCACACGACCGAACACCACGGTTCGGCACCGACTTGCAACCGTCTCCGGCAAATCATCCTCGGACTCGGCGACAACGATGAACACCGTCGATGCCGTCGGCTCCTCCAGCGTCTTGAGCAGAGCGTTCGCCGCTTCGTCGTTCATCGCACCGCCCTCTTCGAGGACGAATATCTTGCGGTCACCTTCTACCGGAGCCAGGTTGGCCATGATCACGGTATTGCGGGCCTGTTCGACTGTGATTGCAGATCGACCATCGGGCTCGACGAGCACGATGTCGGGGTGCAGACCGCGCAGGACTCTGCTGCGACACTGCTCGTCATCGCCGCAGAGGATCGCCGCCGCAAACCGTCGTGCCACCGCGGCTTTGCCGACACCCAGCGGCCCAACAAACAGGTACGCATGAGCTGGTGTCGCTATGTCGCGCTCGAGAACGCTGGTCAGCCCACGGTGCCCAATTACGTCTGCGAAGAAATCGCCCATCGGCCCTCCACTTGAGCAAGCACTTCTTTCCAGACCGCCTCGATGCTTGTGGACGCATCCACCGTCACAAACCGGTCGGGTTCGGCGGCGGCAAGCTGCTCGAAGGTGGCGGCTACGACCGACTGGAACGCGGTGCCCTCACCGCCGATTCGGTCGGGATCCTCCTGACGAGCCAGCCCAGTCTCCGCATCCAGTCTCAAGAGGATGACGAGTTCCGGCCACACATCGCCGAGACCGGGCTCGTTGACCGCACGCACCTGATCCACGCCAAGTCCTCGGCCCCCGCCTTGATATGCAAGCGACGAATAGACCGAGCGATCGCTGACGACCCAACGACCCGCGACAAGTGCCGGGCCTACGATTTCGTGAGCAAGTTGAGCTCGTGCAGCCGAAAACAGGAGCGCCTCACTCCAGGGAGCGACCGTGCCATCTGGATCCAGCAAGACTCTGCGGATGCGTTCTCCCGTGGTGCTCCCACCGGGCTCACGCACAAATAGCACATCGATCCCATGATCCTGGAGGTAGTCGGTGAGACGACTGGCGATGGTCGACTTCCCGGTCCCCTCGATTCCCTCAAAAACGATATAGGGTCGGGTCACGATCCCGCCTCCTCGCTTCTCTTCCGCTCTTTGTCGTGCGACCCATCCTTGGGCGTTGGCGATAGACGCGAGCGACGCGCCCGATTGGCCGCCGCAATGATCTCGCTCGCCTCCCGACCGAGCGTAGGTCCCCGGAACAGCGATCGCAGGGTGAACAGCACCGTCAGCCCTGAAAGGAAGATGGTGGCTCCACCGAGGAAGAGCACAACCCTTGTTGGGTCGTCGAGTCTCCAAACGTTCACCCAACCGAACGCATCGACCAGCGGTACCGCAAGGGCCATCGCAACGAACAGCCCGATCCGCATCAGCGAGAACAGAGCGGCGAACACCCTGCCGCGCAGTTCGTCGGTGACATGTTCGTGGAGATGGGTCAAGCCCATCAGGTAGGAGGCTCCGGCCCCCAGCCCCATCACGACCATCCATGCCGACGCACCCGGGACCGTCGTAACCATCGCGGCCGCCGCCAGCCCGATACCGGTGACGGTGGTGGCAATTCCGAACGCGAGATCGAGATGGACCAGCCTGTACTCGTTGACTGACAGCACGATGAGGCCCACTACGGCGCCGAGACCGAGCATGGTGATGATCGCAAAGAAACCTGCCTGATCGGCCTGGAGTACATCCTCCACGAAGGCCGGTCCCAGAACGATGATCGTACCCCCGCCGAACAACGCGGTGGTCATTCCGGTGATGACACGGCGAACCGAGGGGTCCTTGACCATGAAGACCACGCCCTCTTTGAAGTCCTCCCAAGTGCTGCTGGTGGAGTTGTTCGTCGCCACTTCTTCGGCCAGAGGCGAGGTGATTTTGGGAAGCGTCGCTATCAATAAGCCCGAGGCAAAGAAGGTGAGCGCATCGACACCGAACGCTAGAACCAAGCCCTCGTTCCCGCTCGGGACCAGACCACCAAGCGAGAAGTCGGGGAACCCTTGGAGAATCAGCAAGAGCAGTGATCCCACCGGGATGGTGCCGTACGCCGCCGCCAACATGAGGCTATTGGCGCTGACGAGGTTCTCGGTGCTGACCAGCCGGGGCACCATGGCGGTGCGGGGCGGCTGGCCGAGCAGGCTGAGGAGTTCAAGCACGAGGGTGATTCCGACCAGGGCGGGCAGCGAGTCCACGAAGGCAAGGAAAGGAACGATCGCACCGCGGCCAACATCCGCCAACACCACGAGTTTGCGACGGTCCATCCTGTCGCTGATCACACCTACGACTCCGCCCAGTAGGAGCCCGGGGAGGATGCGCGACATCAACGCGATGAGGATGCCCTCCTGCGATCCGATCCTGCCGGCCAGTGTGATCATCGCAAACACTGTGATCCAGTCGCCGGTGGATCCGATGACAGCAGCCCAGAAGAACCTGGAGAAGATTCCAGACGTCATCAACGATCTAGTCGTGCGGGGGGTCGAGTCCTCAGCGGTCATCGAGGAGAACCCTAGTTGGAGCCTCGCCACAGGCGAGCTTTGAGTTCTGCAGCGGAGGACTCGGCGACGCGGGCGCTACGACTTCTTCTTGGCGGCTGGCTTCTTCTTAGCGGCTGACTTCTTCTTCGCCGCCGCCTTCTTCTTGGCAGGTTTCTTCTTCGTGCCACCCTGGGCGGCAACCCGCTCGCGCCGAAGTTGCAGCAGCTCTGCTGCGCGATCGATGGTTATCCCCTCAATTGTGTCCGCAACTCGGAGCGATGCGTTTGTCTCACCGTCGGTGACGTACGGCCCAAATCGGCCTTCCTTGACCACGACCGGCTGACCCGAGTTCGGGTCTTCGCCCAACTCCTTGAGTGGTGGTGCCGCGGCCCGGCGTCCGCGCTTCTTGGGTTCCTTGAGCCGGCGCACCGCATCGTCAAGATCGACCGTGAACAGCTGCTCCTCTTCTTCGAGGCTGCGGCTCTCCTTCGCCCAACTGATATACGGTCCGTAGCGACCATTCTGCGCCGTGATGTCAACACCATCTTCGGGATGCTGACCGACCACTCGGGGCAAGCTGAGCAGACGCAAAGCCTGTTCGAGGGTTACGTCTTCTTCAGTCATAGTCTTGAAGAGCGACGAGCGCTTTGGCTTGACCTTGCTGTCCGGCTCCTGCTCCCCAAGCTGTACGTACGGTCCGAATCGTCCGTTGCGAACTGAAACTTCGAGACCGGTATCTGGGTCGATACCAAGCACCCGATCTCCGTTCGGAGCCTCGAGGAACTCGATTGCCTTCTCCACAGTCAGCTCGTCGGGGGGTAGATCCGGGGGAATGCTTGCGGTCTCCTCGCCACGTTGCACATACGGCCCAAACTTGCCCGAGCGAGCCACGACGCTGTTGCCGTCACCATCCACCCCGATCGGGATGGCATTGATTTCTCGTGCATCGATTTCCTCGATGTTCGTCGAGACGAGGTGCTTCAACCCGGAGTGACCGTTCCCAAAATAGAACGTCTTCAGCCATGGAGTGGCTTCCATGTCCCCGCTGGCGATTTGGTCGAGGTCGTCTTCCATCCGGGCAGTGAAGGCATAGTCGACAAGATCACCAAAGTGCTGCTCCATCAACGCGACGGTGGCAAAGGCAGTGAAGGTCGGTACCAGCGCCGAGCCCTTCTTATAGACGTAGCCCCGATCCTGGATGGTGCTGATGATGGAGGCGTATGTTGACGGGCGCCCGATGCCGAGCTCTTCGAGCCGCTTGATCAACGATGCTTCGGTGTAGCGAGCCGGCGCCTTGGTTTCGTGGCCCTTTGGCTCGATGGCGACGGGCGTCACTTCGTCGCCGGTCGCCACCGCGGGCAGGTGCCGTTCCTGGTCGTCGAGTGCAGCCTCGGGATCATCGCTTCCTTCGACGTATGCGCGCAGAAAACCGGGGAATAGGATCGTCGTACCTGAGGCGGCGAACTGGCTGGTTGCACCGCCGTTCGGCGTAGCCGCGACCAATACCTTGACGCTCTCCCCCTTGGCGTCCTTCATCTGCGAAGCAACCGTGCGTTTCCAGATGAGGTCGTAGAGCTTCGCTTCGTCGGCCGTACCTCCGAATTGGGCAGCCACCGTCTTGGGCGATTTGAAGCTGTCCCCGGCGGGACGGATCGCCTCATGGGCCTCTTGCGCGTTCTTGACCTTGGAGGTGTATGTCCGCGGCTTCGAAGGCAGGTATTCCGAGCCGTACTTGCCCGCAACGAGGTTCCGGGCCGCATCGACGGCGGCCGTCGACAGCGTCAACGAGTCAGTACGCATGTAGGTGATGAACCCGCCTTCGTACAGTCGCTGTGCAGCGGACATGGTGCGACGGGCGCCGAAACGGAGCTTGCGACCAGCTTCCTGCTGCAGGGTCGAGGTACGGAATGGTGGATAGGGCTTCCGGGTGTATGGCTTGGCTTCAACCGAGTCGATGGTCGTCGGCGCCGTCAGTAGAGCAGACGCCAGTTCGGTTGCCTGTTGCTCGTTGAGGATGAGCTTGTCGTTCTTCTTGGCCTTGCCCTGTTCATCAAAATCGCGCCCGGTGGCGACGGCTTTGCCACCAACCGAAACAAGCGTCGCGTCGAAGGCACCCTTCTCCGTGTCGAAGGTGCCAACCAGATCCCAGTACGAGGCGGCGACGAAAGCCATCCGCTCGCGCTCGCGCTCAACGATGATTCGGGTAGCGGGAGACTGCACCCGGCCGGCTGATAGCCCCCGTTTGATCTTGCGCCACAGCACGGGAGACACCTCGTACCCGTAGAGACGGTCCAGGATACGGCGTGCCTCTTGAGCATCCACCAGGCCCTGGTCGAGCTCGCGTGGGTTGGACGCTGCTTCTGCGATCGCAGCCCGTGTGATCTCGTGGAACACCATCCGCCGGATCGGGATCTTGGGCTTCAGGGTCTCGATGAGATGCCATGCGATGGCTTCACCTTCGCGGTCTTCATCAGTTGCGAGGAGAAGCTCCTCCGCGTCCTTGAGGAGTCGCTTGAGTTTGGTGACCTGCTGCTTCTTGTCGGGGGTCACGACATAGAGCGGCTTGAAATCATTGTCCACATCGACGCCGTAGCGGGTGCGTCGCCATTCGTCCTGAAGACTC
Source organism: uncultured bacterium (assembly GCA_965368515.1). Lineage (GTDB taxonomy): Bacteria > Actinomycetota > Acidimicrobiia > Spongiisociales > UBA5794 > JAAETI01. The sequence goes on from CBDUNF010000014.1 coordinate 25,470, forward strand.
TTCGGAGCATCGGCAGCCTTGGCCGGAATATCACGAATATGGCCGATCGAGGACTCGACGACATACCCTTCATCCAGGAAGCCGGAGATCGTCCTGGCCTTGGCCGGGGACTCAACGATGACGAGTTTTCGTGACATTTATCAGACGGGACGCGGTCCCGGGGCCGATTGGAAACATGGAGCGGAGACGATACTGACGGTTCATCACGCCATCTGTCAAGACCGGAAGCCGCTCTCCAAGCGGGCGACAACGCGATCCCACACGTATTCGTCGACGACGCGGAGCCGACCTTTAGCTCCCATTCGCCGCGCTCGCTCTGGATCGTCGAGAAGTATTCCGAGACCGGCCACGATGTCGTCGACCGAGTCGACGACATACCCGGTTTCGCCCGGTATCACTGTCTCTGGAGATCCTCCGGACGATCCGGCGAGCACCGGTAGCCCGGCGGCCGCGGCCTCGAGGAAAACCAATCCGAGGCCCTCTATCTCGAGGCCACCCCACCGGCTCTTGCAGGGCATGCAGAAGACGTCCATCGATCGATAAAGCTCGGCGAGATCTTTCCAGGGAACCCCGACCTCGAACCGGACAGACACGTCAGAAGCTGCGGCGAGCTTGCGTAGCTTCGACTCGGTTCGCCCGCTGCCGACGATGACGACCTCGACCTCGCGGCCGCTGCGCTTGAGTTCGGCCGCAGCGGCGATTACCCGATGTTGGCCTTTGCGGGGAACGAATCGACTGACACAGCCGACGACCGGCACCACATTCTCGGGCGGGGTAACCGCAGGGGTGAAAAGGTCGACCTCAACACCGGCACCAATCGGAACAACGTCTCGGCCCGTAAGCCTGCTCACTCTGCCCTGGGTGAACCGGCTCACAGCAAACAGAACATCGGCCGTGCGTAGTGTCCGCCGCAGCCAGGTGCGGAGTCCGGGGACTGCTGCCGGGATGGTCACCTCAGCGCCGTGGCACAGGATGCCAACCGGAACGCCCAACTCGTCCTTGAGCCGGCCTGCTGCACGGGTCAGCGGATGGGGAGCCCCAAAGAAGATGGCTTCGGCTTGGAAGTCGCGCGCCTCTGCGATGAACCAGTCAACGACGCTCCTGGTCGGCCACATGAAGCGGCGCCTTCCGCGTCGCACGATCGCCTCACCCTTGGCGGTTCCGACGGCCGGTGCGTCTGCGGGGGCCAGGACCCGGATCGGGTGCGGATACGCATCGACCAGGTTGGCGAGGTAGGTCTGAATACCGCCGGACTTGGGTGGGTAATCGTTGGTGATGACCAGAAGCCGCATAGCGTCAGTGACCCTCCAGATGTGGCGAGAGGTTCCAGCTGACCACACTCGGGCCCCTCCGACCAAAAGCCAGACGGGCGTACCCGGTGTTGCCCAGGATCGACAACCGATTGCGGTGCTCGTAGGCAAGGCCAAGTACTTCAGTCACCCAGGCCCGCGTCACCCCGCCATGCGATACGACCGCAACGCTCTCGCCTGGATGTTGAGACGCTATCTCAGTGAGCGATTCGCGGATCCGGTCTCGCACCTGTAAGAAGGTCTCACCGGTACCACCTCGAGCCATGTCGGCGCCGGCAAAGAATTCCGCTGACTCCTCCGGATATCGCTCTGCAATCTCGGCACTCGTCATGCCCTCCCAAGCACCGAAACAGATCTCCTTGAGCCGGTCGTCGTAGTTGACTTCGAGTTGCTGATGTCCTGCGATGGCCGCGGCGGTATCTGCCGCTCGCGACAGCGGAGAGGCATAGAGAGCGTCAACGCTCGGGAACCTTCCTCCCAGCAACTTGATCTGCCGCAAACCCTCGTCATTGAGTTGTCCGTCTTGATGGCCCTGCCACCGCTTTTCGGTATTAGAGGCAGTTTGACCGTGGCGGACCAGCAGCACATCGGTATCCATGGGATCGTGATCAAAGTGGTGCCGGATCGAGTTACCGAGATGCGTGTCGTCGTTGTAGCGCGGCATCCACATCTGATCGCCGTCGACCACCAATTGAGCGATCGACGTGTTGCCGAGAAGCCGCAGCGGGGTAGGACGTTTGGTGCCGAGCAAACCGCTGAACAGAGTGAGAAGCGCCATCCCATGGCTGACAATGGCTACCGATCCATTGCCGCCCGTCCGCTCCACCACATCGTTGAACGCGGCCGTAATTCGCTCGAGAACTTCGGACAACCGCTCGCCGCCACCGAGGGCGATGTCGTCACCGGCCATCAATCCCCGCAACCCATCACCCGGCAGGTTCATGATCTCGGTCGTGGTGAGGTCTTCCCAGCTCCCGAAAAAGGGCTCGCGCCAACGCTCGTCGGTCTCCACGGGCCGCTCCAATGCAGCCGCGGTCTGTACTGTTCGGTCCAGATCGCTCGCGATGACTAGGTCGAACGGCGTCGCCGCCAGCCGAGCGCCCATCGCCGCAGCCTGGCTTCGACCGAGTTCCGTCAGCGACGAGTTCGTGTGGCCCTGCCAGCGACCGGCTGCGTTGCCGTCGGTCTGCCCGTGCCGGATGAATGTGATCTCGACTGCCAACTCTTACTCCAAGTCGCTAGCGGCCTTCTAGGCTAGGCGGCGTGTTACACCTGCTAATCGCCTTTGCGGATACCGATTCGTTCCTCCCCGAGGAGACCTCAGCGCGTATCGTTTGGGCTGCGATCGCCGTCGTCATTCTCGGCCTCTACTACCTGATGAAGCGAGCGCGCCACAACGCGGCCCAGGACTACTGGGATCGCCGCAAGGCCGAGCAAGAGCGGATCGCCAACGATCCGGATATGCGAAAGACCGACGATGGGACCGGATGACGAAGTCGTCCTGCACTACGAGGACCGCTACGACGAGGCGATCCGGCTGAGCAAGGATGGTCTAGGGCGTCTGGAGAAGCTGCGGACATGGACGCTCCTGCGACGGCACCTCCCGGACCCCCCAGCGGCAGTTCTCGATGTCGGGGGCGGAACCGGTGCGTATGCCACCGGCCTGTCCGAGGCCGGCTACGACGTTGAGCTCATTGACATCGTGCCTCGCCATATCCGCCAAGCGACTGAGTGTGGGATCCGGGCGCAACTAGGCGATGCCCGAGAGCTCTCCGTACTCACCGACAGTCAGGATGCTGTTCTTCTGCTCGGTCCGCTCTATCACCTCCAAGAACGCGACGACAGGGTGGCCGCGCTGCAGGAAGCCGTCCGGGTAGCCCGGCCGGGCTCACCTGTGTTTGCGGCAGCGATTTCTCGATATGCCCCGGCTATCGACGGTCTCGACTCTGGCTTCTTCGACGATCCGGCGTTTGCCGACCTGCTCGATGCAGTGACCACGACCGGTCGACATGAGAACCCGACCGGCAACCCGAACTACTTCACCACGGCGTACTTTCACTTGCCCGAGGACCTCGCTTCGGAATTCGAAGAAGCCGGCCTGGAAGAGGTCGAGGTGCTGGCGATCGAAGGAATCGGATGGGTTGCAGCCGATCTCGACGACCGCCTGGATGACGGAGAGAAACAGAGCAAGCTGCTGGAGTTACTTGCGCGATTGGAGCGCGAGCCGAGCGTCCTTGGAGCCAGCCCGCATCTGCTCGCCGTCGGGTACGTCGCAAGCTGATCCTCATAGCGACTGAGGGGGCCTGCCAACCTCACCGGCGGTCGTGGACCACTACCGAGACCACGGGAGAGTCGCCGTCGCCGACCCGCAATGCCTCGACCAGCAACCGCTGCACCTCTTCCTTCGAAACCACCGGGCTGGGAAGCAGCTCATCGGTCAGCTTCACCCTGATGATGGCCCGGTATTCCTTGGTCACTTCAGCCATCTTCTCCTCCTCTCGCTGGTGTTGGGAGCCTACCGCTACCCGGTCGCGGCGTGCGTGTCGAGGTTCGCCTCAGATTCGCTGAACGCAATCAAGCGGGAACGCAAACAGCCCCCGGCAGAGCCGGGGGCTGTCCTCCTCCTCAAACCGCGGAACTCAATCGCTCCCGCAGAAGAGACTTAGACAAACGCCGAGGCAAAGATCAGGCTGACGATGGTCATCACCTTGATCACGATGTTCATTGCCGGGCCAGAGGTGTCCTTGAACGGGTCACCAATCGTGTCGCCGACAACTGCTGCCTTGTGGGCGTCGGAACCCTTGCCACCGTAGGCACCGGCCTCGATGAACTTCTTGGCGTTGTCCCACGCACCACCGGCGTTGGCCATGAAGATGGCAAGCAGGAAGCCGGTTACAAGCGCACCTGCGAGCAACCCGCCAAGCGCCTTGACGCTGACGAAGCCAACGACCAGCGGGAGGGCAACAGCCATCGCACCGGGGACGATCATTTCCCGAAGCGCCGACGTGGTCGAGATGTCAACGCACTTGGCGTATTCAGGCTTAACGCCCTTCTTGCCTTCGCGCAGACCTGGGATCTCACGGAACTGTCGCCGCACCTCTTCGATCATCTGGTTGGCGGCGCGGCCAACAGCCTTGATAGTCATCGAAGCAAACAAGAACGGGAACATCCCACCCAGGAACAGACCGACGATCACTTCGATCTCCAAGATGTCGAGCGTCCCGAGTTCGCCACCGGCAGTGATGACGGCCTGGCGGAAGGTGAAGAACAACGCCAGAGCGGTGACCGCCGCCGAAGCGATGGCGAAGCCCTTGGCGACTGCGGCTGTGGTGTTGCCGAGTGAATCGAGTGCGTCGGTTGTTTCCCTGACCTCCGGGGGCAGGTGCGCCATTTCGGCGATTCCACCGGCGTTGTCAGCGATCGGGCCGTATGCGTCGACGGACACAGTCATGCCGAGTGTCGAAAGAACACCGATCGCAGCAATCGCGATTCCGTAGATGCCGGCGAGTTCAACATCGAATGCCATTTCGCCACCGGCGTATGCGCCCAGCATGCCAAAGGCGATAACGATCACTGAGAACGCAGCCGACCGCATGCCCTCGGCGATGCCCTCGAGAGCAACAGTTGCGGGACCGGTCTGCGACTGACGAGCGATCTCCTTGACGATCTTGTGATGGTCGCTGGTGAACCACTCGGAGATTTGGCCGATGAGCCACCCGACGAGCAAACCGACGACAACCGAGAGCACGAGGCCCCAGGTGTTGTCGACGCCTTCAACATCTCCGAAGAACGAAGGTGTGATGGCGGCTACACCGACAACAGTGAGAGCCATCGCGACGTAAGTGCCCCGGTGCAGTGCGGCAGCGAGGCTTCCTTTGCCGGGCTTGACGAAGAACGAACCGATGATCGAAGCGAACGTGCCAACAGCCGCGATCATCAGCGGATAGAAGAAGGCTTCCTCGCGGAACGCCTCGCCGGCGAAGGCAAACGCGGCGAATGCGATCGGAGCGATCAGCGAACCCACATAGCTCTCGAATAGGTCGGCACCCATGCCGGCAACGTCGCCGACATTGTCACCAACGTTGTCTGCGATGGTCGCAGGGTTCCGTGGGTCGTCCTCGGGGATACCTGCTTCAACCTTGCCGACAAGGTCGGCACCGACGTCGGCTGCCTTGGTATAGATGCCACCGCCAACGCGGGAAAAGAGTGCGATGGTCGAGCCACCAAGACCGATGGCAGTGATGATTTCGAAAGACTGCGGATCCTCGAGGATCGTCTCAAAGAACAGATAGCCAAGGCTCAAGCCGAGAAGGCCGAGGCCGGCAACGGTGAAGCCCATGACGCCACCACCACGGAACGCAAGGGGCAACGCCGCATTGATGCCGCCGACACGGGCGGCTTCAGCGGTCCTGGCGTTGGCCGCAGTTGCGATCCGCATGCCGACAAAGCCGGCAAGCGCCGACAAGATGGCACCAAAGACATATGCAATCGCGCCCCAGGGACGTCCCCAGTCGAGCAGTGCAAAGATGAGCACAGCCATGATTGCGACGAAGCCGGTAACGGCCGTGTACTCACGCCTGATGAACGCCATTGCACCCTCACGGA
>CBDUNF010000015.1:0-31318 GCA_965368515.1 uncultured bacterium
AATAGCCAGCTTTCTGGCGGCTGAATCCAATGGTCTTGAGCTGAGTGTCGTCCAGCCCCAGGAAGCCTTCGGGACCAACCGAACCCAGAACAGACTGCAGGTTGGCGAATGCCGCGGCGGCGCTGTCCAGCGACACCTGCTGCTCCAGCACGATCTTTACGAGTGTCGGGAAACCGCCCTCTCGACCCCAAAGAGGTGGAGCTCCGTTGGCTGTGTAGAGCTTCCCGAGCCGTGGATCCGTTGACGCCAGCGCCTCCGCTCCACGTCGGACCATGGCCTCATCGAGGTGGCTCAGAGCCCACCCCAACGGCTGGGTGGCCAAACGATTGAGAAAGCGCGCCCAACGATCCGGCCTCGCTCAATAGCGCCGAACCGCCGGCTGTCATTGCTGCTGTTGCGGTTGTCGCCCATGACAAAGTAGTGATCGTCGGGGACTTCCCACGGGCCATCGTCGGACATCACGAGACCGTCGGGCAGATACGGCTCGTCGAGCCGAGTGCCGTTGATGTGGATCGCGTGGTCGATGATTTCGACTGTATCTCCCGGTAGGCCGATTACCCGCTTGATGAGATCTGACTCCGGAGTGCGCAGGCCGATAGATTCGAGGAGGTTGCGCGAGATCTTTGTTGGAATCGATTCTTCCTCAAACGTCAGCGGCTCGAACACGACGACATCACCGCGGCCAGGATCACCAATGCGGTAGGCGACCTTGTTGACGATGACGCGGTCACCAACCTGAAGAGTGTCCTCCATCGACCCCGACGGGATCCAGAACACCTGGATCAGGAACGACTTGACCAGAACGGCAACGATCAGAGCACCCACGATGAGGAACGGAAGTTCCTTCAGGAATGCCAGCGCTTCTGACTGTTGTGGCTGCTCTTCCACGATGACATCCGCCGGACCATCCATAGGTACCTCGACACCGGGCGCGTCAGCGCCGGGGTTCAATTCGTGGTCCCCGGGTAGTTCGTTCATCGTGGAGTGGGAGGACTAGTCCCGCTTCTCCTTGATGCGGGCGGCCTTGCCGACCCGGTCACGCAGGTAATAGAGCTTGGCTCGGCGCACATCGCCGCGACGAACGACCTCGATGGAATGAATGATCGGAGCATGGAGCGGGAAAATCCGCTCGACGCCTACGCCGAAGCTGAGCTTGCGCACGGTGAAAGACGCCCGGGCGCCTCCGCCATTGCGAGCGATGACAACGCCTTCGTAGATCTGGACACGTTCACGACCACCCTCGACGACGCGCACGTTCACACGCACGGTGTCGCCGGGAGCAAAGTCCGGTAAGTCGTCGCGCAGGTATGCGGACTCGATTTGATCGACCGTATTCACGGGGTTCCTCCGAATGAGGGAAAGGGAAACTCGAAAGCGGGAGTTTACCCGAGGTCTGCGGTTTGCGCTAACTCTTTGCCGGGGGTTCATCCAGATCGGGCGCAAGCAGGTCGGGACGCCGCTGTGTGGTGCGATCCCGACGTTGCTGTTGACGCCAGGCCTCGACCTTCCCATGATCGCCGGACAGCAGGACATCCGGCACGGCCCATCCCTTGTAATCGGCGGGACGGGTGTACTGCGGCTCCTCGAGAAGACCCTCCCGAAAACTCTCGGTTGCGATTGACTCTGGGTTCCCGACCACTCCCGGAAGCAATCGAGTCACCCCCTCGATTATCGCAAGCGCACCGACCTCGCCGCCGAGCAATACGTAGTCCCCCAGCGAGACCTCTTCGTCAACGAGATGGTCGGCGACACGTTGGTCGACCCCTTCGTATCTGCCGCAAATGAGCGTCATTTCCTCGAGACCCGCCCATTCGTCCAACCGATTTTGGGTCAGGGGCTTGCCGGCGGCCGCCAGCAGTACCCGGCGGGACTCCGCAAAGGGAGCCAGCGCCTGATCGAGGGGCTCGATCGTCATGACCATGCCCGGTCCACCCCCAAAAGGCGCATCATCGAGCTGTCGATGGAAACCCTTGCCAAACTGACGTAGATCAACGATCTCGACATCGAGCAGACCGTCCTGACGGGCACGTCCCACCAGACTGACCTGCAATGGGGAGTCGAAGAATTCCGGAAAGATGGTGATTACGTTTATTCGCACGGTTACAGGGTATTCTGATTCTGGGTACGGGGGTAAACGAGTTGGCGGAACCAATCAGACCTGAAGGAACACCGGCGGACGGCAGTAAGTGGACTGCCCCGGCTGCGTCCGGTGGGACACCATCGGGGGGCGGCCGTTCCGGTGATGAGCGCTTTCAAGCTCGCTCCCGACTCGATCAGGCAATGACGGTCGCACAGAAGCGTATTGAGGCCGGCAAGCAGATTGCTACCAGCGCTCGATCCGTTCGCTCCTCCGAATCCGAAACCAGCGAGTGGGGGGCGGCGCGCGAACCGGCAACAACCACCGCGACCGCGACCAAACCGGAGATCCCCATTGCCACCGAGGATTCACCGCACGTCGTTGTCGACCTCCGTCCAGACGCCGACCGTATTCCGGGCCCGATGCCAGCCGTCCGCGAGGCCGACTACGGCCTCGGCCGGCGCTGGGGCGCTGAATGGCAGCGCTCGGCCCAGGGCTGGGTCACCGCCGCGGACGGAAGAGCCACCTGGCGACCAGTGGTCACGACCACACAGGAGCTGGCCAATTGGGACGTGCACACGTACCTCGGTGTCGTTACTGCCGAGGTTGCGGTTGAAGCACCCGGAGGCGATCTTCGCCAGGTAGGTGCCACCCTGGCGAAGGGACGACAGGTTGGTGTCGAAGGTCTCGTCGACGAAGCAGTTGAGCGTGGCGCGCATGCCGTCATCGGCGTGACGATGCAGTACACGCCGGTCGGCACCCGGATGCTCATCACCATGTCGGGCACCGCAGTAACCCTCCAGGAGAAGGCTCGCTAGGTGTTGCCTCGGACCAGAACCCGACGTCCATCTCCACCGGTAGCGGCGCAGGACTCGGGATTTACCCGGCGACAGTGTTCGATTCGTTCCGTATCGCCCGTTGACCTGAGACTGCTTTCTAGCGCTCGGTGGTAGCCGGCGTCTCGACGATCTCGTAAAGAGTATTGCGTCGGGCGGGCACCCGACCTATCGATCGGATCAGCGCCTCCATGTCGCCAGCCTCCATGAACGTGCCGTGAGAAGCTCCGGCCGCCCTGGAGATGGTCTCGTCCATCAACGTCCCACCAAGGTCATTGCAACCCGCATTGAGCAGTCTGCCGCCGGCCGCAAGCCCGAGTTTGACCCACGATGCCTGGATGTTGTCAATGAGACCGTCGAACGCGATCCGCGCCACACTGTGCATTAGGAGCACCTCGTCCCAAGTTGGCCCGGGTCGCGCCTTGCCGCGCAGAAAGATTGGGGCGCCCATATGCACGAAGGGCAAAGGCACGACCTCCGTAATGCCGCCGGTGCGCCGCTGAATCTGGCGCAATACCTCAAAGTGGTTCGCCCATGAAACCGGAGAATCGATATGACCGAACATGATGGTGGCGGTTGACTTCAGCCCAAGTTCATGTGCGGTGATCATCACTTCGGCCCATTGCGAGGTTCGTATCTTGTCGGCGCAGAGGTGCAGACGCACGTCGTCATCGAGGATCTCCGCAGCAGTGCCGGGGAGAGTGCCCAGTCCGGCGTCACGCAGACGCATCAGGTAGTCACGAATCGGCACTCCGAGCGTCTCGGCTCCTTGCCACACCTCGAGCGGCGTGAACCCGTGAATGTGCATCTCGGGCACATACTCCTTGATCGACTCAACAAGATTCACATAGAAGTCGCCGGTGAACTCGGGATGGATCCCGCCCTGCAAACACACTTCTGTTGCTCCGCGATTCCACGCGGCGACAGCGCGCTCGACGACCTGCGGTATCGCCATGAGATACGGCTCGCCGCGAAGATTCAATGAGCGCGGGCCTTTCGAGAATGCGCAGAATCCGCACTTGAACGTGCATTGATTTGTGTAGTTGATGTTGCGATTGACGACATAGCTGACAACATCGCCGTTGACGCGTTGCCGCAGCTGATCGGCCACGACCGCGACCGCATCGACCTCATCGCCACGGGCTCGGAACAACCGCGCGACCTGTTTGCGCGTGGGTGGAGTCCCATCGAGTGATTGAGCAAGGATGCGCGCAAGTTCGTGGTCGAGGTGCTCCAGGTTCAGCTCGAAGCGGGCTTCCGTCCAGACGTTGTCGGCCCACTGGGCCGACATGCGAGCTGGTGGGATCGGAGCGTCGAGATCCCTGCCCGGCGCCCACTCGTATCGGGGCCGGGCGGCTCCAGTCCCATCGATCTGCGCTAGATACGCGGTAAACAAATCGGCGCTGAGCGATAGGCGCGCTTCATCCACAGTGACAGTCGGGGGGATTGCGGTGCGCTCAACCAACTCGAAGTTGGGCAGCGAATCCCTTAGCTGGCCGACGGCCTCGGTATCCCAACCACGCAACAACAGATCGCGAGCACCGCTCGCCACCACTCGCTGCGCATCCGCAGGCGTATCGACAAACACCGAGACCCGTGCCTCGATGCCGGGTAGTGCGACCAGCGAAGCCGCTCCCGCTACGGTGCTGCGTCGGGTGCGCAAATAGGCCGCTCGAGTTCTCGCAAGCGCATCGAGGACGTCGGCGCGAGCTCCAGAATCAACGATGGTGACCCGCCACCCGGGGACTTGCGCCTTCAAGATGGTCTTCGCCGCAGCCGGTTCAATCACCCATGCGATGGGGTCGGCTGGTACTTCCTGCACTGTCGCGATTCCAGTGGCGACGGGAAGCAGCCCGCCTGCAATCGCTGCCGCCCTGGCCGGTGAATCCATCTCGGGGATCTCGACGGCTGTGGTGCCCTCGCGCCGCCGCGTGGCAGCCCACAGGTCGTTCACCGATTCGGCTGGTCGTAGCCGCAGGAACGTTATCGATTCTCTCATCGAGCAGACCCCTCTTGAAGCTCGGGAACGCGAGCGTAGCCCCTGTCGTCAACCGCCGATCGCACTTTGGGAAGTAGCCCCGGATCGATCCATTCTTCGCTGATGTACTCGGGATACACCGGGAGCCGACCCTTCAACTCGAAGCCGGCCTGCTCCGTCACCGCCCTCAGCTTCTCCAGGTGGGGCCACGGAGCCTCGGGGTTTACCCAATCGATTGTCAATGGTGAAACACCACCCCAGTCGTTGATGCCGGCGTCCAAGTAGACGCCAAAGTCGTCCGTGAGGTTGGGAGGGACCTGCAGATTCATCTCAGCGCCCATTATCCACCGCGCCGCAGCGACGACCCTGGCAAAGAACTGGACGGTCGGCTCGGGATCGCGCCGCATCCGTGTGTCTGCCTTGGCGCGGAAGTTCTGGATGATGACCTCTTGGATCGATCCGTGACGCGCCTGCAGTTCGGCGAGAGCGAAGAGCGAGTCGATGACCTCCTCCGGGGTCTCGCCAATGCCAACCAGAATCCCGGTTGTGAACGGGACTCGTTGCCGCCCGGACGCTTCGATCGTCGCGACCCGGAGGACCGGGTCCTTGTCGGGGCAATTGTGATGGGGCATACCGGGCTCGAGCAGGCGTGGTGAGATGTTCTCCAACATCAGACCCATCGAGGGATTGGACGGTCGTAACGCCGACTGCACCGCATCATCCATGAGTCCGGGGTTAGCGTGTGGGAACAGCGCCGTCTCCGCGTTCACCCTTTCACACAGCATCTGCACGTAGTCGATCGTCGATGAGGCATCATGGGCGCTAAGGAACTCGACAGCCTGCGGCCATCGCGTCTCGGGGCTGTCTCCGAGTGTGAACAGCGCTTCGGTGCAGCCGTAGGTCTCGCCTGCGGTCACGATCGCCATGACATCTTCCGGCGTCAGGTACTCGCCACCTGCCCCTGGTGGTTTGGCGAAGGTGCAGTAGGTGCAGGTGTCGCGGCACAGCGTGGTAACCGGAACAAACACCTTTTTGGAAAAGGTGATGGTCTTGCCCTTGCCCAGGTTACGAAGTCGCTGTGCCTCGGTGAACAAGGGAGCCGGATCGTGCCGACCAGTTATCAGCTCGATCGCCAGCTCACGATCTGGGGCGGGAAACGGCATCCCGCAACGGTATCACTGCGGCCAAGCTGGCCTGACGCTCTACCTAATCGAGTACCGCAGGAGTCTCTAAGCCGATCTACGAAGCAGCGCTTGCGTCAACGGCCACCGCTGGCTCATTCTCGTCGTAGTCCGGAATCTCGTCTTCGAGATTCCGAAGGCGTGGGTATTGGAATGCGATCAGGGTAAACACGATTGACATACCTCCAAGGATTATGAACAGAAGGGCGATTCCCCGCCCGGGACCGACGCCGATGATGCGACCGATGCTGTCTGCGAGCGGACCGTCCTCCTGCATCAGCGGTTCAAAGACACTGTCTGCCAGGGGTCCCGACATGATCATTGCCACCGGTCCGGCGATCTGGGCGAGTACCCGTCTCGTCGCAAACACGCGACCCTGAACATCGGGCTCGACCTTGGCTTGCCACAGCGCCTGGCTGGAGCCGTTGGCGATGGGAATGACGAAGAACGCCACTACTCCCCCGATGATTATCGGCACCAACGACGGCCGAATACCCCACAGCACCAGAGCGAATCCGAGAATCAAATCGCCACCAAGGACACCGTAGACCCGACGCTTGGGGCCTCCCCAGGCGCTCATCACGATGCTCCCTGCCACCATGCCCATGCCGGCAGCTGTGAACGCATTGCCCATCGCGACCTCGTCTGCGAAGCCGAGAATCAACGGAAAGATCAGCACGCCAACGAAGCCGAACACCAGATTGACACTCGAGAAGTAGGCCAGCAGGGCCAACAGCCCGGGCCGTTCCTTGATCTAGGTCCAACCGAACTTCGCCTCGGCCAGCAACGAGCCCCGAGCAGAAGACCCGGCTTCCGACTCCTCCGGTTTTGGGAATCGCACGAATAGGAGCGTCATGACTGCGACCAGAAAGCTGACCACGTCGATGAAGATGACCGTCTCTAGACCGCCGAACGCAAGGGCCGCCCCCGCGATTGCAGGAGCGATGACCTGTCCGACGGCTTCAGCCATCTGGATCATGCCCGACGCCCGCCCGTATTGCTCCTTGGACACGAGCAACGTGGTCGCCGCCCCATAGGCCGGCCACTGGAAGGATTGGAAGATGCCCGACACGCCGAGTGCCAGGTAGAGGTGCCAGAGTTCGAGGTTGTCGGTAAACAACAAGAACGCGATCGCCATGGTTCCAACCCCGGCACCGGCATCTGCGATGATCATCGCCCACCGCCTATCCCAGCGGTCGACCAGCGCACCCGCAATCGGTGTGAACAAGATCTGCGGCAACTGGGATGCCAGAAGTACGAAAGAGAGCTTCGTAGCCGAGCCGGTCTCTTGATACACCCAGATCGAAAGAGCGAAGTGCGTCAGTGCCGTTCCGACCAGCGACACGAACTGTCCCGACCAGACGGCAAAAAAGACCTTCATGCCAGCAAAGTCGCTTCGGGTAACCGACATTCTCCCTCATTGGGTCGAGTTTTCTCGTATATTCGGCGATTCTCGACCAACTGTCAAGCTCTGGCTACGAATAGGTATCCTCGCGACCCATGTTCCGGCATCTACTCGTTCTCGTGCTTGCGGTCGCTCTGGCCGGCTGCGGCGTGCTCGAACCGAGCGTCGACTCTACGACGAGCACCACAACGGCTCTCGTGGCAGAGGAACTGCCGGGCAATGGTCTACCTGAGCCGACCGCAGCGGGCGATGCACCATGTCTCGTCGGGGATCGGCCCTTTGCTCGCGATGGCGTCATCTCCGCGTTCGGCGGCGCAAATGGTGATGCGACCCAGATCTCAGGTATTCGCTGGGCTGGCCACGAGGGCTGTGAGCGAGTCGTCGTAGACCTGCTGACCGCCGACGGAGCTCCGGCGAGCGCTATTGATCCCGTTGGCGTCGACTACGACGCCAAACTTGGAATCATCAGAATCAACCTACCGGCAGCAGTTGCGCGATCCGCAATCGCCGACTCGCGCTTCGACGGCGACCTCGTCAGTCGGGTCTACGTGGTTTCGACCGCTGACGGCCGCGTCGCCATCGATCTCCATATCCGCCCAGGGGCCGCGATCGGACTACGCGCTTTCGAAGTCGACTCCCCCAGTCGGATCGTCATCGACCTGAGATCTGACGAGGGCGCATCTGCGGTGGTCGGGCCCACGACAACATCGCGGGCGGTCTTGCTCAGTCCGTTGCCGGGTCCGGCGGCGACGACGGTTCTTGTGACCGGCTACGCAAGGGGTACACAGGACACACTCACAGCACGGGTGTTCAGCGACCCGGACCGAGAGCTGCTCCTCAGTGCGGACATTGCACTCACCGGCGATGCAAACCTGTGGCGTGAGTTCGCATCTCGTCTACCTGTCCTGCCCGAGCAGCCACTCCAGTTGAGTGTTGGATTTGGCGGATCGGAGCCTGCAGACAACACGACGATTCGGATCGACACCACGGTGATCAACATGCCCGATCCGCCTGAGGTCTAGGGATCGAGCAAACCCTCAGGTGCATCGATTACCACCACGCCACCTTCGATGTCGACGCTGGTCACGATCGCGGATACGAACGGGACCTCGAAGGTCCCGGAAGGAGTCGTGATCACGAGCCGATCCTGGGCGGCGCCGACGACCAGGTCCACGACACCGCCAATCTGCCCGCCCGTCGGATCGACGACGCGCAGCCCGACAAGCTGCTCCGGCCAGAACTCATCGCTGTCAAGATCTCGACGCTCGTCTGCGCTAATGAGGAACGATGTCCCTCGTAGCGTCTCCGACTCGTTCCGATCGGAGACTTCTTCGAACACGACAAGGAGTCCGTCACGGTGCGGCTGCGCCGACAGCACGCTGAGAGAGGCAAACCGCGAGTTGTCGGACGACAACACACTCCCCGCCGAGAAACGATCGAACTCCTCGCCAAGGACGCGAACGACTACCGCACCCTTGATCCCATGGGCGCGCCGAACGTAGCCAATCTTCACTGGCTCGTCAGGAGACTGACTAGTCGAGGAATTCAACCTGGACGTCGAGTCCCTCTTCATCGCCGGCTGCTCGCGCTACCGCACGGATGGCGCGTGCCACCCGGCCGCGACGGCCGATGACTCTCCCCATGTCCTTCTTTGCGGTACGGACCTCGGCGACTACCGAGTCCTGTCCGTCGTTGAGGACCTCTACTTCGACGCTGGAAGCATCGTCAACGATCTGCTCGGTAACGTACCGGACGACCTTGTCGACTATTTCGCCCTGTTCCACTATTCATCCGCCTTGGTCGTGTCAACGGCACCCTCTTCGGGTGTTGACGCTTCTGGAGCGGACGCTTCGACAACGGGTTCCTCCGCTACCGGCTCTTCCACAACTTCTTCAACCGGCGCTGCGGCGACCGGCTCCGGGGTTGGCTCCGCTTTCGGAGCAGGCTTTGCTGCCCCCACGGTATGGATATCACCACGATCTATAGCAAAACGCGTCCAGGCTCCTGAGATCTCGAGGAGTTTTTTGGCACGTTCTGTGGGCTGGGCGCCCTTCTGCAACCAGTCGAGGGCTCGCTCGTTGTCGATTTCAACGACTGAGGGCTCGGCGCGTGGGTCGTAGCGACCAATCTGCTCGAGATATGCCCCATCGCGCGGCTTGCGCGAGTCCACCACTACGACGCGATACGACGGTTGCTTCTTCTTGCCCATCCGCGTCAGGCGGATCTTGACCGACATCTACTTCACCTCTTCTTGCTTCGACCTAGTCCGGGAAGATTGAGCCCCGGTATCGGGCTCTTTCCCCCGGCAATCATCTTCATCATCTTCTGTGCTTCCGAGAACTGTTTGAGGACGGCATTGACGTCCTGCGGCCGGGTTCCCGATCCAGCCGCGATGCGCCGCTTCCGGCTCCCGTTGATGGTTTTCGGGTTGTGACGCTCCGTGGGAGTCATCGACCTGATGATGGCCTCGACACGGTTCAGATCTTTCTCATTGACCTCAACATCACGAAGCGCCTGTCCGGCGCCGGGCAGCATACTAACCAAGTTTTGCAGAGGCCCCATTTTTCTGAGCTGTTGGAATTGATCAAGGAAGTCTTCGAGATCAAAACTGGCTGTTCGCAACTTCTCGGCCGCTGCGAGCGCTTCCTCCTCGTCATAGGCGCTCTCGGCCTTCTCAATGAGGGTGAGCACATCGCCCATTCCAAGAATCCGTGACGCCATTCGTTCGGGATAGAACACATCCAGATCGTCGAGCCCCTCGCCAAGACCAACGAACTTGATCGGGCATCCGGTCACTTCTCTGGCAGAAATGGCAGCACCACCACGGGCATCACCGTCCAGCTTGGTCATGACGAGACCGGTCAACTCGGTGTAGTCGAGGAAGCCCTTGGCGACATTGACGGCTTCCTGACCGGTCATGGCATCCACAACCAGGAGCGTCTCGTCGGGCTCGGCCACTTTCCGGACCGCGGCAAGCTCCTTCATGAGCTCATCATCGACCTGAAGACGGCCCGCCGTGTCGATGATGACTACGTTGTGGCCTTCCTGCTTGGCATGCTTCAGCGCAGCTTTGGCCAGCCGCGGCGCCTTGGTCTTCCTGTCAACGTAGACAGGAACCCCTACCCGCTTCCCCAGGGTTTCGAGCTGATCGATCGCGGCGGGACGCTGCAGATCCGCCGCAACCAGAAGTGGCCGCTTGCCCTTCCGCTTCAACAGCTTGGCCAGCTTCGCCGCCGACGTGGTCTTTCCCGAACCTTGCAATCCAGCCATGAGAATGACAAGCGGCGGAGCTGCCGGGCGCTGCAGCGGGGCTTCCTCCCCGAGCGTGTTTATCAGTTCCTCATGGACGATCTTGATGACCTGTTGGCCGGGGGTCAGGCTCTTGGTGACATCGGCTCCAAGCGCACGCTCTTTGACTCTTGCGAGGAAGGACTTGACCACGACAACGTTGACATCGGCTTCGAGCAGCGCCAGGCGAACCTCACGGAGCGCAGCATCGACATCCGCCTCCGAGAGACGGCCCTTGCCGCGCAGCTTGGCGAAAACGTCGCCGAATCGATCACTAATGGTGTCAAACATGCCGGAGGGAGAGTACTACCGAGCCGCGGCTTCGCCACCGGCGAGCATTGGTTCGCACACGGGTCGCGAGGGTACCCTGCCGTAGTCCGATCCTTGCGCTGGAGGAAAGCATGAACCTGACTGTTGTTGACCACCCCCTCGCCCGGCACTACTTGACAAGCCTTCGCGACGGTGCGACCGGGAACGACGCTTTCCGTGCAGCTGCGCGCCGCCTCACAAACGTCCTCGTGATGGAGGCGACAAAGGAGGTGCCGACCATCGAGGGGCCGGTACAGACCCCGATGGGCGAGACCCAGGGACACGTCCTGGCCGACGTCGTCGCCGTCGCCGTTCTACGCGCTGGATTGGGAATGCTCGACGCGGTCGTCGATCTCATGCCAAACGTCAAGGTCGGGTTCGCCGGACTACAACGCGATGAGGAAACGGCAGAGCCGGTCGAGTACTACGTGAATCTGCCCCAGGTGGATGGCGCGTCGGTCCTCATTCTCGAGCCGATGCTCGCCACCGGCGGCTCGCTCTCGTGGGCGGTGGACAAGGCCAAGGAGGCGGGGGCCACCGACATCACCGCTCTGTGTGTGGTGACCGCCCCCGAGGGAGTCGCCCGCATGTATCAGGACCACCCGGATGTTCGCATCGTTGCCGCGGCCGCCGACAAAGGGCTCAACGACACCTACTACATCGTTCCCGGTCTCGGTGACATGGGTGATCGTCTCTTTGGCACGATTGACCGGCCTCCTCTGTAAACCGTCGGATGAACGAACACAGCGAAACTCTGCGAGCCGCGTATGACTTCGATGCTCCGCGGCGGAACACAAACGTCTTTGCTGGGTGGCGGACCGAGGTTCTCGACGCGTTCCTGGCATTGCTAGCGCCGCGGGCACAGATCCTCGAACTAGGAGCCGGAGCAGGACAAGGAGCCGCCTACGTCGCATCCAAGGGCTTCGATGTCACAGCGATGGACCTTTCTCCGGCGAACGTTGCATTGGCTATGGACCGAGGCATCGACGCCAGAGTCGGTGACTTCACCAACCCGGACTTCTTCATCGGGGACTTCGATGGGTTGTACGCCATGAACTCGATTCTCCACGTGAAGAAGGACCTCTTCCAGGGCGTGCTGAAGGTGATCCGCAGATCTCTGCGTCGGGGCGGCATTGCTCAGATTGTGGTCTGGGGCGGCATCAACCACGAGGGACCATTCGACGATGAGTGGACAACCCCTCCACGGTTCTTCGCCATCTATACGGACGACGATTTTGCTGCGCTAGACACACCGGGGTTTGAGCGTCTGGCTTGCGAGTTCCGTCACCAGGACGTCGAAGGCGAGCTTCACCCCCAGATCCTGACGTTGCGTGCCGTATGACCGACGAGGATTTCACCGAGGCGGTGATCAAGGTCATCGAGAGCCTCGAGCCGGGTGAGGTGGCAGCCTATGGAGAAATCGCCACCGAAGCAGGGTATCCGGGTGCAGCCCGTGCGGTAGGCAATCTCCTCCGCACCGTGCCGGGGTTGCCCTGGTGGCGCGTGGTGAACGCCGCCGGCAGGCTCGCTCCTGGCAGCGAGCAGGAGCAGGCGCAGCGGTTACGGGCAGAGGGTGTCACCGTCGTCAATGGCAGGGTGAGGGCGTCCTAGCCGCCACTCGAGAGCACGTGGCCGGATGTGCATAAGCGCTCGGCCGTCCTGTCGGCCATAATTGGCAGATGAAGCACCACTCAATCATCGAACTCATCGAACGCAAGCGCGACGGCGGAACGCTGCTTCCCGATGAACTCCGGTGGATCATCGCGGAATACACCGCCGACCGCCTGCCCGACTATCAGATGTCGTCGCTGCTGATGGCGATCTTCATTCGAGGCTTCTCCGGTGAGGAGTTGGGCCCGTGGACCGAGGCCATGCTGCGATCGGGTGAAGTTCTCGATCTCAGCCAGATCGCTTCGCCCAAGATCGACAAGCACTCGACCGGCGGCGTGGGCGACAAGATCAGTATCCCTCTCGCCCCAATGGTCGCCGCCTGCGGCGTGGCCGTGCCGATGATGTCCGGACGGGGGCTTGGCCATACGGGAGGGACTCTCGACAAACTCGAGTCGATCCCCGGCTTCCGCACCAGACTCGATAGAGAGGAGTTCGTGGCCATCGTCGAGCGGCTCGGACTGGTGCTGGGTGGGCAGTCAGAGACAATGGCACCCGCAGACCGGCGCATCTACGCCCTGCGCGACAGCACCGGGACCGTCCCGTCTCTGCCGCTGATCTCTTCGTCGATCATGTCCAAGAAGCTCGCAGAAGGCATCACCGGTCTCGTCCTTGACGTCAAGACCGGATCGGGAGCGTTCATGAAGGACGAACCATCCGCTCGAGCACTGGCCGAGACGATGGTCGGCATCGGAGCGTCTCACCACACAAAGGTGGTCGCCACGCTCAGCGCGATGGACCAGCCGCTGGGAGTCGCCGTCGGCAACGCCAACGAGATCGACGAGTCTCTCGATGTACTCGCCGGTGGCGGCCCCGCTGACGTGGTGGAACTGACCTACAGCCTCGGTGCAGACATGCTTGTCCTTGGCGGTATCGAGACCGATCGCGATTCGGCATTGGCCAGGTTGCACAAGGCCGTCGAGTCGGGTGCCGCTATGGAGAAGTTCCAGGAAGTCATCGTGGCTCAAGATGGAAACCCCAATGTGGCCGACGACCGTTCCCTCCTGCCGACTGCGCCGTTGCGCTTCGAGTTGACCGCGCCTGAGTCGGGCTACGTAACCGAGTGCGACGCCCGTGATATCGGCGTGGCGGGGGTCCGTCTCGGAGCCGGACGAGAGCGCAAAGAGGACAACGTCGACCACGGTGTCAGCATCTCGGTCATCGCCAAGATTGGCACCAAGGTCGACCGCGGCGATGTACTAGCCACCATCGACTACCGCGATCAGGATCGGCTCGAGGCAGCCAAGCCGCTCCTCGAGGGTGCCTGGAAGATTGGCGACCACGCCACCACACCGGAACTGATAATCGGCCACGTCGAGTAGCCACCCACGACATCTCCCGTGCATAGATGATTACCCTCAGCAAGGTGTGAGGAGTCGAGCATGGAGGCTGACGTGGGCTACGAGAAACTTCAAGATGCGGCAGCGGCGATCGCCAGTCTGTCGGGCCGTGATAAGCACGATGCGACTCTTGTGCTGGGGTCTGGGCTGGGCGATTACGCCGCAGGATTACCGGATGCCGTCGCCATCCCTTACAGCGAGATACCGCACTTCCCGAGTCCCAAGGTAGTGGGACATTCCGGGACGCTGTACTAGATCGATGTTCAGGGCAAGAGTGCCCTCGTCTTCTCGGGCCGTGTGCACTTCTACGAAGGGTGGGATCTGTTCGATGTCGTCTTCGGTGTCCGTGCCGCGGCTGTCGCCGGATGCCACAGCTTCCTTCTGACGAACGCCAGTGGCGGGGTGAGCCGCGGTCTATCGGTTGGAGATCTAGTCGCGCTGTCCGACCACATCAACCTCACCGGCCAGAACCCGCTCATTGGTACGAACGACAGTCGACTTGGCCCCCGTTTTCCCGACATCAGCGACGCCTACAGCACCGATTTGCGCCACCTGCTGAAACAAGCCTTTGAGGATGCCGCGGTTCCCTACAAAGAAGGTGTCTACACCTGGTTCACCGGACCCAGTTATGAGTCGCCGGCTGAGATCGAGATGGTGCGCCGGATCGGTGGCGACCTGGTGGGAATGTCCACTGTTCCCGAGGCCGTGGCGCTGACGCACATGGGTCGCCGGGTCGGTGCTATCTCGCTGGTGACAAACCTTGCGGCCGGCACTTCGGATGAACCGGTAACCCACGAGGAGGTCCAGGAGGCAGCGGCACTGGCCAAGGCGAAGTTCACCCTCCTGATCGACAGCCTGTTGCCGCGTCTCGTGGTTGCTCCGTAGGACATTCCCATTGCCTATGGCGACGTGGTTGCTGCCAGCTAGCAATATGTGCAATCAGCGCGAGCACTCCTCGATCTAAGTTATTATCTGTGGACGACTGCTGTGAGGAGAAATCAGCCATGAAAATCGCTGTCTGCGTGAAGCAGATACCCGATCCGGCGGCACCCTACGACTTGGATCCGGATACGAGTTTCGTCGTTCGGCCCAACGACCAGGTGCTCGACGATACGGACCGGTACGGGGTCGAGGTAGGACTGCAACTGGTTGAGGAAATCGGTGAGGAAGCGACTCTGACCCTGGTATCGATGTCCCCTTCGGGATCACTCCAGGGCATCAGGCAAGCCCTGGCAATGGGTGCCGATCGCGCCATCATTGTCGATGACGATGCCCTCCGTGGAGCCGACGCTCTGACAACGGCCAAGGTGCTGGCAGCCGCCCTCAATGAGGATGGGTTTGACCTCGTCATCGCCGGGACAGAGTCAACAGACGGGTACGCCGGGGTGATGCCACAACAGCTGGCCGAGCTGTTGAATGTCCCCGCCCTCAGCTTTGCCCGCAAGGTAGAAAGAGACGGCGACAAGATCCGCATCGAGCGCCAGACCCAGGATGGATACAACGTCGTCGAGGCTACGTTGCCCGCCTTGCTCACGGTGACTTCGGGTGTTGTCGAGCCCCGCTACCCCAACTTCAAGGGGATCATGCAGGCAAAGAAGAAGCCCGTGGAAACAAAGACATGCGCCGAACTCGGTGTTGAGCCAGCCGTACAACAGGTGATTCAGTCAGTTGAGCTCATTCCGGCTCGCCAGTCCGGCGAGGTCATCGAAGACGAGGGCGAGGGCTATCTCAAGATCATCGAGAAGCTCGAAGAAGCGAAGGTGATTTGATGACGACCTGGGTTTTCTGTGAAGAACACGACGGAGCGCCAAGCTCTTCGTCCCTGGAGCTTCTGACCAAGGCGCGTACTTGGGGCGCCGCCGAGGTGTTCTACGTCGGAGCCGCAGCGTCGGCCGCTAGTGCGGCACTCGGCGCACACGGTGCCGTACGGGTTCACCAACTTGATCCCGGCGATGCACTTCCATCTGCCGTGGCAGCGGCAGCTCTCGCCGACCTCGTGGAACCAGACGATGTTGTCCTGTTTGGCATGGGCTCTACCGAGCGTGACGTTGCCGGTCGCCTGAGCGCTCGATGCAACAGTCCGGTGTTGTCCAACGCAGTGGATGTCGACGCAACAGGCGATCAGATCACGGTCACCAACGAGATCCTCGGGGGCACGACAAAGGTTGTCACCGCCGCGACGAGCGGACCAGTGATCGTTGTCGCCCGCCCCAAGGCATTCCCTGCCGAGCCGGGCGAAGGTGGACCGGCTGAGGTCCTCTCCGTAGCCGGACCCGATGTAGGGCATGCCGGCAACGCCGTCGTGCTGGACAGGGTTGTCGAAGAAAGCGAGGGCCCCGACCTCGAAGCCGCGGGGATTGTCATCGCCGGTGGACGCGGAATGGGCGGTGCCGACGAGAAATGGGAGCCTGTGACCAAGCTTGCAGGCCTGCTGGGTGGCGCGGTAGCGGCGACGCGAGCCGTCGTCGATGCAGGTTGGGTGCCATATTCACTCCAGGTCGGCCAAACCGGTAAAACGGTAAAGCCCGATGTCTATATCGCCTGTGGGATTAGCGGCGCAATGCAGCATCTCGTGGGTATGAAGGACTCGGCAGTGATCATTGCCATCAACAAAGACGCGGAAGCGCCGATCTTCTCGGTTTCCGACCTGGGCATCGTCGGCGATGTTCACAAGGTGATGCCGGCATTGATCGAGGCGCTCGAGAGTCGCTAGCCAGACGCGGTAGGACCGACGAGAGGGGCGCTCCAGTGGGGCGCTCCTCTGTCATGTCGGCTACGGCAGCTGGTGCCCGCCGACTCGCGCCAGCATCGCGGCGCGGCGGCGCATCGGTTTGCGGGGGGCCGGAACTGGGTCCGGCAGGAGCGTCGAGATCAGCCATCCAACAAATCCGACGGCAACACCTTCGACGATGACGGTCACGTTGTTGGATGTAATGCCGTTGCGGATGACGACCAGGCTGAATACGACAAGCCCGTAACCAATGATGAGCATCAAGTTGCGGGACCAAGGGCTGAGCCAGCCCTCCATGAAGTCGCGTCGGTTTCCCATAGGTGACTATCGGTACGGATACCGATGTACTTAGCCCTTTTCTCAGCCTTATTTGAGACTGTCCGGACCGAACGAATGCGGCAGAATTTCGTCGAAATCGTGAGTCCGCAGCGACCCCGACCCGTCTTGCACAACAACTGTGTCGACTTCGAATTCGCGCATCAGCTGCCGGCAGTTGCCGCATGGATAGCACTCACCAGCATCGAGGCAGGCGATGATGACCGCATCTATCTTGCGGACTCCAGCGGCTGCCGCGGAACTGATCGCGTTTCCTTCGGCGCAGATCCCAGAACCGTAGGCGGCGTTCTCGACGTTACACCCCGCAAACGTGCGCCCGTCGTCGGCGACTACAACTGCACCTACCCGGAACCCGGAGTACGGCGCGTATGCGGATTCGGCAGCGTGACGGGCCTCTTCGTACAGTTCGGCTTTGTTCGTCATGATCCCAGGAGGGCGTCGACAAAGGCCTCCGGTTCGAACGGTATCAGGTCTTCTACGCCTTCTCCGACTCCGATGTACTTCACCGGAATGCCAAGTTCTTGCTCGACGGCGATAGCGACGCCGCCGCGGGCCGTTCCATCGAGCTTGGTGAGCACGATTCCGGTGACGCCGACAACTTCGGTGAAGGCTCTTGCCTGTTCGATGGCATTCTGGCCTGTGGTGCCGTCGAGGACCAGCAGCACTTCCCCGATCTCGCCAGCCTCGCGACGAAGGACCCTGGCCACCTTGCCGAGTTCATCCATCAGGTTGGACTTGGAGTGCAGTCGCCCGGCGGTATCGACCATCACGATGCCGGCACCGCGAGCCTTGGCTGCGTGGAACGAGTCGTACGCAACCGATGCCGGATCGGCGCCACTCTCCCCCGCAACGATGTCAACACCGATGCGGTTGGCCCATGTCTTGAGCTGATCCGCCGCGGCCGCACGGAATGTGTCTGCCGCGCCCAAGAGCACTGTCGTGCCGTCGGACTGAAGCTGATCGGCCAGTTTTGCGATAGTCGTAGTCTTACCGCTGCCATTGACACCGACCACAAGCATTACCGAAGGTGTGCCCGCCATCCCGAGGCTTCGGCGTGCGTCAGCGAGTTGGCCGACGAGTTCGCTGGC
The DNA here is from genome assembly GCA_965368515.1 of uncultured bacterium. Taxonomy (GTDB): domain Bacteria; phylum Actinomycetota; class Acidimicrobiia; order Spongiisociales; family UBA5794; genus JAAETI01. The sequence continues at coordinate 18,238 of CBDUNF010000015.1, forward strand.
GAGCATGCCACGCACCTGCGCCGGGTCGTCAGGCCCCTTCTTGCGAACTGCGTCAACCGCAGCACTGGCCGCGGCGACACCGACGTCGGCTGCCACGAGAGAATCCTCGATGTCGGCCCAGAACTCACCGTCGAAACTCGATCGACTGAGCACGCCGCCCAGTCGATCCGACAGGGCCTGGCGGGTCTTGCCGAGTCGGTCTCGCAACGCCCGCGGCGGAGCCGGTGCAGTCTTGGTCGGGGCAGCTGTCGTACCGAGCGACGGGGAATCGTCCCCACCACGACCGCGCAGGAACCAGAACGCGACCAGTCCCACCAGGACGAGCGCGATGACGATGTACAACCATTCCATTGAAAGGGCCTCCGAGGCGAAGAATCAGCCGCAGGTTAGTGCAGCGACTCAGGTGTCGGGTGCCCGGGCGTAGTGGCTGCCATCTGGGGATTTGCCCAGGGTCCAGCCGCCCTCGTGGACGAGGACATGGTGGCGCCTGCACAGGAGCGCAAGATTGTCCAGATCGGTGGGGCCGTGGTCGTACGTCCAATGCCGGAGGTGGTGAGCGTCGCACCACGACTCAGGCCGATCGCAGCCGGGGAACACGCAGCCCTGGTCACGGACCACCAAAGCTCGCCGTTGTACCGAGGTGACCAGCCGGGTCTTGCGGCCCATGTCGAGAACCTCGCTGCGTCCCCGCATCACGATCCGAGACACAGCACAGTCACACGAAATACGCAGGAGCGTGTCCCGGCCCACGGGTCCGGTCCGGTCGATGTCACAACGTGCGTCTGCGAACGGTCGGCGACCACCGGCAAGCGTCTCGGAGTCGACGATCGTGTTGAGATGGTTTGGCGATACGCCGGTGCCCGTGGCGCCCTGGAGGATGATTCGACTCATCTCCACCAGGGCATCGGCCCGGCGCTGTGCGGCGGTTCTTGGGCCATCCGGTGTGTTGGCCGGGTCGGGTGGTGACATCATGTCGATCGCCCGCTCGAACAATGCACCACCCTCGGAGTCCAGCAAGAGGTCACCGTGCACGGCTCCGCCAAAGGTGCGAGCGATAGACAACCGGCGGTTGTTGTACTGCTCCACGAAGTCCGCAGAGGCTAGGTGATCGTCCGCAAGTTGACCCCAACGTCTCGCCACCTTGGTGAAGTCTCCAATTGACAGCACCTCAGCGGCATCGACCAGCGCATCCTTATGATCCTCGAAAAGGTGTTGACGTCGATCGTTGACCACACGTGCCAGCACCCGAACGTGATCAACGGACACGTCGCCCACCAGCACGGACTTGGCAACTCGCTCGTGCTTCTCGAGAAACCGGGCGGCACGCACATCATCCCGGGCACGGGTCCGGGACACCGGCAACCGGTGGGTCAGCCACGAGGTCGCCGAGAGTGCGCCATCTGCCTCCCAGGCTCGGCTGCGATCCCACTCAGCTGTCAGGCGCAGTACCTCGGCATCAAGCCGATTCCGCAGCTCAACAGCCTCAGTGAGCCTTTCTGTCAATGCGGCCGACGTCCAGCCAGATCGATCCTCGCCGGCAAGGCCATCGATCCCGGAGCGGATCTTTGAGATCGGTTCATCGAGAGTCACTGTATCGAACATATGTTCGTATAGTAACGATTATCTGTGACAAGAAATAGTGGTTTGCGGCGTGGGGCGTCGCTGCGGGAACCGGGCTTGGCGAACCAAGCCCCGCCGGTTCAGACCACGTGTTCGTGGATGCGCTTGGCGATGACCTGAGAGGACTCGCCCGGCTCCATGGTGACGCCATAGAGGATGTCGGCTGCTTCCATCGTCTGCTGCTGGTGCGTGATGATGATGACCTGGGCACTCTCGCGCAGGGTCGCGACCAGCCGAAGAAAGCGACGCAGGTTGGCGTCATCGAGGGCCGCTTCGACCTCGTCGAGAACGTAGAACGGTGAGGGGCGAGCCCGGAACACCGCAAAGAGGAAAGCCAATGCTGCCAGTGACTTCTCGCCTCCGGACAGCAGGCTCAGCTTGCCCACCTTCTTGCCAAGCGGCTGCGCTTCGATGTCGACGCCCGTCTCGAGCAGCTGATCGGGATCGGTCAGCGTCAACTTGCCCTTGCCACCCGGGAAGACGAGCGAGAAGTTTTCCTCATAGAAGGCGGCGATTTCTTCGAATGCCTTGTGGAACAGCGTCGCCATCTCGGCATCGAGTGCCTTGATCACCTTCCGCAGCTCGGAACGTGATTCCTCGAGGTCGGCAAGCTGGCTCTCCAGCAGCTCGACGTTCGCCGCCAGTTCCTCGTACTCCTGTGCGGCCAGCGGGTTGATCGGCCCCATGCGGCGAAGCTGAGCTTCCAGAGACTGAAGCCGCTCCGCAGGATCAACACCTTCGTCGAATTCGGGCTTGGGCGCTGCGAGCGCTACCTCTTCAGAAACGTCAGCATCGCGGCGTAACCCTTCGGCGACGGCCTCAAAACGGACGGCGACTTCGGCCAACTCAATCGACAGAGCGGAAACTCGTTCCTTGGCAAGCGAAATGGTGGATTCCAGCTCGGTCTGCCGCCCGTAGGCCTCCGCCAACCGTTCGTCGGTCTCACCCATCTCGCTTCGCAGCACCAGCTGCCGCTCCCGCAGCGTGGCGATGTGCTGGCGCACGACCTCCAGCGCTCGTTTGGCGTTGGCCTCGATCGCACCGAGACGTGCGATGGAAGCCGGATCGACCGGGCTGTCGTCGACAGCCGTCAATTCGGTGGTAGCTACCTGCAGTCGGTCTTCAAGAAGTCGCCGACGCTCAGACGCACTTGCCTGCTGCCCGGCGACTTCCTCACGAAGGCGGCGGGCTTCGTCACGGCGCCGCGCTACCTCGTCGCGGCGACGGTTCAATGCTTCCCATGCTTCCTGACGGGACCGTTCTTCGCCTTCAAACTCTTCGATGCGGCTGCGCAGTTCGCCAAGACGCTCTTGCCGAGCGCCGACCGCGGCTGCGATACCGGCGGCGCGGGTGTCGATCCGTTCCAGCTCCTCATGGCTGACGGCCCGAGCCCTCTCGTTTAGCGCCAGTGCTTCGGTATGGCCCGCCAGACGGGCCTCGAGCGTCTCGAGGGCCTCCAGCGCAATGCGCTCTTGCTCACGAAGGTCGTTGAACTCTCGCTGCAATGTTGAGTACTGCGTCTCCGAGCGGGCCAGGTCTATCTCGGCCTGCTCGAGGATCACACCGGCTGCTTCCAGAGCTGCTGGACCGGCACCATCGGGCTGGGCAAGCCGCATTCCGGCAGCCGTGATGACATCACCCTCGGGAGTTACGGCTCTGATCTCGGGATGACGGGATACGATCCCCCATGCCGAGGACCATCCTTCCGCAACAACCACGTCGCCGAGAAGTCCAGCCGCCAGGGCAGCATCGGCATTGGGACCAAGGCTATCGACCAGCGCATCTACGCCCCACTGGGAGGCAATCGCCTTCGCCGGGACCTCAACCGAATCACCGGAGACGACGAACCCGACGCCACCCAGGCCGTCGGATTTCATTTCGGACGTGACTTCCTGAAGCGCGGTTCGGTCGGTCACGAGCAGTGCATCGCGCCACTCACCAAGAGCGCTATCAACGGCAACCGCCATCTCTGCGGGAACATCCAGCCGGGAGACCAACGCACCGAGCACCCCCGCACCAGCGTTGGCCCGTTCAATCGCCGCAGGATCAATCAATCCTGCCAGAGCCGACTCCAACGCCTTGACGTGCGCTTGGGCGCCGGCAAGGGCGATCTGCCGTTCCCGGCGCTCTGCATCGATCTCTTCCAAGCGGTTCCGCGCTGCTGCCGCGGTCTCGCTGGCGGCCTTATAGGCCGGCTGGGCGCCGGTTACAGCTGCATCGGTGTCTTGTATGGCGCCAATCAGAGTTGCTGAGTCGCCCTCTTCCTCGGCGAGGCGAGCAGCAATCAGTTCACGACGTCGCGCCAGGGCTTCGGATTCGCGGGAATCACGCTCCGCGGCGTTCTCGAGGGAACGCAGATCGCCACGCAGATTCGCAACGACGCCTTCGGCGGGGAGCTGCACCTGTTCAGCGAGGGAGCGCTCTTCGTCTTCAAGCTGGCGGAGAATCGTCTCCCGTCTTTCGGAAAGCTCAGCGGCCGACTCCTCAGCGCTGCGAGCGGCGATGATGTCCTGCTCCAGTTGGGCCACTTCCAGTTCGAGGTCGGCGCGACGCTCGCCGGCCCCACGTTGCCTGCTTTCGAGCGAGAACCGACGCTCACGGGCCACCAGGCCGATACGTTGGAAGCGTTCCGCAACGGTTTCGAGGCGGGCGACGGCGGAAGTGTCACGTTCGAGGGCCCGACCAACCTCGCTGGCCTCGCCACGGAGAGCGCCCAGCTGCTCATTCAGCGCGTCGAGCTCCGCACCCTCACGCTTTGTTTGGCTTGTCAGTGCCTGGTGCTCCGCTGTGGCTCTGGTCTTGCGATCGCGTAAGGCGCGTAGCTTCTCGCCGCCGAGCCAAAGATGGAGCGCCTTGATCTCGTCCCGTACCGATCCGTGGCGGGCGGCGGCATTGGCCTGTCGTTTCAAAGGACGAAGCCGGGAGCGCTGCTGGTCGAGGATGTCGTTGAGGCGGGAAACATCGATATCGGTCTGCTCGAGACGGCGGACCGAACGGTCGCGGCGATTCTTGTGCTTGGTGACACCGGCGGCTTCTTCGATGACGGCACGATGTTCAATGGGTCGAGCATTGAGGATGGAGCCGATCTGGCCCTGGCCGACGAGGACGTGTTGGCTCCTGCCAACACCACCATCGGAAAGCAGCTCGTGCAGATCCATCAGCCGGCAAGGGGCCCCATTCAGCTCGTATTCCGAGGACCCATCTCGGAACAGCCGTCGTGTCATCCGGACTTCATTGAGCGAAATCGGCAGGAAGCCGTCGCTGTTCTCGAAGGTCACGGTGACTTCGGCGCGCCCCAGCGCTGGCCTCGTGGCGGTCCCGGCAAAGATGACGTCTTCCATCTTTTCGGTCCGCAAAGCCCGGGTGGCCTGGGTTCCCATCACCCAAGCGAGCGCATCGAGCAGGTTCGACTTGCCAGACCCATTTGGGCCGACGACGACGTTCACGCCCTCTTCGAAATCGAGGCGTGTACGGTCGGCAAAGGACTTGAATCCGGCGAGAGATAGAGTCTTGAGAAACATCGGTTTCGTGAGTCTACCAAGCAAATCACACCAATGTGATTCTCACTTACCATTTATTGGCCGGACTCGGTGTCGCTGGTGTCTCGGCCCGAACCGGGCTCGCTGTTTCACCGGTACGACGGTCATCGCTGACAGCCGGGACACCAAAATGAGCTGCGAGCCCTGATGACGTCCCTCACGATCTCCCCACCGCAGCGACGGCACTGCTCACCCTCGCGTCCATACGCCCGCAACCTGCTGACATAGTCGCCGGTACGACCATCGGGCAGCAGATACGCCAGATCATCAAGAGAAGTACCGCCCCACCGAAGCGCATGCTGCAACGTGTCCTTGATCGCTTTCCGCAACGCCGAGATCTCCGCCGACTCGAGGGATCCACCCGGCCGCAGCGGTGCTACCGCAGCGCGATGCAGAGATTCGTCCGCATAGATGTTGCCAATACCGGCCACGATCCCCTGGTCGAGGAGCAATGCCTTCAGCGGCGCCTGTCGCCCGGCCAACAATGCCAGCAGTTGTCGACTGTTGGGCAGATCGGTGAGCGCGTCTCGTCCCAGGCGCCCGATCGATGATTCGCTCAGTTCGTCGGGAGTGAAAGCAGCCACGAACCCGAATGTACGCGGATCGATGAAGCGGAAGTCGGTGCCGGTTTCGAGCGACACGATGACATTCGAGTGAGGGACAACCGGTGCGTCCTTGGCGACGAGGCTGACCCGACCCGACATACCGAGGTGAGTCACCCAGATCATGTCGTTGCTGAGCCTCGTCATGAGGAACTTGCCGTGCCGACCGACCTCCACGATCCTTTCGCCGACGAGACGCCGTGCGAAATCCCTGGGATTGTGCTGGCGGCGCAACATACGGGGCCGCGCAACGTATACCTCGGCGATCGATGCACCCTCGAGCACCGGGGCGAGACTGCGACGGGTTGTTTCGACTTCGGGAAGCTCAGGCATCGTTCGATTCGAGCAACTGCTCTGAGGCGTCGCTGGCCGCAGCTTGTTCTGCTCGCTTCTTGGACGTCCCCTGGCCGGTTGCGATCATCTCGCCATTGACCCACAGCTGTGCGGTGAAGGTCTTGGCGTGGTCGGGCCCATCCTCGCTGATCTCGTACCTCGGTTGCTGGCCTCGCTGGGCCAGAACCTCTTGCAGACGGGTCTTGAAGTCCTGCTGACCCGGAGATTCAGCCCGCTCGCTGATCAGCGGCACCAGCAGCTCCAGCACGAGCTTTGCGGCGGGTTCATAGCCGCCGTCGAGGTAGATGGCCCCCAGCAAGGCCTCAACGACATCGGCCAGGATCGAGTCCTTGTTCCTACCGCCGGAGGACTCCTCCCCCTGTCCGAGCAAGAGGTGATCGCCGATGTTCAGTCGACGTGCGATCGAGGCGAGTGCCTTCTGGTTGACCACGGCAGCGCGTACCTTCGCCAGTTCCCCCTCAGCAAGGTCGGCGTACGAGTCATACAAGTAGCGAGTTACCGCAAGCTGCAGTACGGCGTCGCCAAGAAACTCGAGACGTTCGTACGACACCTCCAAATCGTGCTCGGCCGCATACGACCGGTGCATGAGAGCCAGCTCGATGAGCTGATCGGACTCGAAGTGATACCCAAGCGACTGCTGGAGGTCGTCGGTCACAGCACGCCTTCGCTCTCGGAAAGACCGGCAGCGATCATCTCGGGCACCCTGGCCTCGACAGCTTCAACCGCCGTATCGATTGCGTGCGTGATCGCAACACGTGTTGACGAACCATGAGTGACAACAACCACCCCATTCACTCCCAGCAGGTGAGCTCCCCCGTGACGCTCCGGATTGAGCCGCTCCCGGAGACCCATGACGGCGGGTGCAAGCGCCTGTACCGCCTCAGCGTATTCGGGCTGAGACACGGACTCCAAGAGCATTCCAAAGACCATCTTGGCGACACCTTCGGCGGTCTTGAGCAGCACATTTCCGGTATAGCCATCACAGACGATGACGTTGGACCGGGCGGCGGCGAGGTCGGTGCCTTCGACGTTCCCAATGAAATCCACATGAGGAAGTGTCTCAAGCAACTCGTATGCCTCTCGCTCCAGCGATCGGCCTTTGCCTGCCTCGGACCCGATGTTCAGCAGACCCACGGTCGGTTTCTCCACTCCATAGTGTGCCCGGGCCAGGGCAGCCCCCATTACGGCGAATTGTGCCAGGTCGGTCGCACGGCACGAGAGATTCGCACCCATATCGAGCAACACAGACCCTGAAGGGAAATATGACGCGATCGCGGGGCGGGATACACCGGGCAGACGACCGATCATGAAGGTGGCTGCAGCCATGGCCGCACCCGTCGAACCGGCCGAGACCAGACCGTCCGCCTCACCCGATTTCACCAATCGAGCTGCGACCGAAATCGACGCATCACGTTTCTCGCGAATAGCGACCGCCGGATCGTCCGACATGCCGATCGTTTCCGCGGAGTGCACGATGGGTAGCGATACCCCTGCATCCGCAAGGATCGGGTCAAGACGCGATTTATCACCGACCAGCACAATGCGATGGCCCCGCTGCGAGGCGTCGATACCACCATGTACGATTTCAAAGGGAGCGTTGTCGCCGCCCATGGCATCGATGGCAATGGTGGCCACGGTATTAGCTTGCGTCGACGACTTCACGCCCGTCGTAGGTGCCGCAATTGCTGCACAGGCGATGCGGGAGGTGCTGCTCACCACATCGTTGACATGCAACGGTGGACGGTGCACTGACCTTCCACCCTGCCTTGCGACGCCGGGTGCGAGAGCGCGACATCTTCTTCTTTGGGACCGCCATGGGAGCCTCGTTCTTGGGGACTATTCCCCGTTATCCAACAGATCTTTGAGAACCGAAAAGGGCGAGCGTTCAGCCACCTCTTCTTCGGAGAGGTCTGTATTCAAGCCGCTTCCGGCCTCCGCAACAAGTCCCTCGCAATCGGGACCGCACAATGGGGCAAGCGGCAGCGACAACATCAGCTCGTCACGCACGAGAGCTTCGAAGTCGTACGACTCACCTTCGAGCCGATAATCGTCGTCTTCATCGCCGGCGGTGGTCACCAATTGGGCCACGTCGTGGAGGATGTCCTCTGTCCATTCGTCAAGGCAACGATGGCACCGGTGAGTAACCGTTGCCTCAACGGTTCCCATCACAGTTATCCCGCCGGCAATGGGGGCGAGCCGGAATTCGAATAGAAGGGTCGGGTCCGGCAGAACCCGCGACAGCTCGAGACTCCAATCGACGGCGGCTTCACCCTTGATGTCACGCGGTTCGGCTCGTCCCGAACGCAGATCTCCAACATGGAACTCGAATGGGCTGTTCATTACCGGGAGATCGGCACGTCGTCTGCGGGTGGCAGCGGCTCGTGGAGGGCGGCCCGCGATTCATGAACAAAACGCAGCAGCTCCCCAAGCACTGCCTCGGCTTCTGAGAGTGCCCGCTCGGCTACGTCCTCGGCCTCGAGACGAGTTCGCTCTGCTTCCCGCTCCGAGTTGCGCACGAGGGTGTTGGCTTCTTCGACAGCCTCGCTGACGATGTAGCTCTCTGACACGAGCTCCTCACTGCGCTGCTTCGCCTTGGCGATCATCTCGCGTGCGCTCTCGTTGGTGCGCGCGATATAGGCCTCACGCTCGCGGACCATCCAGCGGGCGGCTCTGATCTCCTCTGGCAGGCCCTCGACGGCCTCGCCAAGCAGGCGATCAACGGTCGACCGAATCGATCGCATCCGCTCGATGAACTCCTCGCGGGGCAACATGACGCTATTGGACAGCGGCACATTCTTGGCGGCCTCGACTTCGATGATCAACTGATCGAGAGCGGCGCGTGTGTCTATCTGCGATTGTTCGACAAGGTCCAGCACATGGCCGGGTATTGGCGGAGGGTCGGTGTGTGGCTGATCACTCATTGGATACCCGTTCTTCTATCGCGGCGGCAACCAGTGGCGGCACCAACTTGTCGATCGCACCGCCAAGACCCGCAACTTGTTTGACCAAGGATGACGACAAGTACCCGTATTCTGGCTTAGTTGCGACAAAAAGCGTCACAATTCCGGTGAGGTGGCGGTTCATCTGCGACATCTGGAACTCGTAGTCGAAGTCGGTCATCGCCCGGAGACCCTTCACGATGACATCGATGTTCTCCTGCTCGGCGAAGTCGACGAGAAGTCCGGAGAACGATCCGATCTCGACGTTGTCCCACTCTGCTGTGCACTCACCCAGCATTTCGACCCGCTCATCGCGGGTGAACATGGGCGCCTTCGCCGGGTTGGCCACCACCGCCACGAGGACCCGGTCGAACAGAGCGGCGCATCGTTCGATCACGTCCAGATGCCCGTTTGTGGGCGGGTCGAAACTCCCCGGAACCAATGCCGCTATCAATGTCGCTCCGCTTTCAAGGCCGCTTCGCTTTCAAGGCCGCTTCGCTTTCAAGGCCGCTCCGCTTTCAAGGCCGCTCCTTAGCGTACCGCCACAGCACGGCACTTCCGTAGGTCCGCTCGTCCACCAACTCCAAATCAGCTATCAATCCCGGCGGCTGCTCGCCGGAACGTCTGTGCACGATCGTGATGCCGTCGCGTGTCAACGCAGGCGCCAGTTTCGTCATCGTCTCCACGAGCGACGCTAGCGCCACCGCATACGGAGGGTCAACGAATGCGATGTCGACCGGTCCGCGAGTTCGATCGAGAAAGCCGTCGACGTCACCTGCGACGACACGCCCGCCGAGCCCGACGGTCTCGATGTTCTTGCGTAAGGCGATGAGCGCGTCGCGATCCCGTTCGACAAACGTGACGTCGCTGGCACCGCGGCTGAGAGCCTCGAGCCCCATGGAGCCGGTACCTGCATACAGGTCGAACACCACGCTTTCGGGAATCCATGCGGCGATCGATGAGAACAACGACTCACGCATCCGATCGGTCATCGGGCGAGTTGTCTGCCCCGGCGGACCAACCAAACGTCGGCTGCGGGCCGTTCCGGCAATGATCCTCACGATGTGAACCACCATTCGTCGGCATGACTCAGCAGGGCAGTCACCTCGTCCCTGATCAGGGGATGCTCCTCGAGCTTCGGATCATCCGCAACCAGCGCAAACGCCTCGTCACGAGCCGCCACCAGGAGCTTCACATCTCGCAAGATGTCCGCCAGCTTGAGATCCTTCGCCCCTGCCTGCTTCTCACCAAAGACAGTCCCCTGCCCTCTGATCCGGAGGTCTTCCTCTGCGAGCTTGAATCCATCATTGGTCTCCACCATGGCGGCGATACGTTCCTCGCCTTGCGGCGTAGTTGGGTCCGCAATCAGTACACAAGTCGAGGCATGGGCGCCACGGCCAACCCGGCCCCGCAACTGATGAAGCTGGCTAAGCCCAAACCGATCGGCATCCTCGATGATCATCAGCGTTGCGTTGGGAATATCGATCCCGACCTCGATGACGGTGGTGGCGACAAGCACATCGATTTCGCCGGTCCGGAATCGCTGCATCACTCCGTCCTTGTCTGCCGGCCGCAACTGACCATGGATCAACCCCAGCTGGAGATCCGGAAACACGTGCTGCAGCCGCTCGAACTCCTCGGCCGCAGACGCAACCTCGAGCTTGTCGCTCTCGTCCACAAGCGGGCAAACCACAAACGTTTGTCTTCCGGCTGCCGCCTCGGAGCGAACGAGGTCATACACCTTGGCGAGCGCCCGTTCGTCCTTGCTGCGGTGAACGGTACGCACCGGGATCCGGCCCGCCGGCATCTCGTCGAGGACCGAGACCTCCAAATCGCCGTAGAGCGTCATTGCCAACGTCCGTGGAATCGGCGTTGCGGTCATGATGAGCAGATCAGGGTCGTAGCCGTCAACCTTGTCGCGAAGCTTCACACGTTGATAGACACCAAACCGGTGCTGTTCATCGACAACTGCAACTCCGAGCTTGCCAAACGAGACTCCCTCTTGGATCAACGCGTGAGTGCCGACGACCAACTCGACGTCACCAGATGCGATCCAGTCGATGACGTCCTGACGCTTGGCCGACCCCGCGGGCAGGAAGTTGACTTCTGCAGAGTTGGAGGTGAGCAGCGCCATCTTCACTCCGATTCCTGGTTCGGCGTTGTCCGCAAACAGGCTGCTCGTCCCTGCGTTCCCGGCCGGGTCTACCTGCGCTGGGCCAAGGCCTGCGTCGACCAGTAGCTCACGAATACCCAGGTAGTGCTGCTCGGCAAGCACCTCAGTGGGGGCCATGACGGCACCCTGATAACCGCTCTGCACCCCGGTCAGAAGTCCGGCTACGGCGACCACTGTCTTTCCCGAGCCAACCTCGCCTTGCAGCAGCCGATGCATCGGATGCGGGGAAGCCATGTCAGCCTGGATCTCGTCGATCGATCGTGCTTGTGCACCGGTCAGCTCATACGGGAGCGCATCGACGAAGGCTCCGACCATCTCGCCTGTTGGATCGTGGCTCACCCCGGTGAGCTCGGCCTCTTGACGATGCTTCTTCAGTGCCAACGACACCTCCAAACGGAAGAGCTCGTCGAAGATCAGCCGTCGCCGTGCCGGCCAGGTCTCATCTTTCGATTCTGGGAAGTGGATCGAGTTGAGGGCCACGTCTCTGGTCACAAGACCGTGCCGAGCCAGCATCCCTGCCGGAAGGACCTCCGTGATCGGACGCGACCGACGTAGTGCGTTGGCTACCGACTCACGCATCTTCAACGGTGGATACCCGCCGGCACCGGGGTGGATCGGAACCACCCGGCCGGTCACCAGAGTTTCGTCATCGTCCCATCTCTCCCAGTCCGGGTTCTTCATTTGCAGGCGGCCCTGGAATCGTTCGGCTTTGCCGGACAGCAGGATCTCGGCGCCCTCCGGGAGCTTCATCCACTTGCGGAACCACGTGCAGGTGATCACATTGGTGCCATCTGTGATGCGTGCGGTCGTCATCATTCGGCCCCGTGAGATGCGTCGCTGATTGACGCTGAGCACCGTCCCCCCGACCGTGACCTCCTCGTCGAGAGGGACCGAGGAGAGATCGAACATCTGCGACCGATCGAGGTAGCGCCGCGGGACATGGAGCAGCAGGTCGGCGACGGACTCGATGCCGGCCTGACCTAGCTTCTTCATCGTCTGCGGACCGATCCCCTTGACGTTGTCAACGGAGATTCCGGCCAGGTATGCGAGTGAGCGACCTGCCATGACCCAGAACGTATCAGCATTTGGTATGGTTCTGGCGCATCTCGACGTCGGGTTTGTTTCGGCCTGCTCCAACCTGGACACCCGCATTCCGGCGCGAGGCAAAACGCTGGTACACTCCCCCGCCGCCTCAGGAGGTTTCCCCGTAATGGCATATCGATGCGAGGTCTGCGGCAAAGAGCCGTGGGTCGGCAAGCAAGTTAGTTTCTCTCACAAGCGGTCCAGCCGTCGTTGGCTGCCCAATATTCAGCGCGTTCGCGTCAAGCACGGCAGTAACAGCAAGCGTATTCGGGTCTGCACTTCGTGCATAAAGGCCGGAAAGATCGAAAAGGCTTAGACATGCAAGGTGTCGTCAAGGTCTACGACCCCACCACCGGCATTGGTGTCATCCGTCAGGATGACGGTACTGAGGTGCTGCTTCGCCCAGGCTCGCTCGATGGTTCACTATTCCGAATGCTCCGCCAGGGGCAACGTGTGGTATTCGATGCCACCGAGGTCGACGGTTCTTCCGTGGCCAACAACCTCCGCTTCGGAGCCGACGGGCAGTAACCGTCGCACCGAATCAACCGGGGCCCGCGTTCACGGGTATCATCACCGTAGGTACATCGTGAGGAGGCCCCCGTGGTTGAGGCTTACGTTCTGATTCAAACCGAAGTCGGCAAGGCAGCTGAGGTCGCACAGCGGATTGGAGAGATCCCCGGCGTGACCCAGAGCGAGGCCGTCACCGGACCCTACGACGCTGTTGTCCATACCCAGGCCGAAGATGTCGACTCGCTCGGCAAACTGGTCGTG